>NZ_JARLJK010000110.1:0-82127 GCF_031291215.1 Silvimonas sp.
GGGTGGGGGTGTGCGGGGTGGCTAGGGGGGGGGGGTCGGCCGCTGGCGCCCCGGCCACCCCCCCCGCCCCGGCCCGCCCCCCCCCCCCCCCCACGGCGCCGATCCCGGCGGCGTCCTGGTTGTTGAGCAGCAAGGTGCCTGCATCGACGTTGCTGCCGCCGCTGTAGCTGTTCGCCGCGCCCAGCGCCAGCGTACCGCTGCCTGCCTTGTGCAGGCTGCCGGTGCCAGCCAGCCCGTCGTTGTAAACCAGGGCGCGGTCCGCTTCGACCTTGGCATCGACGCTGCCGTTCAGCGTAATGCCGCTGGACGACAATGTGCCGCTACCGGTGATCAGGGCGCCGTCGTTGGCGTCGATGCGCACGCTATCGGTTACGCTCAGCGTGCCATCCGTAGCGCCATCGCCAACCTGCAATGTGCCGTTCAGCGCCACACCGTTGGTCGAGGTCACGGCGCCATTCCCTGCGAGTGTCCCGCCTGTGTTGACTTGTACTTTCCCGGCAAAGCCCACGTTGGCATCGTCCAGAGCCAAGGTCGCACTGTCCTGAATGCGCAGTGTGCTGAGCTTGTCGGTGCTGGTGAAGTTCAGGCTGTCGGTGACAACAGTCGTCCCACCGCTCACGTCGGCCAGTACGTTCACCACATTGGCGCCGCTGGTCATGCCGATGCTGGCCTGGTCCACATTGACGCGGGTGAGGTTCAGCGTGTCGGTGCCTGCACCGAAGGTGATCGAGTCGGTAGTGGTGCTGCCGAAAATGCTCACATTGGTGAGATTGGCCGTATCGTTGCCCGCGCCCAGCAGCATGCTCGATGCGTTTGCCAGATTCAGCGACATGTCGCGCAGATTGGCCGTATCGTTGCCGTTGCCCAGATCAATGGCGACGCCGCCTTGCAGCGTGGTGCCGGTCAGGTTCAGCGTGTCATCGCCGTCATCAAGCTTGATCGATACACCATTGAGCGTCGCGGCCGTGGCGGTGAAGGTATCCGGACCATTGCCCATGCTGACCTTGCCGCCGATGAGTTGCGCACCGTCAGCCACGGTCATGAAATCGTTGTAATAACCGAAGTTGTAGACGATGTCGGTGGACGAAGCATTCCTGCTGATTTGCACGGTGTCACTGGGGTTTTGCCCGGTGCCTTCCCCCATGCTGCCGGTCAGTCCGCCGGTGCCTTTGTCCTGGGTATCGGCAAATTCGTACATCCGCACTTCGCTCACTGGCTGGCCGTTGACTCGCAATGCGGTGATGGAGATGCCTTCGGGCACGATAAAGGTGTCCGAACCCATGCCCATCTCGATCTTGCCGATGGCTTGGTTGTCTTCATCCGCAGTGATGATATCGTCGCCGCCGCGGGTTGAAAGCCAGCCTCCGTTAAAGATGAAATTGGAGAGTTTTACATCGGTATCGTGGCGATAGGGGTCGTAGCGGAACGTCCCGCCAGTCAGCTTGATATGACTGTTTTCGCCGAAGACCACTGGCGTGTAGTTGTAGTCGTAGTTGCCGTTGTTGGTTACGGCGACATAATTGCGGCCTTCATAATTGAACGCGATTTCCAGCGTGGCGTTCTTTTCCAGCACCAATTGGCCGCCCGGTTCGCGCGGGTCGTAAAGCAGGAACATGGCACCGGATTTCGACGGCGCGACATCTAGTGCCGGAAGCGTCGGAAAGTAGGAAGGCAGCCCAGTACCACTGCCGCCAGTGATCTTGCCATATTGCCCTTCGGCGACGGTGAATTTGCCGGTTGCGCGGTAGTAACCACCGGTTACATCCAATGTTCCTCCAGTAAAGAAATAGTTTTCAACGACTTGCGTGGCATCCGGTGCGGCGCCACCGGCTTTGGCCTGGTCCTTGTAGCCGCCAAGGATTGTTTTGGTGTCGTCTTCGGACAGTTCAATGGTTGCCACGGCCAACGCATCTACATTGGCCAGCGCCAAAACCAGTCCGTAGCCCACGGCCAACACGCTGCGAGGCAAACTCACGTGCTCGCCCACTGTCTGCTGTTTGGCCGGTTTGCCATGTGCAGAGGCATTCTCGGCGACGGCAACCCAAGCATTGCGGCTGGCATTCCAGATTGTGCGAAAGAAGCGGTTCATGATTGGTACTCCCCACTCAAAGAGTTGGCTGGAGCGCGGAGCACTGCTTGCAATGCAAGCTGGTCAGCCCTTGAATTGCCCGCATTGGCAATGGTGATGAAGTCTTCGAGATTGAATCGATCTTTAGCTGTGCTCATTGCGGTATGGCGTTGCGGCAAATTCTGATTGGCATCTATTCGCAGGTTTTCATCGGTCACAAAATAATTTCTTTTCATTTGAGGATGCTCACTTTGCTGAATGAGATGAATTGGTCATGCCCAATTAAAATTCGCCAACTCGGTCATTCATGAAGTAATTAGGGACGTGACATTGCCTCGCAATGGAGCGAAACAAAGCGGATTCACGTTATTGAAAAGCAGCAAGCCGCTGGCTCTGATGAGCTGGAAATGAAACTGCCGCGTCTGGCTTTTAAAACCAGCGCAATATATCCAGCAAATGAAATGCTCTCAGAATCCCGCTAGCCAGCCGTAATTCAAGACAGCCTGGTTTTTCGGTACAGGGTCAGCACAAATACGGCAGGTATTCGAAACGAATTTCATGGGAAGCCCTTTCAGATAACAGCCATCCAACTGGTCTTATGACCAATACATGGCTGCTATCATGAAAGTTTTAGAAAATGACGATAATCGCCAGATCACGCACGTGACGTAGGAATGGCACTACATCGTATCTGCGAGGCCGGTTTTTCAAGGAATTGCCCATTCACCGGCGTTGCACCTGATGAATGCCTGGCACATATCCGCAGTCACGTTATGGCGCTGGCTCATCCAGCGCGCGAGGCAGCGGCAGCCACATACTGATTTGCTGCCCGTGCAGATTCAGGCGCCCATCCAGACGCTCCACCAACTGCCGACACAGCAACATGCTGGCGTGATCTTGGTCAGGTTGATCCAGCCAGATCGCATCCGCAGTATCAATGGAAATATCCAGTTGCATGTCCAGCATGGCGCGACTTTGCAGCGTGGAATGCAACTGCACATGCAACGTGCCAGTGCCTGACGTGGTGGCGACAGCATGGCGCATCAGCGCATTCATAATCCCGGCGTAACAGCGCTGATCCAGCCAGACCTGATCTTGTTGCATGCCGGTACCGCTTTGCGCCAGTTGCAGGTCCAGACCTCGCTGGCTGGCGGCATTGCGCCAGGACTCAAGCAATTCCACGGTCAGGCCATGCAGTGGCGTGCGCACCGCGAGCAAGCCCTGATCATCGCCTTCCGCCTGGACCAACAGTTCCAGGTTGGTGAGCCGCGTGCGCAATGCCAGCAAAGCGTCGCGTGTTTTGCCCAGCACCTCCTGGGTTGCAAGCGGCAGGCTGGCACGGTCTGTTTGCAGTTGTTGCAGTAACTCGCCGATCAACTGTACGGGTTCGCCTAGTTGCCAGTCGGTTTGCCCCAGCAACACGCTTTTTGCCTTGCTGGCGGCTTGCGCATGCTCTTTGGCCTGGCGCAGTTTCTGAAATCCCCTTTCCAGACTGGAGATATTCTGGCTGCCGCACACCATGGCGATCAGCTCGCTTTGTTCGTTCAGGATCGGCGCGCCCCAGTGCAGCACGGCCTTGGTGCCATCTTTTCCGGGAAAAGCTACTTCGCAAGAATAGGGCCTGGCTTCCTGCACCGCATCGGCAAATGCAGTCTTGACGGCAGCGACTTGCGTCAGGTCGAACAAGCCACCCAGATCGTCCAGATTGCTACCCATGACCTCACGACCTGGCAGGGTAAACGTGGACCGCAAATACACATTGGCAAACAGCACGGTACCGGTCAGGTCACGAATGGTGACAGGTGAGGGAATGGCATCCAGAATCGTTTTTGTCAGATGGGGGTTTTGCTCGTCAATGACCTGCAAGGCATTGGACTCGGCCTCGGCACTCTGGCCCGGTCCCAGCACGTTATGCCGTTTGGCAACCTCTGCCAGTTCAATCAGTGAACTCACGTTCAGCTTGCGCATGAGGCGGATTTTATAGGTGCTGACGGTGCGATCACTCAGAATCAGCGCTTGGGCGATCTCCCGGTTGCTGCGCCCGGCGGCCAGATAATTAAGCACGGTCATTTCGCGTGGCGACAGGGTCTGAATCTGCGCGTCGGCCGCCTGGGTGGCCGGGTCAGTGCCGGTAAATTCCAGTACGGAGGAAGGGAAGAAAGTTCGCCCGCGTCCTACGGCCTCCACCGCTTGTACCAGATCGCCCAGGTCATCCGTCTTGCTGACAAAACCGGCGGCACCTTCCTGCAGACACATGCTGATAAAGTGGCCGCTGTCCTGGGCTGTGAGTACCAGCACGCGGGTGTCTGCTCCGTGTTGACGCAAACGTTTGATGACTTCCAGTCCGCCCAGGCGTTTGAGCCGCAACGCCAGAATCAGGATATCCGGTTTGAGTTCCAGCACGCGATGCAGCGCATCCATGCCGTCGACGGCCTCTTCGACGACCTCGTGACCTTCTTGTTCCAGCAGATTGCGTATGGCGTGACGGGTAAGCGGTTGTTCTTCGGCAATCACGATCCGGTACATTGCACGGCTCCAGGCTTTACTCCAGGCAGCGTCAGAGTGAAGACAGTAATTACGCTGGGTATCGTTTCAATGTAGCTGGATTCCGGCATGTACCAAGGGGTTTTCCGCGATGGACAAGAGGCAGCACGGGCATGGCGACAGCTGACATGCGTCCGGCGTCTGGCAGGAAATAGTCCGGTTGCAGCGGTATCTTCTCCCGTAACCGTATCCAAACCGTCATAATTAGCGCAGTGCTGAGCCAATTATCAAAGAATCAAAGAAGGAGATGTCCATGACGCATCGCGCCACAGACCCGAACGGGCAAGGAATCCAGAGCGCGGAGTGGTTTCGTCACACTTATGGTGACAACGCCGTTGGCCTGTGTGAGATCTGTGAGGCCGAACTGGTGCTGCGCGTGGCGCATCCGCCGCACACGATGACGCACTTTGCCCACAAAGGCGGCAGCCGTTGCAGTTCCATCGAAAAATATCGTCACAACGTATTCAATTTGCCGCCTTCGGCGCTGGATGTTGCCAATGGCAAGCGCATTCGCGCATGGTTGCTGGACCAGCTTTATCCGGTCTATCTGAAGGCGTATTCGTTGTCGGGCCGCAAGCTGGCGTGGGGCGATTTTCAACGTGCGCTGATGGATGCCAACACCCGCGGCATCTTCGATCATGCCGGGCTGCAACCGCACTATCTGCCGTACTTGCTGCTGTGTTTGTATCCGGCCCGCTTTCACGAAAAAACCACCTACGACCAGATTGACGCCTACTTTGTGTTGCCGTCGGGCCTGACCCATCTGGACGATTTGTGGAACAAGCCGCAAACGGTCAAACAAACCATGTGGAAGGTGTCGCACATTGCGCGCCAGTCGCGACGCGGTGCGCCCAAGTCGGTTGAGCTGTTTACCGAAGTCGAAGCCATTGCCATCGACGATGCCCAGTTTTATATCCCGGACTGGGTGGAGTCGGCCAAAGCCAAGCTGGAACCACTGCTGGCGCCATAATTTGCTGCTACCGATGCACGGCGGCGCGGGTCAGGTGTTGTACTTATACCTGGGCTTGCGCCGCCGTTTTGCGTCCGGCCATCGGTCCGCGTTAACGTAACGCCAGTTCTCATAATTTTAAAAAAACATTCCCCCGACTTTCAGGAGCCAGACCCATGAATCACCCCGTCAAGATCGGGATGATCGGTTGCGGTGTCGCCGCTCGTGAGCTGCATTGGCCCGCACTGCAAGCGGTGACCGAACATGTAGAACTGGTTGCCATATGCAACCGCACCGCCCAGAAAGCCCAGCACTTCTCGGCCATGTCCGGCGGTGTGGATTGGTACGTGGGCTGGGACGAATTGCTGGCGCGCCCCGACATCGAAGCGGTTGATATCGTGCTTCCGGCCACGGAAAACCTGCGCGCCACGCGGGCAGCGCTGGCTGCTGGCAAGCACGTACTGGTGGAAAAACCGCTGGCCGCAACCGAGGCCGAAGCACAAGAAATGCTGGCGCTCGCGGCGCAATACCCACATCTGATCACCATGGTGGCCGAGAATTTTCGCTACGCCGCCGCATTCGAGCGCATCAAGCAGTGGCTGGATTCTGGCGAGGCTGGTCGGCCCTACGCCTTGAACTGGAACGCCATGACACTGATGCAGGAAGACAACCGTTACCTGGCTAGCGGCTGGCGGTCATCGGAGGCTTTCCCCGGCGGGCTGGTGCTGGATGCGGGCGTGCATTACATCGCCGTGGTGCGCGATTTGCTCGGCGAAATCTCTCGTGCCAGTTTGTCTCCCAGCCAGGTTAATCCCAAGCTCGGGCAACTCGATGGCGCCATGCTAAGCGCGCAAACCGCTTCAGGCGTCAACGTGACGCTCAACCTGTATTTCTCCGCAGCGGCGCACAATGAGTGGCGACTGGTGCTGCTGGCCGAACATGGTGCGGCGATATACGACGGGCGCAAATTGCTGCTGACTTCTGTGCGCCCCGATAAAACCCGCGAATGGCGCCGGGACGATGACGATGGCTATGCCGCCGAGATGCGTGCTTTTGTCCGGGCGATTCGCAGTGGTCAGCCGGTTACCAGCGATTTTGCCGCTGGCTGGCGTGACATGCAGGTCATTACTCGCACGTTGGCGCAGCCGGGAAAATGGGTGACGCTGGATTGATCACGGCACTTTCATCGGTGGGTGCGGACTTTGAAAATGTATGTGAATAAATTGTGGATAAGCTGTCTATAAGCCGGTATGACTTGTGGATGAATTTGCCCGCAACGCGGCTTGCACTACTTGCTTGTTTTTACCACTGCAGCGCTAACCAGAACCCCGAATCATGACCCAGACTTTGCCAAGTGACGACCCGTATCAGTGGCTGGAAGAGATAGACAGTGAACGGGCTCTGGCCTGGGTTGAGGGCCGCAATTCGGTTTCGCAGCGCGAACTGACCGGGCAGCCGGAATACGCCGAACTCAAGCCGCAGATCCTCGATGTGCTCAATGCCAGTGACCGCATTCCTTATGTGGTGCGCCGCGGTGAGTGGTTTTATAACCTGTGGCAAGACCAGGACCATAAGCGCGGATTGTGGCGGCGGACCACGCTGGATGAATATCGCAAACCGGCTCCAGACTGGGAAACCGTGCTGGACCTGGATGAACTATCGCTGCAGGAAAACGAAAACTGGGTCTGGGCCGGAGCACACACACTCGGGCCGGATCATAGGCATTGTTTGATCCAGCTATCGCGCGGCGGCGCGGACGCCGTGGTGGTGCGCGAATTCGATACGGTCAGTAAAATTTTTCTGACTTACGGGTTTGTGCTGCCGGAAGCCAAATCCAGCGTGGACTGGATCGACGGCGACACCATTTATGTCAGTACCCATTTTGGCGAAGGCTCGCTCACCGATTCGGGTTATCCACGCGTTATCAAGCGCTGGCAGCGTGGCAAGCCGCTGGCCGAAGCCGTTACCGTATTCGAAGGCGCAACGACGGATGTCGCCGTGAGCGTCTGGGTGGATCACACACCGGGTTTTGAGCGCACCGTGTTTACCCAGTCGATCGATTTTTACAACGCGCATACCTTTGTGCTGCACGACGACGACACTTTGCTGGCGCTGGATGTGCCGACTGATTCATCCCCGCATTTCGTGCGCGACCAACTGCTACTGCGCTTGCGCAGCCCGCTCACCGTTGCCGAGCAGAACTGGCCAGCAGGCTCGCTGTTGATTGCCAAAGCGGCGGCATGGCAGGGTGGCGACAAGCACGCTCAGGCGATCTTCACGCCAAGTGCCACGCGTTCTCTGGCCGACTACACCCTGACCCGCGACACCGTGCTGCTGAACGTGCTGGATAACGTGGCTGGCAAACTGGAGATATGGCGTCAGGACGCGGCTGGGCATTTTCGCGGCGAGGCTGTGGATGCGCCTTTTCCAGGTACGCTGGGCGTGGGCGCTTTGCATGATCCGCAACTGGCCGAGGACCCGCTGGCCGAACATTATCTGCTGAGCTACACCGATTTTCTCACGCCGGATTCCCTTTACCTGGCCAATACCGATAGCGCGGAGCGCGAATGTCTGAAAGCGCGCACCACCTTGTTCGGCACGGACAAACTGCGGGTAGAGCAACGGTTCGCCGTCTCCGCCGATGGCACGCGCATTCCCTACTTTTTGATTGGCAACAACGCTGCCAGCGGCACTCCACAACCCACGCTGTTGTATGGCTACGGTGGCTTTGAGGTATCGCTGGAGCCTTGGTACTCCGCTGTATATGGCCGCGCCTGGCTGGATAAAGGCGCGCAGTGGGTCGTCGCCAATATTCGCGGCGGTGGCGAGTTTGGCCCGGACTGGCACCGCAGTGCGATCCGCGAAAACAAACAGCGCAGCTATGACGACTTTATTGCTGTTGCCGAAGACCTGATCGACCGTGGTGTCACCAGTCCCGAACATCTGGGCATCATGGGTGGTTCCAACGGCGGTTTACTGGTCGGGGCAACCTTTACCCAGCGCCCGGAACTGTTCAACGCTGTGGTGTGCTCGGTGCCCTTGCTGGATATGCGGCGCTATCACACCTTGCTCGCCGGTGCCTCGTGGATGGCCGAATACGGCAATCCCGATCTCGACGATGATTGGGCATTTATGTCGCGCTATAGCCCGTACCAGAACCTGCAAGCTGACAGCAACTATCCGGAAGTGTTATTCACTACCTCCACAAGGGACGATCGCGTGCATCCGGCGCATGCCCGCAAGATGGCCGCGCGCATGCTGGCGCTTGGACACCCGGTGTTGTATTACGAGAATATCGAAGGCGGACACGGCGGCGCGGCGGATAATGAGCAACGTGCGCATCTGCTGGCGCTGGAATTCAGCTATTTGTGGCGGCAGTTGCGCTAACCCTAAAGCGGCGCTGTGTGTCGCGGTTGGTGGCTGATGAGCAGTTTGCGGTACTGCGCCTTCGAGAAAAGCGCCACACAATAGGGTATGACGATTGC
Source organism: Silvimonas sp. (assembly GCF_031291215.1). Taxonomy (NCBI): domain Bacteria; kingdom Pseudomonadati; phylum Pseudomonadota; class Betaproteobacteria; order Neisseriales; family Chitinibacteraceae; genus Silvimonas; species Silvimonas sp. Next base: position 9,047 of record NZ_JARLJK010000110.1, read on the forward strand.
AAAATTGCGTTTGGCAAATGAATATCCGAGTAATACACAGCCGTGGTGCTAGCGCATGAGTATCAAACCCGTTTGGGCAAACGATGCACCGCAAGGCTTGGCCGGTACCGCCGCCGTCTGTCGCGCATTGCTGCAGCAACGCTCGCTGGTCGGTATTGCCGCTTGCCTGGAGGCCGATAAACCGGTTTGGCTGATCGGTGACTGGGCCTGGTTTATCCATCGTGATGAATCGTGGCAGCAAGTCGCCGGCATCGACGACTTCAACCCGTTTGTCGAAGCCTTGCAGGACGACAACCCCATCGACGCCATTGGCGATATGGGCGGTCAGGCGTTTTTCGCTGGCGATCCACTGCGCCCCGATGGCTGTCTGATTGTGCGCGGGCAGGTCGATCACTTTGTGGCGATGTGCGCTGCCGAGGTTTTTGGCCGCTCCGTGCTGAGCCGGCATTCAGACCATTTGCAAAAAATTGCAGACGCCGTGATCCGGCTGGCCGATCTGGCTGCCAGTGAAACGCAGCTGGATGTCTTTTTGCCGCAGGTGCATCAAGTGATTGGCACCTTGATCGATGCCGAAAATTTCTACGTGGCGCTGTATGACCGCGCCCGGCAAACCCTGCGTTTTCCATATTTTGTCGACACGCTGGACGATGCGCCGCCGGACCCGGCCACTGAAACCCCGTTTACGCCGGATGAAATTTCGCTGACTGGCTGGGTGATCCGCAACGCCGAACCGCTACTGATCGACCGCGAAGGCATTCTGTATCGGCAGCGCACCGGCAGTCTGGGCACGGAAGGGCCGGTGGCCGAATCCTGGATTGGCGCACCGTTACGTGGCGCCAACGACGACGTGATCGGTGTGATCGCGGTGCAAACCTATCGGCCAGGCTATCGCTACGACGCGGATGACCAGCGCCTGTTTTTGCTGACGGCGCAGCACGTCGGACTGGCGCTGGAGCGCTTTTTGCGCAAGGCGTTTCTGGAATCCGAAGTTGCCCGCCGCACCGAAGAACTGGTGCAACTGAACCAGCGCTTGCTAAGCGAAGTCGAAGAACGCGAGCGCGGTGAAGCGTTGCAGCACGCGTTATTCCAGATTGCCGAGTTATCTTCGCGGCCCATTGAAATGGCCGACTTTTACGGCCAGATTCACGCCATTATCAGTACGCTGGTTTATGCCAGAAACTGCTTTATTGCGCTGCATGACGCCGACACCGATATCGTCAGCTTTCCGTATTTTGTCGATAGCTGCGAAACCACACCCAAGCCGCGCAAGATGCAGCGCGGCCTGACCGAATATGTCATTCGCCAGCGGCGACCGGTGTTGGTAAACCGGGCCGTAGCCACTGACCTGGCCATGGCAGGCGAGATCGATCGGCGGTTTTTAAATCGCGACGATAACTTCACCTGGTGGCTGGGTGCGCCGTTGTTTGAAGATAACGACGTTTGCGGCGTGATCGTGATCCAGATTTACGAAGGCCAAATTGAATTTGGCGACGCCGAAATGGCGTTGATGACTTTCGTCTCGCATCACATCGGCACCGCGCTGTCGCGCAAGCGCACCGCGGACCGGCTGCATGCGGCCTATGTGGAACTGGAACAGCGAGTACAAGAGCGCACGCAGGATCTGGATTCCGCTAACTCCCGCTTGCAATTCGAAAACCTGCATGACGCGCTGACCGGGATCGCCAACCGCAATTACTTCATGCGCGAGCTGGATGCCGCCTGGCAGGGCCTGGGCGTTTCCGAAGAATCGTTTGCGGTCATCTTTGCCGACCTTGATCGCTTCAAGCACATCAACGACACCTTTGGTCATATCGAAGGCGACACCTTGCTGATTGAAGCGGCCAAACGCATCCAGCACTGCTTGCGGGATGGTGATTTGCTGGCCCGCATTGGTGGCGACGAGTTTGCCATTCTGTTGCCAGGTGTACGCGTGGCGGACGCGGCCACGCTGATCTCGCAACGCATTGTCGATGCGTTCGATCACCCCATTGTGCTGGCGCGGCAATCGATTTTTGTCAGTTGCTCGCTAGGCATTGTGCTGGCCGAGCCCGAACTGCATCAGACTCCGCAGGATTTGCTGCGCGATGCGGATTCGGCCATGTATCTGGCTAAAGAGCGCGGGCGCGATGGTTATGTGTTGTTCAACCATAATTTGCGCGAGCAGGCTGGCGATTTGCTGGAGCAGGAAACGCGCTTTCGCAATGCGCTCAAAGGCCAGGACGCCATCGTGCCGTTCCTGCAGCCGATTGTGGATTGCCAGAAAGGCGAGGTGGTGGCATTTGAAGCGCTGATGCGCTGGCGTTCGCTGGATGGCAGCTGGACCATGCCCGCACAATTGCTGGCCGTGGCCGAGAACACCAAACTGATCACCCGCCTGGATTACTACATGCTGGACTGGCTCTGCCGCTGGCTGTCGCAGGTGCCGACGCACTGGCCACCGATTCATCTGAACTGGTCCGGCTTGAGCCTGGTGCAGCCCAACTGTGCACAAACCATTCTGGACCGGATGCGCCACTTTGGTATCGCGCCGGAACGCCTGCAGATTGAAGTGACCGAGGGTGCGCTGGTGGCTGATCCAGTGCAAGCCAACCAGACCATGCAAGCGTTGCAGGCGGCGGGCGTTAAGGTAGTGCTGGATGACTTTGGCACAGGCTATGCCTCACTCAGCTATCTGCATCACTACCAGTTTGATGCCATCAAGATCGACAAGAGCTTTATGCACTCGCTGGATAGCGACCCTAAAAGCGCAGCGATTGTGCAATGTGTGATCCAGCTAGCACAGGCCATGCAGCTGGATGTGGTCGCGGAAGGCGTTGAGACGGTCGCGACAGTGGATCGGCTGCGGGCGATGGGGTCCAGCAAATTGCAGGGCTTTTTGTTCGCCCGACCTATGCCCATTGGCGATATCGATCTGGTGAGCCTGGCGGCACAGATCAAGGAAACCTGCGCCAGAACGTGGGCGCTGGATCTGGTGGAAGTGCGTTGAGGTTTTTGCAGTGCGAGAGGGCCGATCAGTATCAGGCTATCTCTTTCAGGCAGCCAAAAAAATAAAAAGCCCGACGCAGAGCCGGGCTTTTTATTTGCGGTGTGCCAGCGGTGTTAAACCCGATAGCGTTCCACTTCACGTTGCATGTCGCCAGCCAGTTGGTGCAGCTGTTGCGCTGCGCTAGCAGTATGGCGGGCGGAGGCGCTGTTGCCTTCCGACATCTGGGCAATCCGTTCCACCAGTTGCGCGATATTGTTGCTGGCCGCGCTTTGCTCCTGGATCGCAGTGCTGATGTCATCCACGCGTTCCACCACATCGTTGGCACCGTGGCGAATTTCAATAATCGCCTGGCCAGCCTGACGGGCATGATCCACGCCATCTTCCATGCGCGAGACCACTTCCTGCATGCTGGACACTGCACGCAGCGCGCCATCCTGAATTGAGCTAACCGTTGCCGAAATTTCCTGGGTAGATGCCGACGTACGCTCTGCCAGCTTGCGCACTTCATCTGCCACCACCGCAAAGCCGCGGCCTTGTTCGCCGGCTCGGGCCGCTTCAATTGCTGCATTCAAAGCCAGCAAATTGGTCTGGTCCGCAATTTCCTTGATGACTTTCACCACGGCGTTGATCTGGCCGCTCATGGTTTGCAGGTTTCCGATTTCATCCGCGGCAGTGCGCACAGTACCGGCAATGCCTTCGATGCGGCTGACGGTGGACTCGATCACTTGCGAGCCAGTTTGCGCCAGCTTGCCCGAGTGACGCGACAACTCGTTGGCTTCACCAGCCCGATCTGCCACGTGGGTGATACTGACGGTGACCTGTTCAACCGTTGCGGCCATATTGCTGGCGGCTTCGCTGGTGTTGGTGGCATTGCCAGACATCTCGGCGGCGGAGCGCGACATATCGGTGGCGGCACCGGCAACCTGGCGAATTTGTTGATGGATACCTTGCAGGCTGTTTTGCAGACCGTCCAGCAACTGGTTGAATGCGCGTACTGCTGCACCAATTTCGTCACGTCGGGTTAACGGCACCCGCAACGTGAAGTCCAGATTCTGCTGAACCTGGGTAAACGTCTTCTTCATGGCGTTGAGCGGTTGGCGGATCGCGTTGTAAAGCACAATGCCACCGGCAATCAGCACCAGCGCGGCAACGGCAATGACGGCAATAAACCAGATCTGCGCAGTGTGGCGGCGCTGGTCGATGCCGGCTTGCTCTTTTTGCGCCCGGTTAACGTTATACGCGGAGACTTTTTCCAGCGTCTTTTCGACTTCAATCGATACGTCACGGCCTTGCGTGCCCGCTACGGTAATCGCCGTGGCGTTGTCACCGGCTTCCGAAGCTTTGATGATTTGATCGAATACGGTGTGCAGTTGATTCAGCGAGGTCTTGAAGGCGCCGAAGGCTGCCGTGTCTTCGTCGTCATGCACGCGGCTTTTCTCGTACGAGCCGATCTGTGTTTTGAGCTTCTCGCGCGTTTCCGCGATGCCCTTGCTCAAGGCCACGCGATTGTCCGGGTTCTGTTCCAGAATCAATCGGCCCAACTCGATTTGCTCAACTTTGTAGCTGTTGTTCAGATCGTTGGCGATCAGCATGCTGTCGATGTCATCGTCCATCAGCCGGGTTACGCCCGACTGGATTTGCGAAAACTGGTACATTCCTGTCGCGCCAATGACCAGCACCGCGGCCAGCGCGACGGCAATCATTGCAATTAAACGGTGACCAATGCTCATTTAAACTCTCCATAATTCTGTTTTGCTTACAAATTGCCGCAGCTTCTTGAGCGAGCCGCTAGCGGGTAAGGCGAACACTGTAGGCGAATGGTTCCGGTTTCCGGTCTCTGGCGCGGCTACTTCGTAAATAGCCGTCTTGGTGCATTTTTTAGCCAGTTTGCACGAGGATAGTGCGGGATGCACTGAAAAAATGATCAAGTGTTTCAATCTCGATACCCGCTTTGAAATGGATTGCAAAACCAGGTGTGCGGCCAGGTTTTTGTCCTATTGATTGTGCTGTTTACTGATAGAAAAAGTCAGTCTGGTGTCAATATGTGGCGTCAGTTTTGATGCGGGAAATCGGTCGGCAGTGGTTTATCGAGCGACCGTCAATCCGCATTGGCATCTCGCTCTGCCAATGCGGTATCGCCAGATCAGCCGCACACGGACGAATATATGCTCTGGTGCAGTTGGCCCGGCCACCTGTGCCAACGGCGAGCACGGCGTTTTGCCACATGTTTGCTGCTAAGATACGGCTCATTTTCATTACGCTGTTTCGGCCGCAATGGAGCCATCTTGAGCGAAGAGCGCAACAAACAACCCCGCCATTTTTCGATGATCCGCAGTTTTCATCTGGCGGACTGGATTACCCTGGCCAACGCCTTGTGCGGCACCGGCGCGTTGTTCTCCGTAATGACCTATCTGCAACGCCAGGCTCCCGTTCATTTATTGATCGCCTGCAGCCTGATTCCGCTGGCGTTACTGTTCGACGTGCTGGATGGCCAGGTGGCGCGCTGGCGTCATGCGCAGTCGGCGCTCGGGCGCGAACTTGATTCGCTGGCCGATGTGATTTCATTTGGCGTGGCACCTGCCGCCATTGCCTATGGCGCTGGCATGCAAGGCATGTGGGACCGCGTCGTGCTGGGTTATTTTGTGGCTTGTGGCGTGAGCCGGCTGGCGCGATACAACGTCACCGCCGAACAACTCAAGGGTGAGTCCGGCAAGGTGAAGTATTACGAAGGCACACCGATTCCGACTTCCCTGTTGCTGGTGTTTGTTCTGGCGGCGGCGGCATGGAGTGGGGCGGTGGGCGATGCGCTGTGGTTTGGTTATGTCCACATTGGGCCGTGGCGGCTGCATCCGCTGGTGCTGATGTTTGCGGTTTCGGGCTCGCTGATGATCAGCCGCACTTTGCGCATTCCCAAGCCCTGAGCAAGCGGCCGGGCCAGGCAATCTAGCTGGCGCCAGCGTGGAGATTGCAGCTCAAAACCGTCTATACGCTTGATTTTGCTGGTAATGCCCCGAACTGGGCTAACACGGTATAATCCGTTTCTTTTGGGGATATGCACATGCCTATTTATGCTTACCGCTGCACCGCTTGCGGCTATCAAAATGATCATATGCAAAAGATGTCAGACCCCCTGCTGACCGAATGCCCGTCCTGCAAGGCTGGTGCTTATCAAAAGCAGGTGACCGCGGCTGGCTTTCAACTGAAAGGCACCGGCTGGTACGCCACTGACTTCAAAGGCGGCAGCACCGCGTCTTCAACCTCTTCGGCTGCCAGCGACGCCCCTGCGGCCTCGTGCAGCCCCGGCTGCGCGTGCCACTGACCTGCCTTGGGCTGGTCAATAACATCGTTTTCGCGCCTGTGGCGCAAGGCTCAAACCTGAATGACGCATTTCAAGAAATACATGCTGACCGGCCTGTTGGTGTGGGTGCCTCTGGGCATCACCCTGTGGGTGCTGAATCTGATCATTGGCACAATGGATCAGTTGGGGACATTGCTGCCCCAGGCAGTGCGGCCTGATTTCTGGCTGCTCAAGCTGGTTGCACCTTATGCGCCTTTCCTGGATGGCGCACACCATATCCCGGGTTTTGGCGTGGTCTTGACCGTGCTGGTGGTGCTGATTACCGGCGTAGTGGCGACCAACGTGCTGGGCCGTCGTTTGCTGCTGATTGGCGAGCATCTGCTCAACCGTATCCCGATCGTGCGCTCGATTTATTCCAGCGTGAAGCAAGTCTCGGACACAGTGTTTTCTGATTCCGGCCAAGCGTTTCGCCAGGCTTTGTTGGTGCAGTTTCCGCATCAAGGTACCTGGTCAGTTGGCTTCATGACCGGCCAGCCGGGCGGGGAAATTGCGGATCATCTGGGTGGCGACCTGGTTTCGGTGTTTGTGCCGACCACGCCGAACCCGACTTCCGGCTTTTTGTTCATGGCACGCCGTGCGGATGTACGCGAGCTGAACATGAGCGTGGACGAAGCGCTGAAATACGTGATTTCCATGGGCGTTGTGGTGCCAACCAGCCGGCCCGCTGTCGTGCCTGCGCCCGCAGTAGTAGCCGCGCCCAATCCCGTTTAGTTTCAGATCATGACCGGGCTGGCTTGCGCTGGCCCGGTCGATTTATTTGCACTCTGGTTTATTGCAATTACGCTTTTCATATTTTCATATAGCACCCATCGAAAAACAGGTTTAGACAATGATACGTACTGATTACTGTGGCTTGATCGACAAACGATTCCTCGGCCAAACCGTTACCGTCAAAGGCTGGGCACATCGCCGCCGCGATCACGGTGGCGTGATCTTCATCGACTTGCGTGACCGTGAAGGTCTGGTGCAGGTGGTGTTCGATCCGGATACCCCGGAAGCCTTTGCCACAGCCGATGCCAGCCGTAGCGAATACGTGCTGGAAATCACCGGTATCGTGCGTGATCGTCCGGCAGGTACTACCAACAAGAATCTGATCTCCGGCGAGATCGAAATTCTGGCCAAAGACATCAAAGTACTGAACACCGCCAATACGCCACCGTTCCAGATCGACGATGAAAATCTCTCTGAAACCGTGCGTTTGCAAAACCGCGTGATCGACCTGCGTCGCCCGGCCATGCAAAAGAACATGCGCCTGCGTTACAAAGTGGCGTTGCTGGTGCGTAACTTCCTGGATAGCCGTGGTTTCATCGACGTGGAAACACCGATGTTGACCCGCTCGACCCCGGAAGGCGCACGTGATTATCTGGTGCCAAGCCGGGTGCATGACGGCATGTTCTTTGCGCTGCCGCAATCGCCACAGTTGTTCAAGCAGTTGCTGATGGTGGCCGGGTTCGACCGTTACTACCAGATCACCAAGTGCTTCCGTGATGAAGACTTGCGCGCAGATCGTCAGCCTGAATTCACCCAGATCGATATCGAGACTTCGTTCCTGAACGAAGACGAAATCATGGACATCACTGAAGACATGGCACGCCATGTGTTCCAGGAAGCCATTGGCGTGGATCTGGGCAAGTTCCCGCGCATGAAGTACGACGATGCCATGTTCTATTACGGCTCGGACAAACCCGATATGCGCGTTTCGCTCAAGTTCACCGAACTGACCGACGTCATGAAAGACGTGCCGTTCAAGGTGTTCGCTGGCGCAGCCAATATGGAAGGCGGTCGCGTGGTTGGTCTACGTGTGCCAGGTGGTTCGTCATTCAGCCGTTCGGAAATCGACGCCTATACCCAGTTCGTTGGCATCTACGGTGCGCGTGGTCTGGCCTATATCAAGGTTAACGACATCACCAAGCTGAACGAAGAAGGCCTGCAGTCGCCGATCGTGAAGAACCTGACGCCAGAATCGCTGGCAGCCATTGTCGAGCGCACCGGCGCGCAAAACGGCGACATCATCTTCTTTGGCGCAGACAAAGAGAAGATCGTTAACGAAGCCATTGGCGCGTTGCGTTTGAAGATTGGCCACGAAAAGGGCGAGGCGGGCGGTTTCTTTGTTCGCGAATGGCGTCCGTTGTGGGTTGTGGACTTCCCGATGTTCGAATACGACGACGATGGCAAGCGCTGGAACGCCTGCCACCATCCGTTCACCAGCCCGAAGGTCGAACACCTGGAACTGCTGAAAGACCAGCCGGGTGCTTGCCGTGCGCGTGCCTACGACATGGTGCTGAACGGTTGGGAAATCGGCGGTGGTTCGATCCGTATCCACAAGGCCGACGTCCAATCGACGGTGTTCGACGCGCTGGGCATTGGCGAAGAAGAAGCGCAGAACAAGTTCGGCTTCTTGCTGGACAACCTGCAATACGGTGCGCCTCCTCACGGTGGCCTGGCTTTCGGTCTGGATCGTCTGGTCACGTTGATGGCCGGTGCCGAGTCGATCCGTGACGTGATCGCTTTCCCTAAGACCCAGCGTGCCCAGTGTCTGTTGACCAATGCACCAAATGCGGTCGACGAAAAGCAACTGCGCGAATTGCATATCCGCCTGCGTAACACCACGCCGGCAGCTTGAGTTAAGCAATCGAACGCTTGTTTTAAACAAAAAGCCTTCACTAGCTGACGGCAAGCTTGTTGCGAAAACGCCAGAAATACTTACGTATTTCTGGCGTTTTGTTTTATTTAACACATAATGACGCCAACCAGGTTACCGCTCCCGCCAGGCTCATGCATGGATCGAATGTGTTTTTCAATGACTCACCGCTGTGGCCACAAGCAGTTGCCGACCACCTCTGCCTTCGACCAACACGAAGCCCGCTTTATCCGCGCGGCTTTTTCCTGTCCACACTGTCTTGCCGAATTGGCCCGCCGCTCGATGCTTGATACCCGTGTATTCATCAATTTGCAGCAACATGCTGCTGGTGGACTGGCTTTTGTGATTGAAGTAGCAGACGCCTCGGACGAATTGGGCGAATTGCTTGCCAGTACTGGCTACCACAGCAACCGCAAGGCGCTGGAGCAAATGGCTTCCAGCGTGCGCGGCGTGCCGGAAGATGACCGCTTCTGGCGCAAAGAACTCAGCTTTGCCAGCGACGCTGATCCGCGCCAGGTGGTGGCGATGATTGAACATGTGAAGCTGGAAATGTCCTGGCTGGAGCCTTATCTGCCGCTGGGCGCAGAGGCAATCGAATACTGTACTTTTCCGATCTGACCCACATTTGGGGTTTGCGGGCGCAAAAAACGGCGCTGGAGATGATGACCTCCAGCGCCGTTTTGTCGTTCTGCAGACGGTGTCTTTATCCGAACCGCCGCCGCTTCAGATACTTTCGCCCAGCAACGTGTGCCAGATCTGCCGCACGCTGGCCAAAGGCGCGGTCATGGCGCTGATTTCTTCAGCGTTGGGCTTGTGTCCGTTCAAGCGGCCACGATGCTGCAAGCGCCGCAGTTCACGATAACAGTAGCGCGCAGCTTCAGCGGCGGATGTATCAATCAAGCCGTGGGTCGCGGCGATGGCCAGCAAGGCGATATTGCCGCGATTTGCGGTCAGATCCGGGTATTGCTCGGCAAAGCCCAGCACCAGGTACTGCACCATGAATTCGACATCCACAATGCCACCCCGGCAGTGCTTCACGTCTTCGGGCAGGGCAGGGTGCGTTTCCAGCATACGCTGGCGCATCGCCACGACCTCGGCCGATAAAGTTGGCAAATCACGGGCGCGGCGCAAAATATCTATCCGGATTTGCTCAAACTGTGCGCCAATGGCAGTTGAACCGGCGGCAAAGCGGGCACGGGTGAGTGCCTGGTGTTCCCACATCCAGGCCGATTCATTCTGGTACTGCACAAATGCTTCGATGCTCGATACCAGAAATCCCGATGAGCCATTGGGCCGCAAACGCAGATCAACGTCGTAGAGTTGGCCGGCCGAAGTCAGCGCGCTTAACCAGCTAACAATCCGCTTGGCATAGCGGGCGTAGGTTTCGGCGGCGTCCGGGTGCGGGTCGTCGTAGAGAAAGACCAGATCCAGATCCGAGCCATAGCCGAGTTCTTTGCCTCCAAGTTTGCCGTAACCAATGATGGCAAACGCCGGGATATCCAGATGGCGATTGTTGACGTCGCGCCAGGCTTCTTCCAGCGTTACCTGCAGGCACAAATCTGCCAGGTCGGAGAGATGATCCGACAGCGTTTCCAGCTGCAAATGGCCGGCGATATCTTGCGCCATTAGCCGGAACAGCTGGGAGTGCTGAAAGTGGCGCAGCAAATCCATGCGCGCTTCGGTGTCACCCGCATGATCATGCATTTGTGAGCGTAGCTGGTCACCAGCCTGAGACCAGTCAGGCGCCTGATACAACAGTCGCACGTCCAGCAGTTCGTCCAGCAAAATGGGATGGCGGGTCAAGTATTCCGACACCCACGGGCTGGCGCTGTACAGGCTGGCAAGGCGATTGAGCGTTTGCGGATGTTCTGCCAGCAAGGCCAGATAGGATTCGCGACGGCCTATGCTTTCCAGCAAATCCAGAATGCGCAGCAAGGTGGTATCCGGGTTCGGATAGCCTGCGGCGACTTCAATCAGCGGCGGCAAAATGGCGTCCATGCGCTGGCGGCTGCGATCAGACATTTGCTGATAACGGCTGCTGCTTTGCATGCCCGCCAGGCGCCGACGAATTTCCGCCGGGTCGGCGTAACCCAGTTTGACCAGCCCTTCGTCAATGCCTTCGCCGTCTTGTGCCGATAACCACAAATCGGCTTGGGGATGGCTTTCATCCTCGGCCTGCGGCGATACAAATACCTGCTCGAAATGTCGATTGACCATACCGCGCCACTCCGACAAGCCTTGATAAAACGCCGTCCAATCCGCATAGCCCATACTGCTGGCGATGCGGGCCCGGTCATCATCGTTGCCTGGCAACATCTGCGTCTGGGCGTCATCGATATACATCAGACGGTGTTCCAGATTCCGCAGAAATACGTACGCGCCCAGCAGTTCGCTCACAGCGTCTTGCGGCAACAGGCCTTGATTGGCCAGTTCAGTAAGAATGACGCGGGTGGCGCGCTGTTGCAGGGTTTTATCGCGCCCGCCACGGATCAGTTGAAAGACCTGGCCAATGAATTCGATTTCGCGGATACCGCCTGGCCCCAGCTTGATATTGTCCAGCCGGTCTTTGCGTGTGACTTCATGGCGAATCTGGCTGTGCAACTCGCGCATGGAGCGGTAGGCGCCGTAATCCAGATATTTGCGGTAAACAAACGGGCGCACCAGTTGCATCAAAGCGTCGCCATCGCCAGTGAGCGGGCGGCCTTTGATCCAGGCGTAACGCTCCCACTCGCGTCCCTGGGTTTGCAGGTAGTTTTCCAGCGCACCAAAGCTGGATACCAGCGGGCCGGAGTCGCCAAACGGGCGCAAGCGCATATCAACGCGAAACACCATGCCTTCGTCGGTGGGATGGCCAATCAGCTGGATCAGCGCTTTGCCGAGCAAGCCAAAATACTGGTGATTGCTGACTTTGCGCGGGCCCGTGGTTTCGCCGTCTTCCGGGTAAACAAAGATCAGATCGATGTCGGACGACACATTCAGTTCGCGCCCACCCAATTTGCCCATGCCGACTACAATCAATTGCTGGACAGTGCCGCTTTCTTCGCCCACCGGGTCGCCATAACGCTCATGCAATTGGCGGCGGGCGGTTTCCAGCGCGCAGGCGATGCTGACTTCGGCCAGATCGCTGATGACGGCGACGGCTTCATCCAGATCAGACAAACCCGCCAGCTCGCGAGCGATTAACCGCGCCATGACATGCATGCGCAACAATCGCAATGTCCGGCTGGCGGTGGGTTCATCGTGTTCAGCACAAGTGGCCAGCGCGGTCAGCATTTCGTCGCGCGAAAACGGTTTATCCAGTGCGGCAGCAGTTTGTGCTTCCAGCTCGGGATACCGGGTAAACAGGCGTTGCAGATAGCGGCTGTGGTTAACCGCAGGGGCGAGCGAGGAATGTGTCACAGCATACATGTCTAATCTCTTGGGCTTGAACGCGTTCGGGTAGAATGCCGAAGCGACACCGTAGCACAACCTGGGCCAATGCCAGAACTGCGGTCACCGGCGATTAGCGCTGTTGCAAGCAGATTCGCAGCAGGAAAAAGCCAGTTGGCGCAGTCTCATTTTTTGATATTGTTTTTTTTGAACCGGGCCACCGGGTAGTGCATGACCCCATTTCGTTCGATCTCTATTAAACCCTTGCTGGCGTCCGCCTGGTCGCGCATCAAGGGTTTTGTCCACTGGCATTATCGCTTGTTGCTGCGCCTGCTGCTGGCCGGCGCGTTGCTGTTTGTCGTGCTCGCGCTGACATGGCAATTTTATCTGTTGCCGCGACTGGACCAGTTCCGCCCCATGCTGGAAGGCCGTTTTGCCGCAGCAACTGGCAGCCCGATCCAGCTAGGCCGCATTTCCGGTGGCTGGCACGGCATGCGCCCGGGCTTTCATATTGATGGCCTCACCGTCCTGAATCGCGATCGCACACCGGTCTTGCATTTGAATGCACTGGATGCCGACGTGGCCTGGCGCTCGATTTTTGTCGGAGAAATCATCTTTCGCCGCTTATCGCTGGCGGCGCCGGCGCTGGAAGTCACGCGCGACGCTTCCGGTTTGTGGCATGTCGGCGGTTTTGCCCTCACGGCTGGACAAGGCACTAGCGATAACCGTTTCATGAACTGGGTATTGAACCAGGATGAGCTGGATATCAACGGTGGCACACTCAATTACACTGACCTGCTGACCAACGCCCCACCAGTTCAAGCGCGTGATGTGCAGCTGCATGTGCGCTCGTTGTTTGGTCGCCACAGCTTCACTATCGGCGCAACACCACCATCCTCAATCGGCCAGTCCTTTACCTTGGGCGGCGTCTGGTACGGGAGCGACGTCGGGAAGTGGGCCACGTGGTCCGGGCACGCGCGGATTGTGGCGCCGCAAATTGCACTGGATAGCTTATGGCGGTATCTGCCGGCGGATGCTTTGCCGTTTACCGTGCAATCCGGCACTGCGGGTGGGTCAGTCGATTTCAGTTTTGGCCAGGGACAGTTGACCGGCGCTGATGTTGATCTCGTGGCGCAATCGTTGCTGGCCCAATACGGTAGCCGCTCTCTGGAACTGCCCCGGTTTGATGCGCGCCTGCACTGGACCGAGCAAGGCGGCAAGTCTGCATTGCGGCTGGATGGCCGCCAGATCGCCACCCGCGATGGCGTAGTGTGCAACAACTGCCGGTTTACCTGGGGCAAGGATAAATCCGGCAAGCAGGATATCTCGCTGTCTGGTTTGAAGCTGGATCATCTGGCCGGGTTACGCAGCGCATTGCCAGCGGCATTGCTGGAGCGCATCCCGGACGGCCAGCTTGCTGGCGATGTGCGCAATTCGAGTTATGCCTGGCAAGGGGACTGGGACAAACCGGCGCATTACAAAGGCAGCATCGACCTGGCCAATCTGGCCGTTCAGTGGCCAGGCGTGTTGCCAGAGCTGGGCCCAGCCAATATCCAGGCCGATTTCACTGAAGCTGGGGGCAAAGCCCAGCTGGTCTCCAGTAATTTTGTATTCAATTACCCCCAACAATTTGTAGAACCCATTCGGCTGGATTTGCTGAATGTGGCCACGCACTGGCAACGCCAGGCCAAAGGCTGGAACATCTCGCTGGATACCGTTCGGCTTAACAACAAAGACATGAATGTCAGCGTGGCTGGCAAATATTTCTGGCCGGACAGCGGTTTGGGGCAACTGGATCTGGACGGCGATATCAAGGGGCTGGAGGCTTCGCGCGCTTTCGCTTATTTGCCGCGGGTGGTGGGTGACGAAACGCTGGCCTGGCTCAAAGGCTCGCTCAAACACGGGCGCGCGTTTGACGGCAAGATTCTGGTGCACGGCAATCTGCACGACTTTCCGTTCCCGGATGATAAAGCCGGGCAATTCCGCATTACTGCCAGCGCCCAGGACACTACGCTGCAATTCGCCAGCGATTGGCCAGCTATTACGCATATCAATGGCACGCTCGATTTTCATGGCAAATCGATGCTGATCCGCGCACCACAAGCGCAAATCCACAATGCGCAGCTCAATAACGTTGAAGTATCCATCCCAGACCTGGAGCATCCGCATGTGCTGGTTGATGGCAAAGCCCAAGACAGCACAACGGGGTTTCTGGATTACATCAAGGCGACACCGCTGCATGGCCCGATGGCGGCGTATATCGATGGTCTGAAAGCTGAAGGCAAGGGCGACCTGACACTTAAGCTGGATATTCCGCTGGCCAATATGGCCCAGACCAAGGTGAATGGTTCGTATCATTTTGCTGACAACATGCTGGATTTTGCGGGCAATGTGCCGCCGATAACCGCAACCAGCGGGCAATTACTGTTTACCGAGAGCGGTCTCACCGTACGCGATGTTTCCGGGCAAGCCTTGGGCGGTACAGTACAGATTAGTGGCACATCCGATAAAGATGGCGTGGTGAAGCTGCAGTTGAACGGCAAAAGTCAGCTTGCCGATGTTGCCCATAATTTTGATCTGCCACTGGCTACGCGTTTGCACGGAATGATGGGCTGGCAAGGCCAGATCGCCGCCAGCCATGACCGCTTCGATGTAACGCTGACCTCGCCCATGAGTGGCACGGTGATCGATCTGCCAGCGCCCGTGGGCAAAGCCGCCAATGTATCCCGCTCACTGCGTTTGCGAGTCGCTGGTGACAAAACCGGGTACGAACTGGATATGACCTGGGAGCATCTGTTGCAACTGGTCATGCGTCAGCCGCAGGGCGGGGCGCTGACCGGCAATCTGGCTTTGGGTTCTGCCAATGCAGTCATGCCGGCGCGACCAGGCATGTTGGTTAGCGGCGGCTGGCCAGAGTTGAATGCGCAAGAATGGTACGAATTGTGGGACAAAGAAGGTCGCGGTAGCGACAGGAATGCCGCAAGCCAGACCGTAGCGCAAGCCGCACCGCCAGCGTCGTCTTCCTCCGCTGGCCCGGCCGGTGTGGATTTGAGCTTTGACCGTCTTAGCGGCTGGGGCCGCGTACTCAATGACGTGCATCTGAAAGCCAGTTATCCGGGTGCACAGAGCTGGCAGGGCGAACTGGCCAGTCGCGAGCTAAACGGCAAATTTGCGTGGAGTGGCCAGGGTAAAGGCAAGCTTATCGCGCGCATGAGCAAGGTGCTGTTGCCGCTGACCACTGCATCCGGCAATCAACCGACCGAAACCTCACCGATTCGCTCCTTGCCGGCGATTGACCTGAGCATCGATGATTTCCGCTACAAAACCCTGCAGTTGGGCAAGCTCGATGTGCAGGGCGAACAGCAAGGTGACGCCTGGACGCTCAAGAGCGTGAGCCTGGATAACCCTGACGGCCATTTCGACATGAGCGGCGTGTGGCGACAGAGCAATGGCAAATCGCGGGTGTCGGGCAAGTTCAGCCTGGGTAGCGATGACTTTGGCAAGTTCCTGGCACGGATTGGTTATCCGGATACTCTCAGACGGGCACCGGGCAAAATTTCCGGTGAAGCTACCTGGGATGGAGAGCCATTCCCGCCCGATTTTCAAAGCATGCAGGGCAATATCAATGTGGACGTGCAGTCCGGGCAATTTGCGCGGATTGATCCGGGCGCGGGCCGCTTGCTGTCCATTTTGAGCCTGCAATCGCTCACGCGCCGCGTGCAACTGGATTTTCGCGACGTGTTTTCGCAAGGCTTCGAGTTCGATACCATCAAGGGCGATGCGGCGATTGAACGAGGCGTAGCCCGTACCGAAAACCTGGTGATTACCGGTTCAGCAGCGCAGGTATTGTTCCGCGGCGCGGCCAACTTTGAAGCAGGCACGCAAGACTTGCGCGTACGCATTGTGCCGGTGATTGGCGATTCGGTTGCGGTGGCGACCACCATCGTCAACCCGATTGCTGGCGTTGCCGCTTTTCTGCTGCAACGGGCGTTGAAAGACCCGCTGGGGCAGTTGATCGCCTATGAATATGATATTACCGGCAGCATGCGCGACCCGCAGATTCGCAAGGTGGAAGACGTTTCGCAGCTGCTCCCGTCGATCATCCAGAAACACCGCACGCCCTGATCTCGATAACTGGTCCTGTTAAGGAAAGTTCGCCATGCAAACGGTGATTGCCGCCGCAGTGCAACTGATTTCCACCCCGGTGGTGAGTGAAAACCTGGCTACCGCGGGCCGGTTGATCGCCCAGGCCGCCGCAGAAGGGGCGCAGATTGTGGCCGTGCCGGAGTACTTTGCCATCATGGGTAAAGATCCGCGCGACAAGATTGCCGTGCGCGAAATGCCAGGGAACGGGCCGATTCAGGACTTTCTGGCACAAACCGCCGCCAGACACGGCATCTGGCTGGTGGGCGGAACGGTGCCGCTGGAGGCCAGCGTGCCCGACAAAGTGCGCAACAGCACGCTGGTATACGACCCGCAAGGCAATCTGGCGGCACGCTACGACAAGATTCATCTGTTCGGTTTTGACAATGGCGACGAGCATTTTGCCGAGGCCGATACCATTGAAGCGGGCAACGAGGTCGTTACTTTCACGACGCCATTTGGTCGGGTGGGATTGAGCATCTGCTACGATCTGCGCTTTCCTGAGCTGTTTCGCACGCCGGGTGAAGTGGATATCTGGTTCTTGCCCTCGGCCTTCACCGCCACCACGGGCAAGGCCCACTGGGAGCCACTGATCCGCGCGCGCGCCATTGAAAACCAATGTTTCTTTGTTGCGCCGGGGCAGGGCGGCATGCACGTTACCGGGCGCGAAACGCATGGCCACAGCATGATCGTTGACCCGTGGGGCCAGATTCTGGCGCAACGTGACAACGGCAACGGCGTGGTAATCGCTGAACTGAAAGCCAGCCAGAGTGAGCGCGTGCGCCGGATATTGCCTGCATTGCGTCATCGCATTTTGTAGGATGGATTCGGCGCGGCCAATTCGCCGTCCGCCTGCGGTCATCCCCAGAGCTGCAGACCTGCCCGGCTGTAGCCACCACAAAACTTAGTCCAGCCCACGCCTTGTCAAACCCCATGGGCGATGGCATGTTGTTCCATTGACCGTCATTTTTCAGAGCGATATCGGCATGAGCCATTTGAGTCTGCTACAAACCGCGCAATCCACCCTCCTGGCGCCTTATAGCCTGGATGAACAACAACTGGACCGCGTGTTCTCCGAATTGATGCAGCACGATCTGGATTACGCCGATCTGTACTTCCAGAGCACGCGCTCGGAAGGCTGGAGCCTGGACGAAGGAATCGTCAAATCTGGCAGCTTTTCGATTGACCAAGGAGTGGGCGTGCGGGTGGTCTCCGGTGAGAAAACCGCTTTTGCCTATTCGGATGAAATCGGCTTTTCGCCCTTGCTGGAAGCGGCGCGCGCCACACGGGCGATTGGTCGCCAAGGCGGCAATGGTTCGGCCGCGCTGGTAAAAACCGGTGCAGGCCACGCCTTGTATCGGCCGATTGATCCGCTGGCCAGTCTGAACGAGGCCGAAAAGGTTGCCTTGCTGGAAAAACTCGAACGCGCTGCTCGCGCTGCCGACAAGCGCGTGGTGCAAGTGATGGCGAGCCTAGCGTCTGAATACGACGTGATCTATATCGCGCGGCATGACGGGCATCGTGCTGCCGATATCCGTCCGTTGGTGCGTTTGTCTCTGAACGTTATCGTTGAAGAAAACGGTCAGCGCGAGCAGGGCAGCGCGGGTGGCGGTGGTCGCTTTGATTACAGTTACTTCACCGACGATGTGGTGAATCACTACGCGCAGGTCGCAGTGGCACAAGCGGTGCTTAATCTGACCGCACGCCCCGCGCCAGCCGGTGAGATGACCGTGGTGCTGGGCAACGGCTGGCCCGGCATTTTGCTGCATGAAGCCATTGGTCACGGTCTGGAAGGCGATTTCAACCGCAAAGGCAGCTCCGCGTTCTCGGGCCGTCTGGGTGAGCGCGTGGCGGCACCAGGCGTGACGGTGATCGACGACGGCACCATCCAGGATCGCCGTGGCTCGCTCAATGTGGATGATGAAGGCAACCCGACCAGCCGCACCACGCTGATTGAGGACGGCATTCTGCGTGGATATCTGCAAGACAGCCTGAACGCCCGCTTGATGAACATGCCACTGACCGGCAATGGCCGCCGCGAGTCGTACGCGCATCTGCCGATGCCACGCATGACCAACACGCTGATGCTGGGCGGCGATAAAGACCCACAAGAGATCATCAGCTCGGTCAAACGCGGTTTGTATGCGGTGAACTTTGGCGGTGGTCAGGTCGATATTACTAGCGGCAAATTCGTATTCTCGGCGTCTGAAGCCTGGTGGGTAGAAGACGGCAAGCTGCAATATCCGGTCAAGGGCGCCACGCTGATCGGCAACGGCCCGGACGTGCTGACTCGCGTTTCGATGATCGGCAACGATATGGCGCTTGATCCAGGTGTGGGTACCTGCGGTAAGGAAGGCCAGAGCGTGCCGGTAGGTGTCGGCCAGCCAACATTGCGTATTGACGGTGGTTTGACGGTGGGTGGCACGGGCTGAACAAGCCCGGTGTGAAAGCACCGATTTGCAATATATCACCAGATATACAGCTATTTACGAGGCGGCAAGGGCGGGGGTTTGTTACAATCCCGCCCTTCGTTTTTTTGAACAAAGCCGCAAGCATGAATAACCGGGTAGATGTCCCCGCAATCCCCGCCGCGCCCGAGACTGGCCTGGCGCGCCAGCTCAAAGCCCGCCATTTGACCATGATCGCCATCGGTGGCTCCATCGGCACCGGGCTGTTTGTGGCCTCTGGCGCCACCATCTCGCAAGCTGGTCCAGGCGGTGCCTTGCTGGCGTACGCGCTGATCGGCTTGATGGTGTATTTCCTGATGACCAGCCTGGGTGAACTGGCGGCGTACATGCCGGTATCCGGCTCGTTTGCCACTTACGGCGCCCATTATGTAGAAGAAGGCTTTGGCTTCGCGCTGGGCTGGAACTACTGGTACAACTGGGCGGTGACCATTGCGGTGGATCTGGTTGCCTCACAACTGGTGATGAATTATTGGTTCCCGGGTACGCCAGGCTGGATCTGGAGCGCGTGTTTCCTCGGCATCATGTTCTTGCTGAACTACATCTCGGTCAAAGGTTTTGGCGAGGCTGAATACTGGTTCTCGCTGATCAAAGTCGTGACCATCGTCATTTTCATTGCGCTGGGTCTGGCGATGATTTTCGGCATCATCAAGGGCGGCGAAACGGCGGGTTTCCATAACTTTACCGTGGGCGATGGTCCGTTTGCCGGAGGCTTTGCTGCGTTGATTGGTGTGGCGATGGTGGTTGGGTTCTCGTTCCAGGGCACCGAATTGATCGGTATTGCTGCCGGTGAATCGCAAAACCCGGCCAAAAACATTCCGCGTGCGGTACGGCAGGTGTTCTGGCGGATTCTGCTGTTCTATATCTTCGCCATTCTGATTATCAGTTTGCTGATTCCCTACACCGATCCGCGTCTGCTCAAGAACGAAGTGAGCGACATTGCCATTAGCCCGTTCACGCTGGTGTTCCAGCATGCCGGACTGGCGTTTGCCGCGGCGGTAATGAATGCGGTGATTCTGACCGCCGTGTTGTCGGCCGGTAACTCGGGCATGTACGCCTCCACCCGCATGTTGTACACGCTGGCGGTAGATGGCAAAGCGCCCAGAATCTTTGCCAAATTGTCTAAAGGTGGCGTGCCGCGCAATGCCTTGTATGCCACGACCATTGTCGGCGGGTTGTGTTTTCTGACGTCCATGTTCGGCAAGCAAGAGGTCTACCTGTGGCTGCTCAATACATCGGGCATGACCGGTTTCATTGCCTGGTTAGGTATCGCGATCAGCCACTATCGTTTCCGCAAGGGTTACGTAGCGCAAGGGCGTGATTTGAACGCGCTGCCGTACAAGTCGGGTTTCTTTCCGTGGGGGCCGATCTTCGCTTTCGTTCTATGCCTGGCCATTACTCTGGGTCAGAACTATGAGGCTTTCCTGAAGGACCGCATCGACTGGATTGGCGTAGTGGCAACGTATGTTGGCTTGCCGCTGTTCCTGGTGATCTGGGCTGGTTATCGCTTTAGCCGCAAAACGCGCTTTGTGCGTTATGCCGACATGAAATTCCCGGATTCTGTCCAATAAGCCCTGACGCAGCTTAACCCCTTGAAACGGCGCGCTTTGCGCCGTTTTTTATTGCGCTGGGGATGGCCCCGTTATGGACTGAAACAAGATGGTGAGTAACATCCCGGATGCATGTGCCGCCAAGGCAAAGTAAGCTCGCCATCCCGCAGATCAATTGTTTTTACGGAAAACCGATGGTTCGTTTCCAGCTTGTCCCAACGCATAACGGCGCCTGGATCGCCGAAATTCTGCTGGATACTCCCGGCACGCTCAATGCGCAGAATCTGCTCATGGTGAACCAGATGCGCGAGCAACTGGCGCTTTGGCGTACCGATGACAGGGTGGTGCTGGTCCTGATTCGCGGCGTTGGGGAAAAAGCCTTCTGTGCGGGCGGTGATATCAAAGCCCTGTATTACGCGATGACCGAGCCGGGCCGGATTGGCGAGGCGGATGACTTCTTTGCCAGTGAATACGCGCTGTGCCGTGATCTGCATCGTTATCCCAAACCTATCCTCGCCTGGGCCAATGGCCTGATCATGGGCGGCGGCTGGGGGCTGCTGGCAGGCGCGAGCCATAAAGTGGTGACCGAAACCAGTGTGCTGGCGATGCCGGAAATTGGCATTGGGTTGTTCCCGGATGTAGGGGCGAGTAGCTGGCTGGGACATTTGCACCACAATGTCGGGCGCATGCTTTATCTGACGGCCTCGCAACTGAATGCGGCAGATGCCGTCGCCGCCGGAGCCGCTGACTGGGCGTTGCCAGCCAACGGATTCGAATCGCTATTGCAGGGACTGCAGGAAATGCCGTGGCTGGCGCAAGCACAGGTCGATGCGCAAATGTTGTCGCAGTTGCTGAGTGCATTAAGCGCAGCCACGCCTTGCCCGTTGCCTGAGGCGCAATGGCCGCCGGTGAGCGAGCAAGTCGAGGAGGTGGTCTGCGGTGACGATCTGGCGGCCATCGCCACGCGAATTCAGGCGTATCGGGGTGAGAGTCGCTGGCTGCAACAGGCAATGAGCAATATGCAGGCGGGTTCTCCGGGTTCAATGGTCCTGAGCTGGACGCTGGCACAGCGTGCCGCGTCCATGGATTACGATGCCGTAGTGGCCATGGAAACCCTCGCGGCAAAGCATAGTGTGCGACATGGCGACTTTCGAGAAGGCGTGCGTGCAAGGTTGATTGATCGGGATAATCAGCCTCGCTGGTCCCCCGCAACGCTGGATCAAGCCTTGGCCGAAGGGGTTGCGCGCTGGTTCGAAAATATTTGATTCAGGCAAAAAGTACCGTTTGACTTGAAACTTTTGTCATATCCCTTCATCTTAAGCAGTACGAGCCAACCGCTCGATTGATCAGAAACGGAGAAGACACTATGGATTACACCACCGCCCAATACGGCGGCACGGCATTAGCCGTCGAGCGCAACAAGGTGTTGCGTAACACCTATTTCCTGCTGGCCCTGAGCATGCTGCCCACCGCCGCCGGTGCGCTGCTGGGTATTTCCATGCAGTTTGCAATGAGCCCGATGTTCGGCGCGATTGTGTTCCTGGGCGTGAGCTTCGGGATGTTCTTTGCCATCGAAAAGACCAAGAACAGCGCCATGGGCGTGGTTCTGTTGCTGGCGTACACCGGCTTTATGGGTCTGTGGCTGTCGCAAATACTGCAAGTCGCCCTGCGCTTTGCCAACGGCCCGGCCATGATTGGTACAGCCGCAATTGGTACCGCTGCCATCTTCTTTACCCTGGCAGGTATCGCCACCGTGACGAAGAAAGACTTCTCGTTCATGGGCAAGTTCCTGTTCGTGGGCGTCGTGGTGCTGATCCTGGCTTCGCTGGCTAACCTGTTCTTCCAGATTCCAGCGATCTCGCTGGCGGTTTCGGCCATTGCCATCATGATTTTCTCGGCCTACATCCTGATGGATGTCAGCCGCATCGTGAACGGTGGTGAAACCAACTATGTGACGGCAACGCTGCAGTTGTACCTGAACGTGTACAACATCTTTATCAGCCTGCTGAATATCCTGATGGCATTCAGTGGCAACAATCGCAACTGATAACGCCGCATATGCAAGTTCCAACGCCACCGCAAGGTGGCGTTTTGTTTTGGGTCCCCGGGGATGCAGGTGTAAGTCCGTAAAGGCAAATTTGCGATAAACAGGTATATTCTTCGCCCATGCGCTTACCCCGATTTCTACTTCCCTGGCACGCCATGCTGCCGTGGTTGGTTGCCCACATTGCCATTGGTCTCGTGCTGGTTGCCTTGGCTGGTTATACCTGGCTGGATCAGCGACAAACCCAATCCGCCCGCGATATGACCATGGCGCAGGATCTGCTGTGGCAGGAGCAGGGCCTGCGGCTGCATTTGCAAACTAATCAGAATGTGCTGGAAAACCTGGCCTATAGCTTGGCGGCCAATGCCATCAACGATACGGATTTCAACGCTCGTGCGGACGCGTTGATGAAAGACAATCCGGAAATGCAGTCGGTGGAATACCTGAATGCGGCGGGGCATCGCATGGGTGGCTTGCCAGTGTATAGCTCGCGCCCCAGTAGCCTGGTGCCGCTTGATGACGAGCAAGTGCTCGAGACCGTGGATGGCGCCAGTACGCTGGGTTATGCCGTTTACAGTAACGTTATCATCCGCGATCAGCCTGTGATTGTGCTGGCAGTGCCGTACTACCATTCCACTGTTTATGCCGGCATGGTCGTGGCGACTTATTCGCTGCCCGAATTGCTGCGGCTGCGTATTCCCTGGTGGATGATCCAGCGTTACGACCTGGCCTTGCTGGACGACCAAGGTCATGTGGTGGCACCGCTCGACGCCACGGTTATGCCCGGCTCGTTGCTGACTCGAACCGTCGGCGTAGACCCGCTGGGTCACGAACTCAAGTTGCGCGCCAGTGTGCGCGATAACCCACGCGCCAGTAGCCAGGCCTGGTTGCTGGGGGCCGTGTTCTTGCTGCTCACCTTGTTGTGGTGGGTGCTGGCCATGTTGCGTCGGCGCATGTTGGAACGCCAGGCCGCCGAGGTCGCCTTGCGCGACGAAATGGGTTTTCGCTCGGCGATGGAAGATTCGCTAACCACTGGCTTGCGGGCCATGGATCGCGATGGTCGTATCATCTATGTGAACCCGGCGTTCTGCCACATGGTGGGCTGGAGTGCGTCCGAGTTAATGGGGCATATTCCGCCCATGCCTTACTGGCCGCCCGAAGAACTGGAAAACTGTGCTGCCGCCTACCGCGCCATCCTGGAAGGGCAGACACCGCAGAATGGCTATCAATTGCGCTTTATGCGGCGAAATGGCGAGCGCTTTGATGTGCGTTTGTACTCGTCACGGCTGGTGGATGGGCGCGGTGAGTATCGCGGCTGGATGGCGTCGTTGTATGACGTCACCGAAATCCGCCGCGAGCGCGAAGCTTTGGCGGCATCACGCAAGCAGTTACTCACGGTACTGGAAGGGCTGGAAGCTGCCGTGTCGGTAACTGACGAGCAAAGTGGTCAATTGCTGTATCGCAATCGTCACCACGATGACCTGTTCCCGCTGCGCGATGAAGCCGTGTGTTGTTTGATTCCGCTGATTCCGGATGACTCGCTTGCCGCCGAATCACGCGATCCGATTACTGGCCGCTGGTATCACGTGCAACGGCGACGGATCGAATGGGTGGATCGGCGCCAAGTCTGGCTGGATATCGCTGCGGATATCACCGATGTGCGTCAGTCAGCCGAAGAAATGCGCTTGCAGAGTGAAAAACTGCAGCACACCGCCCGTCTGATCAGCATGGGTGAACTGGCCTCCAGTCTGGCCCACGAGTTGAATCAGCCACTGGCAGCGATCAGCAGTTACGCCGCGGCAGCAGAAGAGATGCTGGCTACGCCAACGCCCATGGTCGAAAAAGCGGGCGATGTGCTCACACGTATTGGCGGGCAAGCGCGCCGCGCCGGGCAGATCATCCGCGGGATTCGCGATTTTGCCGCCAAACGGGCGCCACGCAAGGAAATCTGCGACCTGGCGGAATTGCTGTCGGTGCCATTGCAATTGCTCGAACCTGTGGTGCGTAAGACGCAGTCGCGAGTTATTGTGGAACTGCCAGACTCACTGCCCGAATTTCAGGGCGACAGCGTGATGCTGGAACAGGTATTGTTCAACCTGTTGAAAAACGGTCTGGAAGCCATGGCCGCCGCCGATGGTGACGCACCACGTGAAATCACGGTTTCGGCAACAGCCACCGATGAATCGCTGGAGGTGGTCGTGGCTGATCGCGGGCCGGGGCTGGCGTCGCCAGACTCACTGTTTCAGCCGTTTTACACCACCAAACCCGACGGTATGGGTATCGGTTTGAATATCTGCCGTTCGGTGATTGAGCAACATCGAGGCCAATTGCTGGCTGAGGCAAATCCGGGCGGGGGTACCCGCTTTATCTGCAAATTGCCGCTAACCATCAGTACGGCACTGACCGAGGAAACCGAATAATGCGACCAATTGCCATCATTGATGACGACATTGCAGTACGCGATGCGCTAACCCTGTTGTTTGAAACCCGCAGCTGGCCAGCGATTGCTTTCGATTCCGCCGAAAGCTTTCTGGCGGAAGCCGGCCCGGCAGATTTCAGCTGCATGGTGCTGGACGTACGCATGACCGGCATGAGCGGTCTGGAATTGTTCAACAAGATCAAAACCGCCGAATACCTGCCGCCAGTGATCTTCCTGACCGGCCATGGCGATGTGGCTATGGCTGTCGCCGCCGTAAAAGAAGGCGCAACCGACTTTCTGGAAAAGCCTTGTGACAACCGGGTGCTGGTCAGCAAAGTCCAGGCTTACCTGGAGCAGGACGTCGCCCTGCGTGGGGAATGGGAGGCGCGCCAATCGTTGTCGGATCAACTGGATGCACTGACGCCACGCGAGCGTGAAGTGCTGAGCGAATTGCTGGCAGGCAAACTCAACAAACAGATTGCCGATGCGCTGGCGATCAGTATCAAAACGGTGGAAGTCCACCGTGCCCGCATTTACACCAAGCTGCACGTACGCTCTGCAGTCGAGTTGGCGGCGCTGCTCAAAGATGTACCCTTGGCTGCCATTAGCGGCAAAGAGTCGGCGCATTAAGCAGCAAGCCTTGCATCACGCTTGAATGTAAAAAGACCTGCCGCGGGGCAGGTCTTTTTATGTGTGCAAGCCAGAACCGATAGAGCGATCGAGGCTTATTGCGAGGCCTTGGTCTTGGCTGGCTTCGGCGGCTTGGTCGGTTTTGGCGTTGGCGTTGCTGCCGCTGCGGCTGGTGCCGGCGTCGGTGTTGCCTTGGCTGCCGGAGCTTTGCTGGCAGGCGCCGGTGTTTTGGTGGCCGCTGCCGCAGCAGCAGTGGTAGCGCCACTGACCGCGATATCGCTCTTGATCTTGTTGTAAGTGCCTTCCTTGATGCCTGGCACTTTCATGATATCTTCGGGAGCCTTGAACGGGCCGGTTTTGGTGCGATAGTCGATAATGGCCTGAGCTTTGGAAGGGCCGATACCGTTAAGGGATTCGAGTTGCTCCAGAGTTGCATTGTTGATATTGACTGCAGCAAACGCGGAACCCATCAGCATGAATACGCTGAGAAGCGCGACGAACCATTTCTTCATGAAAGACTCCTTGATTGGTGTGTTGATTGCGAGACCACCGTCTTGTTTTAGCAGACTGTGATGCCAAACGCCCACGTATGCTGCATGAAGTGTTAGCAATCTGTCAGCCTGAAGCAGGTTTATGTTTGATATAACTCCTGGCCAATCGGTCGAACATTACGAAAACTTTCCCGTCGGTTCAATGCTGTTGCCGCGCCGCTATCGCAAGGCGGTAGCCAGCGTTTACCACTTTGCCCGCCACGCTGATGATCTGGCGGATGAGGGCGATGCCACACCGGCAGAACGCTTGCAGGCACTGGCTGCTTGCCGGGCGGAACTGGCCCGCATTGAGCGCGGTGAAACACCACAAACGGCGCGTTATCAGGCGCTGGCAACTACGATTACCCAGTACCAGATTCCGCTTGGTCTTTGCGGCGATCTGCTGACCGCATTTGAACAAGACGTCGTCAAAACCCGTTACGCGGATTTTGGCGAGCTGGTGCAGTATTGCCGGCATTCGGCCAATCCGGTCGGGCGGATATTGCTGCATATCTTTGGCGCAGCAACGCCCACGCATCTGGCGCAATCCGATGGCATTTGCACTGCGCTGCAATTGATCAATTTCTGGCAAGACGTGGCCGTGGATTGGCAAAAAGGGCGCGTTTATATCCCGCAGGCCGATTTGCAGCGTTTTGGCGTCACCGAGGCCATGATTGCCCAGCAAACGTCAGATGTGGCGTGGCGAAGATTGATGGCGTTTCAGGTGGATCGTACCCGGCGCATGCTCAAGGGCGGCTCGCCACTGGCGATGGCTTTGCCTGGCCGGATTGGCCTGGAGTTACGGCTGACTGTGTTGGGCGGCGATGCGGTGCTGGAAAAACTCAAGCGCAGCGACTACGACATGTTCCGCCAGCGGCCCAAATTGGGTGCCACCGACTGGCCTGGTTTGCTCTGGCGCGCATTGCGCAAGCGTTGAGCAACAGTGCAAGCCTGCCGTAGCAGCAGGCTTGGCTGACGTGCTTATTCGACCAGATCATCCAGCGTGACAGGATCGCTGGCGTTCTCGGCCGCTGAAGCTTTGGCGGCGGCCGGGGCGCTGGCCGCAGGTTTGCTGGCTACCGGCGCGCTCGCTTTTGCGGGGGCCGATGCTTTGGGATGAGGGGGCAGGTAGAGCGGACCCTTGAAGCCGCAGGCGGTCAAGGATACCAGCGCAATACAACCTAACAGAGCGCGCATGAGTGGGGGCTTTGGTGGCAAAATCGCGATATTACCATGCAAGAACATGACCATGACTGAATCCGAATTCCTGAATCTTTCCGACACCATTCTCGATCGCATCGAAGCTGCTTGTGACGATGCCACTGCGGATATTGACCCACAGCGCCAGGGTAACGTGCTGGAACTTGAGTTTGAAGATGGCAGCAAAATCATCGTCAATCGCCACGTACCCAATCAAGAGTTGTGGATCGCCGCCAAACACGGTGGTTTTCATTACCGCATGCAAAATGGTCAATGGCGCAACACCCGCGACGATGGCGAATTCTTTGCCGATCTGGCCGCCGCCATCACCTTGCACGGTGGTGAAGAATTCCATTTTGGGGAGTCGTAAGCCTTCTGGACAGACTCATGCCCACCCTGGCGCAAGTGGCCGGGGGCATGAATGAGGATGTGCCTTGCGTTGCATGACTTTACGAAACGGAGTGCTGGTTGCGGCGCTGGCGGGTTTGCTGGCGCTGCCGGTCGTGCGTGCCGATACCGGCAATCTGCCCAATCTTGGTGAGGACTCCCGCCAGGGCCTGACACCCACTCAGGAGCGGCTGATCGGAGAGGCGGCGATGCTGGAAATTCGCCGCAGCGGCGATATGCTGGATGATGCCGAATTAACGGATTACATCAATCAGATCGGCCGTCGGCTGGTGGAAGCCAACGGTAGCAATATCCCGTTCACGTTTTTTATCGTGCGCGATGGCTCCATTAACGCTTTTGCCTTGCCTGGCGGCTTTGTCGGCGTCTTCACCGGGCTGATTGCCACCACCCAGCATGAATCCGAACTCGCCGCGGTCATGGCGCATGAGATCTCACACGTTACCCAGCACCATCTGGCACGCATGATTGACTCCCAGCGCATGACGCCGTGGATCACGCTGGCGGCGTTGGGGTTGGCGATTCTGGCGGCGCACGGCGGCGCGGGTGATATTGGCGTGGCAGCTGCGGCGGGTACGTCGGGGTATCTGATCCAGCGGCAACTCGACTTCACCTATGCCTATGAACAAGAGGCCGATCGCATAGGCATGCAAACACTGCTTGCTTCCGGATTTGATCCCTACGCCATGCCGACCTTTTTTGGCCGCATGCAAAAGGCCAATCGTTTGCTGGAATTCAGTGCGCCTGAATTCCTGCGTACCCATCCGGTGACCTACCGCCGTATTGCCGAAGCAGAAGACCGGCTGGCCGACGTGCGTTACAAGCAAGTCCTTGATTCAGCGGACTATCTGTATTTGCGTGAGCGCGCCATTGTGCTGCAGTCGGACGACCTTAAAGCCACCGTCCAGCGTTACCGCAGCACGCTGGCAGAAAAACGCTACCTCAATCTGGGGGCTCATTTATATGGTTTGGCGTTTGCCCAAGCCCGCGTTGGCGATTACGACAATGCCTGGCAAACTTTGCTGCGTGTCCGGGAGGTCTATGGCAAGCCCGAGTCGCACCCGGTGCTGGAATATCTGGCTGGCTCTATCCGGCTGGAGCAACAGAAATATGACGACGCGCTAACGCTCTTTCGCGATGCGGAACGGCATTTCCCCGCCAGTCGGGCGCTGATTTATGGCGAAGTGGATGCGTTAACGCGTGCAAGGCGATATGACGAAGCGCTGGCGGCTATTCAGACGGCAGGGGTGATGGATGCCGCGTTGTACCAACGGCAGGCAAAAATCTATGAAGCCACTGGCCAGGCACAGCGCCAGCATATGGCTCAGGGCGAGTATTACGCCTTTCAGCATGAATACACCGCCGCCATTGAACAATTCCAGATTGCGCAGCGCCAGCCTGGTGCCGACTTTTATCAGCTATCCGGGATCGACGCGCGTTTGAAAGAATTGCAGGTACTGGTCGCCGACCGCAAAGAGCTGAGGGCGCAGTAACTGCAACGGCTCAGGTGGGCTGATTCGGTGGGTTGGTCGCGCTGCCCGGCAGCTTTTGGCGCAGGATATTGAGGTACACTGACGGATCAGGCGGCAAGCCGTAGCGTTGCGCCTGCCACAGCATTTCACCCAGGCCTTCCATCATCCAGTGCTGCGCGTCGTGCTCGTTGCCCGCCACTTTGCACAACTCTCCATATAGCGCGCGAATGCCAAAGGGCTGATCAATGGAAAGTTGTTCCTCGATAGCCAGATGCATGCTGATATGCAGAAAAGGATTGGTTTCGCCGTATTCCACCGGCCAGTCCTGGTCCAGATAATCCGGCATCAAAAAATGGTGGTATTCCGGGTGGCGCAGCAGAACCGCCGCCGTCATCTTCTCCAGATCCGTCATTGGCTCAAGGCCGGGGATCTGGTGTTTGCGCCATGATTCGATCATGAAGTGGCGCGCTTCATCGCGGGATGGATTAAACAGCATCAGGATTCGGGCTTTATTCGCATTTTTCAGAATTACACAGCCAGATTGTCACCCAGCCCATGTGTGGCAGGAAAGCACTATCTGGCAACGCACGGAGAAACACCATGTCCAGTCTTTACGGGATTCATGTCGACGACATTCAGGGTAACGATGTCGCCATGGAGCGCTTTCGCGGCCAGGTGCTGCTGATTGTGAATGTCGCCAGCCGCTGCGGCTTCACTCCTCAATATGAGGGCCTGCAGGCCATTTACCAGCGCTTTCATGACAAAGGCCTGCAAGTGCTGGGCTTTCCCTGCAACCAGTTTGGCGCGCAAGAGCCTGGTGAAGATGCAGAAATCCTCGATTTTTGCTCCACCAGCTTTGGCGTGCAGTTCCCGATGTTTTCCAAGGTGGATGTCAACGGCAGCGGGGCACATCCGCTGTATCAGTTTCTGAAATCCGAGCATCCGGGGCTATTGGGCACCGAGTCGATCAAATGGAACTTCACCAAGTTCCTGGTTGATCGGGAAGGCAATGTGGTCGACCGTTATGCGCCTACCGCCACGCCAGAGTCGCTGGTGGCCGATATCGAAAAACTGCTGTAACAA
Source organism: Silvimonas sp. (assembly GCF_031291215.1). Lineage (NCBI taxonomy): Bacteria > Pseudomonadati > Pseudomonadota > Betaproteobacteria > Neisseriales > Chitinibacteraceae > Silvimonas > Silvimonas sp. The sequence continues at coordinate 39,342 of NZ_JARLJK010000110.1, forward strand.
GGTTTAAACACGCGCGGATGTCATTGATCGCAAAGGCTTTAATGGCCCATTGCGCGGTGATGTCGGGGTGCTCCTGCATTTGTCCTAACGCATTGAAATGTTGAAGTAAAACGCGTTTCGCGATAGAATCCGGAAAATTTTGTGCAGACGAACGGGCCAGGGAAACCTGTCCCGTTTTTCTACGTATAGGGGAGCCTGAACGGCCCGAAAACCCCGCCCATACTGGCCGGGTGGGCGGGCGTTGCTACAGACTCCCGCACCGATTCTCATATCTGCGGGCGCAATGCCCAGGAGCCGCCAGTGTCCAAACCTGCTTTACTTGCGCTTGCCGACGGCACCCTGTTTCACGGTACATCGATTGGCGCTGATGGCGAAACCATCGGCGAAGTGGTTTTCAATACCGCGATGACCGGTTACCAGGAAATTCTGACCGACCCATCCTACTGTCGTCAGATCGTTACCCTGACTTATCCTCATATTGGCAACTACGGTGTGAATCCGGAAGACGTGGAAAGCCGTGGCGTGTTTGCTGCCGGTTTGATCATCCGCGATCTGCCTTTGCTGCATTCGAACTTCCGCGCTTCGATGAGCCTGGGCGAGTATCTGGTCAAACACAATGTGGTGGCCATTGCCGATATCGATACCCGCAAGCTGACCCGTATCCTGCGTGAGAAGGGCGCTCAGCCTGGCTGTATCGTGAGCGGCGACAACATTGACGCCGCCGCTGCCGTAGAAAAAGCCAAGTCGTTTGGCTCGATGGCTGGCCAGGATCTGGCCAAGGTCGTGAGCGCTACCGAGCGCTACGAGTGGACTACGGCAGAGTGGAAACTGGGCGTGGGTTACACCGTTCAGTCCAACCCGAAGTTCAAGGTCGTGGCCTATGACTTCGGCGTCAAACACAACATCCTGCGCATGCTGGCCGAACGGGGCTGTGAGCTGACTGTGGTGCCGGCACAAACCCCGGCTGCCGATGTTTTGGCGATGAATCCGGATGGTGTGTTTCTGTCCAACGGCCCTGGCGATCCAGAGCCATGTGATTACGCGATCGAAGCCATTCAGGTGTTCCTGGAAAAAAGCATTCCGACCTTTGGTATCTGTCTGGGCCATCAGTTGCTGGGTCTGGCCACTGGCGGCAAGACCAGCAAGATGAAGTTTGGTCACCACGGTGCCAACCATCCGGTGCAGGATCTGGATACCGGTCACGTGATGATCACCAGCCAGAATCATGGCTTCCAGGTTGATGAAACCAGCCTGCCTGCCAACGTGCGCGTGACTCACCGTTCCTTGTTTGATGGCACCGTGCAAGGCATTGCGCTGACCGACCGCCCGGCCTACAGCTTCCAGGGTCACCCGGAAGCCAGCCCAGGCCCGCACGACGTAGCGTATCTGTTTGATCGCTTCATCAAAATGATGGAAGAACACCGACGTTAAGCAGTGTATGCGGCGTGCCCGGCGCGCCTTCACTTCTTCTCGTCATCACAGGTAGCAAGCAATGCCAAAACGTACAGACATTAAAAGCATTCTCATTATTGGCGCTGGCCCGATCATCATCGGCCAGGCGTGCGAATTCGATTATTCCGGCGCGCAGGCATGTAAAGCCCTGCGTGAAGAGGGTTACAAGGTTATTCTGGTCAACAGCAATCCGGCCACGATCATGACCGACCCGAACATGGCCGACGTGACTTACATCGAGCCTATTACCTGGCAAGTGGTCGAGAAAATCATCGACAAGGAACGCCCGGATGCGATCCTGCCGACCATGGGTGGTCAGACTGCGCTGAACTGTGCACTGGATCTGTGGCGCAACGGTGTGCTGGACAAGTACAAGGTCGAGCTGATTGGTGCCACGCCAGAAGCCATCGACAAGGCTGAAGATCGCCAGAAATTCAAAGCGGCAATGGACAAGATCGGCCTTGGTTCTGCCAAGTCTGCCATTGCCCACACGCTGGAAGAAGCGCTCGCCGCCCAAGCCAATCTGGGCTTTCCGTCGATCATTCGGCCATCGTTTACCATGGGTGGTTCGGGCGGCGGTATCGCTTATAACATCCAGGAATTCATCGAAATCTGTACCCGCGGTCTGGATTTGTCGCCGACCAAAGAGCTGCTGATTGAAGAGTCGCTGCTGGGCTGGAAAGAATACGAGATGGAAGTGGTGCGTGACCGCGCCGACAACTGCATTATCGTGTGCTCCATTGAGAACCTGGACCCGATGGGCGTGCATACCGGTGACTCGATCACCGTCGCCCCGGCGCAAACGCTGACCGACAAGGAATACCAGATCATGCGTAACGCATCGATCGCGGTATTGCGCGAGATCGGTGTGGATACCGGCGGTTCTAACGTGCAGTTCTCGGTCAACCCGGCAGATGGTCGTTTGATCGTGATCGAAATGAATCCGCGCGTATCGCGTTCGTCGGCGCTGGCTTCCAAGGCGACCGGCTTCCCGATCGCCAAGATCGCTGCCAAACTGGCCGTGGGTTACACGCTGGACGAGCTGAAGAATGAAATCACCGGCGGCAAGACCCCGGCTTCGTTCGAGCCGTCTATCGATTACGTGGTTACCAAGATTCCGCGTTTTGCGTTTGAGAAATTCCCGCAAGCCAATGACCGCCTGACCACACAAATGAAGTCGGTCGGCGAAGTGATGGCGATTGGCCGCACTCAGCAAGAGTCGCTGCAAAAAGCATTGCGTGGCCTCGAAACCGGCATGTCCGGCTTTGACGAACTCACCACTGATCGCGCGAAGATTGAGTCTGAAATTGCCTCGCCTGGCCCGGAGCGCCTCTGGTACGTGGCTGATGCATTCCGCGTCGGCATGAGTCTGGATGAAATTCACAATCTGTCGAAGATTGACCCGTGGTTCCTGGTACAGATTGAAGACTTGCTGAAAGACGAAGCCGCGCTGCGTGGCCGTACTCTGGAAAGCCTGACTGGCGCTGATCTGCGCAAACTGAAGCGTAAAGGCTTCTCGGATCGTCGCATCGGTGCTTTGTTGGGCACTGACCAGAACGCCGTGCGCCGTGCGCGTCATGCTGCTGGTGTGCGCCCGGTGTACAAGCGCGTGGATACGTGTGCGGCTGAGTTCTCCACTAACACCGCGTACATGTACTCCAGCTATGACGAAGAGTGCGAAGCCAACCCCACCGACAAGAAGAAAGTTATGGTGCTGGGTGGCGGTCCGAACCGCATCGGCCAGGGTATCGAGTTTGACTACTGTTGCGTGCACGCCGCACTGGCGCTGAGCGAAGATGGTTATGAAACCATCATGGTCAACTGTAATCCGGAAACCGTTTCTACCGATTACGACACGTCTGATCGTCTCTACTTTGAACCGCTGACACTGGAAGACGTGCTGGAAGTCGTGGCCGTTGAAAAACCGGTTGGCGTGATCGTGCAATACGGTGGTCAGACTCCGCTGAAACTGGCGCGGGCGCTGGAAGCCAACGGCGTGCCGATTGTCGGTACCAGCCCGGATATGATCGACGCCGCAGAAGACCGCGAGCGCTTCCAGAAACTGCTGCAGGATCTGGCATTGCGCCAGCCGCCTAACGCCACCGCGCGTAACGAGAAAGACGCGCTGGTGCTGGCTGCTAACCTCGGTTATCCGCTGGTAGTGCGCCCGTCTTACGTGCTGGGCGGTCGCGCCATGCGCATCGTGCACTCTGAGGACGATCTGGCCCGCTATATGCGTGAGGCGGTGAAGGTCTCCAACGACAGCCCGGTGCTGCTGGATCGCTTCCTGAATGACGCGATTGAAGTGGACGTAGATGCCATCTCCGACGGCGAAGAAGTGCTGATCGGCGGCATCATGGAGCACATCGAACAAGCTGGCGTGCACTCCGGTGACTCGGCTTGCTCGCTGCCACCGTATTCGCTCAGCAAAGAGCTGCAAGACGAACTGCGTCGCCAGACCGTGGCGATGGCCAAAGCACTGAACGTGATCGGCCTGATGAACGTGCAGTTTGCGATCCAGGGCAAAGGCGCGGAAGCCACAGTATTTGTACTGGAAGTAAACCCACGCGCTTCGCGGACCGTGCCGTATGTGTCCAAGGCCACCAGCCTGCCGCTGGCCAAGATCGCTGCCCGCTGCATGATGGGGCAGACCCTTGCCAGCCAAGGCGTGACCAAAGAAGTGATCCCGCCGTATTACTCGGTGAAAGAGGCGGTGTTCCCGTTCGTGAAATTCCCCGGCGTGGATACCATCCTTGGGCCGGAAATGAAGTCGACCGGTGAAGTCATGGGCGTAGGCGAGACTTTTGCCGAGGCCTTTGTGAAGTCGCAACTGGCCGCCAGCATCGTGCTGCCGACATCAGGCAATGTGTTTATCTCGGTGAAAGAGAGCGACAAGCCCGTGGCCGTGGAGTGCGCGCGCGTATTGGTGCAATTGGGCTTCAAGATCATTGCTACCAAGGGCACGGCTTTGGCGCTGGAAGAGGCTGGCGTGGAAGTGACGCCAGTCAACAAGGTGACTGAAGGCCGTCCGCACATCGTGGACATGATCGTGAATAGCGAGATCGCCATGATCGTGAATACGGTGGAAGAGCGTCGTCAGGCGATTCAGGATAGTTACTCCATCCGCCACGAAGCGCTCAAGGCCAAACTGCCGGTGTACACCACCATCGCGGGCGCGCGTGCAGCATGTATCGGCATGCGTGATCTGGGCGAGGTGAAGGTTTACGACCTGCAGGGCTTGCACCGTTTGCTTAAAGCCTGATACCTTATTACCTGCAACGCCACAACCGCCGCCCTTTCTGCAAAGGGCGGCGGTTGTGCTTTTATTGTCTGGCCGCGAGACCTTCAACCTGGTTTGCAAGGCGGCGCCGCACTGGAAAACCAGGCCTCTTGGGCCGCAGGAGAACAAGAAATGATCAAAGTCCCGCTGACCGTTGTCGGTGCGGAAAAACTGAAGGCAGAGTTGCAACGTCTGAAAAGCGTTGACCGCCCTGAAGTCATTGCCGCCATTGCCGAAGCCCGTTCACACGGCGATTTGTCGGAAAACGCAGAATATGATGCTGCCAAGGAAAAACAATCCTTTGTAGAAGGCCGTATTGCCGATCTGGAAAGCAAAATTTCCAACGCGCAAGTGATTGACCCTGCTTCGCTGGCGCAAACCGCAGAAGGCCGCGTGGTGTTTGGCGCAACAGTTGACCTGGAAGACCTGGAAGCCGGTGGCAACGTCACTTACCAGATCGTGGGTGACGATGAAGCCAATCTGAAAGACGGCAAGATTTCCGTCTCCAGCCCGATTGCCCGCGCGCTGATCGGCAAATATGCCGGTGATGTCGCTGAAGTTGTAGCGCCTGGTGGCATCCGCGAATATGAAGTGCTGGATGTGAAGTATCTGTAAGGCTTGGCGAGCGCGGGTCGAGGTATAAGGCCCGCTCTGCGTTTTACCTGCACCACGTGCTGGCTATCCCTCGTACCTAACCCCTCACTTCTCGTAGAAAAAAATGGGTAACGGACTCAAAAACGTACTGACCGTATTGTGGATTGGTGGCCTGTGGATTGTGGGGCTGCTGGTGTTGCCATTGTTGTTTTTGACGCTGGATGCCAGTCATGGGTTCGCGCCGGTGCTGGCGGCCAAGATATTGCACGCCATGGGCTGGGTTGGGATTGTGGCTGGCGTATATCTGCTGATCTATCGCATCTGGTTTGATGGATTGCGGGCGTTCCAGACTGGCGCGTTCTGGCTGCTGATTGGCATGCTGGTATGCACACTGGTCAACCAGTTTGCCATCTTCCCGATTCTGGCCGGGGTGAAATCAAAACTGAGCGAGAGCGCTGTCGGCGTGTTTGGTGGTGGTTTTGCCAACTGGCATACCATTTCTACCGCTATCTATGCGGTGCAGGCATTGTTTGGCTTGGTCTACGTCTGGAAGATGGACAACAAATAAGCGGGTAGGGCGGGAAGGGTGAAGCGCGGGGTAAAACCTGGTGTATTTGCCCGGCAAGCCAGAGTGGGGAGGGCGGTGAATCTCGCGCCGTTACCCCACTCCTCAAGCATTACTTGGCTTTTTTGGCCTTCGGCAGCACGATGCGGGTGCGTTCTGCATCTGCCTGACGATAGATGATCAACAGCTTGCCCAGATGCTGTACTGCCGATGCACCCAAGTCTTTGCAGATTTGTTCCAGGTATTGCACGCGGGCTTCGCGATCATCACCCAGCACACGAACCTTGATCAGTTCATGCGCATCCAGATTGAGCGCAATCTCACGGATCACGGCATCGGTCAGGCCGTTGTTACCGATCATCACGACCGGATTAAGATGATGGGCAAGGCCACGCAAATAGCGGCGCTGATCCGGAGTAAGTTCCATTTTTGATTTAATACCTTGAATAAACAGGCGATTGTACCGGATGGCACGGACCAAGACCAGCAATGCATGGTTGCAAGAACATGTGAATGACCAGTATGTGCAGATGGCGCAAAAGGATGGCTATCGCGCCCGTGCTGCATATAAGCTGCTGGAAATAAACGATAAAGATCAGCTGATCAAACCCGGGATGTGGGTGGCTGACCTGGGCGCTGCCCCCGGAAGCTGGTCGCAAGTCGCGGCGCGGATCGTTGGTAATAGCGGAAGGGTCTTTGCGCTGGACATCCTGGAAATGGGATTTATTCCAGGCGTTGATTTCATTCAGGGCGATTTTCGCGAAGAATCGGTACTGAAGGCATATAGTGATTTGCTCGGAGATCGTCAGGTAGACCTTGTGATTTGCGATATGGCCCCAAATATCACTGGGACGGCGGTGACCGATCAAGCCCGTTCCATGTATCTGTGTGAGCTTGCTCTGGAATTTGCTCAAAATCATTTGAAACCAGGTGGCCATTTCCTGGTCAAGGTATTCCAGGGTTATGGCTATAACGAATATATGACCGCAATGCGTGACACTTTTGCCACAGTGGTAACGCGTAAACCGAAAGCTTCGCGTGACCGTAGCGCGGAAATGTATCTGCTTGGCAAGCAAAAAAAGGATTGAGCGGTTAGAATTCCGCTGTGCAGCAAGCATTTATGCGACAGGAGCAAGGTGTGCGCCCTTGTGTGGTTCCTGCTTCGTTACCCGGTTAAAGGGCTTGGGAAATGAATAATTTAGGTAAGAATATCGCCATCTGGCTGATCATTGGTTTGGTCCTGATGACGGTCTTCAATCAATTTACCAAACGCCAGGACACAGTCGGCCAAGTGCCGTACTCGCAGTTCATGGCGGATGTGGAAGCTGATCGTGTCTCCAGTGTGGAGATCGAAGGCTATCCACTGCGTGGTCAATGGATTCGCGGCAAGCGCAATGACGGCTCCGCGTTCTCCACTTACGCGCCGTTCGATTTCCGCCTCGTTGATACGCTGATCAAGCACAACGTGAAGTTTGCGGCCAAGCCGGAAGAAGAGCAGGGCTTCCTGACGCAGCTGTTTATTTCGTGGTTCCCGATGCTGTTGCTGATTGGCGTCTGGGTCTTCTTCATGCGACAGATGCAAGGCGGTGGCAAAGGCGGGGCGTTCAGCTTCGGCAAATCCCGCGCCCGCATGCTGGATGAATCCAACAATTCGGTGACATTTGCTGATGTCGCCGGTTGCGATGAAGCCAAAGAAGAAGTTGCTGAAATTGTTGATTACCTGCGTGATCCAACCAAATACCAGAGCCTGGGTGGCCGTATGCCACGCGGTATCTTGATGGTGGGGTCGCCCGGTACCGGTAAAACGCTGCTGGCCAAGGCCATTGCTGGCGAAGCCAAGGTGCCGTTCTTCTCGATTTCCGGTTCGGATTTCGTTGAAATGTTTGTCGGTGTGGGTGCGGCTCGCGTTCGCGACATGTTCGAAAACGCCAAGAAAAACGCCCCTTGTATCATTTTCATCGATGAAATCGACGCCGTTGGTCGCCAGCGTGGCGCCGGCATGGGCGGCGGTAACGATGAACGTGAACAAACACTGAACCAGATGCTGGTTGAGATGGACGGTTTTGAAGGCAACTCCGGCGTGATCGTGATTGCTGCGACCAACCGTCCAGATGTACTGGACCCGGCTTTGCTGCGTCCGGGCCGGTTCGATCGTCAGGTTGTGGTTTCGCTGCCGGATATCCGTGGTCGCGAACAGATTCTTGGCGTGCACATGCGCAAGGTGCCGATCTCCAATGACGTCGAGCCGAGTGTGCTGGCTCGCGGTACTCCGGGTATGTCCGGGGCCGATCTGGCCAACCTGGTGAACGAAGCCGCGCTGTTTGCCGCTCGCCGTAACAAACGCCTGGTCGATATGGATGACTTTGAGTCGGCCAAGGACAAGATCATGATGGGCGCGGAGCGCCGCACCATGGTTATGTCGGAAGAAGAAAAGCGCAACACGGCTTACCACGAATCCGGTCATGCGGTGGTGGCAGAGCTGTTGCCCAAGGCCGATCCGGTGCACAAGGTCACCATCATTCCGCGTGGTCGTGCGCTGGGTGTGACCATGCAACTGCCGGAAGAAGACCGTTATGCTTATGACCGTGAATACCTGCTGAACCGCATTGCCATTTTGTTTGGTGGCCGGATCGCAGAAGAAGTGTTCATGAACCAGATGACCACCGGTGCGTCGAACGACTTTGAGCGTGCTACGCAAATGGCGCGCGACATGGTGACCCGCTACGGTATGAGCGACAAGCTCGGTCCGATGGTTTATGGCGAGAACGAAGGCGAAGTGTTCCTTGGTCGTTCGGTAACCACGCACAAGAGCGTGTCGGAAACTACCATGCAGCAAGTCGATGGCGAAATCCGCCGCATTATCGACGAGCAATATGCATTGGCGCGCAATCTGTTGGAGACCAATCGTGACAAGGTTGAAGCGATGACGCGTGCGCTGCTCGATTGGGAAACCATCGATGCCGAGCAGATCGAAGACATCATGCAAGGTCGCGATCCGCGCCCACCAAAATCGCCACCAACCCGGCCAACAGCGCCGTCCGGTGACCGTCCAAGTGGTGATGCTCCGGCAGCGACGACAACCCCGGCTACTGAAGCCTGATTGTCAGCAAGTAATACCAAAGCGGCCACATTGTGGCCGCTTTTTTCTTCTGTAGCGTGGCAAAGCAAAGGTTCTGATTGAATTGTCTTTTGCGCGCATGCCCGGAGTTCCAATGCACAGTTTGCAGTGTGGCCGCTTTACTCTGACGCTCGATCGCCCCCAAGTCATGGGCATCTTGAACGTGACGCCCGATTCGTTTTCTGATGGTGGCAGTTTCGATACCTGTTCCAAAGCCGTTGCGCATGCGGAGACGCTGGTAAGCCAGGGCGCGGACATCATTGATATCGGCGGCGAATCGACGCGCCCCGGTGCTGAGTTGGTCAGCATCGAAGACGAAATTGCCCGCGTGGTGCCGGTTATTGCCGCGCTGAAGTCGCTGAATGTGCCTCTGTCCATTGATACCCGGCGCCCGGCCGTAATGTTGGCCGCGCTGGATGCCGGTGTTGACCTCATCAACGACATCGCCGCGCTGGAAGGTGAGGGCGCGCTGCGAGTGGCGGCCAAAGGCAACGTGGCTGTCTGTCTGATGCATATGAAGGGCGAGCCGCGCACCATGCAGGTCGCGCCAGAATATGACGACGTGGTGGCTGAAGTTACCAGCTATCTGGCAACTCGCCGGGACGAGGCTGAGCAAGCCGGCATTGAACGCAGTCGCATCCTGCTGGATCCGGGTTTCGGTTTTGGCAAAAACCTGGCGCACAACATCGCGTTATTTAACGCCATGCCGCAAATGCGCGAGGCGCTCGGCTGTCCCTTGCTGATTGGCGTATCGCGTAAATCCATGCTGGGTCAAATCACCGGCCGGGTCGTGAGCGACCGCATGGCAGCCAGTGTGGCGGCGGCGTTACTCGCTGCGCAAAAGGGTGCGGCCATCGTGCGGGTGCATGATGTCAGGGAAACTGTGGATGCGCTGAAAATCTGGCAAGCCTTACAATGAGCGCGGCTTTTTGCTTAACGGTTGGTTAATTTCAGGATTCAGAAATGGGACGCAAATATTTCGGTACGGATGGTGTGCGTGGCTTGGTTGGGGAGTATCCGATTACCCCGGAATTTGCCATGAAGCTGGGTTACGCCGCTGGCCGGGTGCTCGCTACAACCGAACGCCGCCAAAGCGGTGACCATGCTGCGGTCCTGATTGGTAAAGACACCCGGGTTTCAGGTTACATGCTGGAAGCCGCCCTGCAAGCGGGTTTGAACGCCGCGGGTGTGGATGTGCATGTGACCGGGCCGCTGCCTACGCCGGGCGTCGCTTATTTGACTCGCGCATTGCGTTTGTCCGCGGGCGTAGTGATCTCTGCGTCGCACAATCCTTACTATGATAACGGCATCAAGTTCTTTGGTGCTGGTGGCAAAAAGCTGCCGGATGACGTCGAGCAGGCCATTGAAGAGGCTATCGACGACGCGCAACCTTGCGTCGGCTCCAAAACGCTAGGTAAAGCCTGGCGCGTGGGTGATGCATCTGGCCGCTATATCGAATTCTGCAAATCAACCTTCCCCAACGAATTTGACCTGCGTGGCCTCAAACTCGTGGTCGATTGTGCCCACGGCGCAACCTACCAGGTAGCGCCTCACGTATTCCACGAGCTGGGTGCCGAAGTCATTACCATCGGCGATAAGCCCAATGGCTACAACATCAACGAAAACTGCGGTGCCACGCACGTTGAGTTGCTGCGCAAAACCGTACTGGCCGAAGGCGCCGATTACGGTATCGCGCTGGACGGTGACGGCGACCGGCTCATCATGGTGGATGGCGATGGTTCCATCATCGATGGCGACTTGCTGATCTATGTACTGGCCCGTTATCGCGCCGAGCAGGGCTCGCTGCGTGGTGGCGTGGTCGGCACACTCATGACTAACCTCGGGGTCGAGAACGGCCTGAAAGCCGCTGGAATCGCCTTTGAACGTGCCAAGGTGGGCGATCGCTATGTGCTGGAGCGCCTGCAAGCTAATGGCTGGGTGTTGGGCGGCGAAGGTTCCGGTCATATTTTGAGCCTGGATAGGCACACCACGGGCGACGGCATTGTTTCGGCGTTGCAAGTGCTGGAAGCGCTGATCGAGCAAGGCAAGACACTCAGCGCCTTCCGCGATGAACTGACCTTGTCGACGCAGGTGCTCAAGAATGTGCGCATCGGCAAGGGTTTCCAGGTCAGTTCTTCGCCTTCAATTCGCGAAGCGGTGCAGAAGGCGGAAGCCGCAATGGGTAGCCAGGGGCGTGTACTGTTGCGTCCTTCGGGCACCGAACCGCTGGTTCGTGTCATGGTCGAACACGTTGATGCCGGTGCCGCCGAGCAATGGGCTGAGTCGATTGCCGCTGTAGTCACCAACGAAGCGAGCGCAGACTGATCCAGTTGTGATGTGTATCGGGCAGAAGGCTCGTTTCTTCTGGTAGCGACAAAAGAAAAAGCCCGCTTTTGCGGGCTTTTTCTTGTCTGACGGTCAACTGCCAGAATGTGTTCAACCAGTAATCAACCGAATTTACCGGTGATATAGTCTTCGGTCGCTTTCTTGGTTGGTGTGGTGAAGATGGTGTCGGTTTCGCCCACTTCGACCAGTTCGCCCAGGTACATATAAGCGGTGTAGTCCGAAACGCGCGCTGCTTGCTGCATGTTGTGGGTCACAATCGCGATGGTGTAATCGCGCTTGAGTTCGTGCACCAGTTCTTCGATATGCGCAGTGGAGATCGGGTCCAGCGCGGAAGTTGGTTCATCCAGCAGCAGCACTTCTGGCTTCACGGCAATGGCGCGGGCGATACACAGACGCTGTTGCTGACCACCCGACAGGCCCAGGCCCGACTGGCGCAGCTTGTCTTTGGCTTCATTCCACAGCGCAGCCTTGGACAATGCCCATTCCACCCGATCATCCATCTCGGATTTGGAGAGGTTGTCGTACAGCTTCACGCCAAACGCGATGTTGTCGTAAATCGACATCGGGAAGGGCGTTGGCTTCTGGAACACCATGCCCACCTTGGCGCGCAGCATGTTCAGGTCAACGCCACGATCCAGCACGTTGTTGCCATTCATGATGATCTCGCCCTCGGCGCGCAGCTTCGGGTAAAGCTCATACATGCGGTTAAAGGTGCGCAGCAGCGTGGATTTGCCGCAACCCGAAGGGCCGATAAAGGCGGTGACTTTGCCTTCGCGGATATTCAGATTGATGTTTTTCAGCGCGTGATAGTTGCCGTAATAGAAATTCAGATTATTGACGGCGAGTTTGATCTTGGTTTCTGCGGTCATGCTGGAGTCCTGAAGTCGCATTTTCGTTTCGTCCCTGCGGCTTAGTGTTGTTGCTGGGGTTTGATCAGCGTACGGGCGATCACGTTCATCGCCAGTACAAACAGGCCAATCAGCAAACTGCCGGCCCATGCCAGGTTATGCCAGTCTTCGTACGGGCTCATTGCGAACTGGAAGATCACCACTGGCAAGTTGGCCATTGGCTGGTTCATGTTGCTGTAGAACTGGTTGTTAAGCGAAGTAAACAGCAGCGGCGCGGTTTCACCCACGATGCGGGCCACGGCCAGCAGTACGCCGGTGACCACACCAGCTTTGGCGGCGCGCAGAGTGACCAGCAGAGTCATTTTCCATTGCGGTGCACCCAGCGCGTAGGCTGCTTCACGCATGCTGTGCGGAACCAGGCGCAACATGCTTTCGGTAGTGCGTACCACCACCGGAATAACCAGAATGGCCAGCGCAAACGAACCGGCCCAACCCGAGAAGTGCCCTGTCTTGACCACGTAGACTTCGTACATGAACAAGCCGATCACAATCGACGGCGCGGATAGCAGAATGTCATTGATAAAGCGGGTTACCGGAGCCAGCCAGCCACGATCGCCAAACTCGGCCAGATAGGTGCCGGCCAGAATGCCAATCGGCGTACCCACCAGCGTGCCAGTCAACGACATCAGCAAGCTGCCCAGAATCGCATTGGACAAGCCGCCTGCGCTGCCCGGGGCAGGTGTGGTTTGCGTGAACAGTGTGAGTGCCAGGCCTCCAAAACCGTTCTTGAACAGCGTGTAGAGAATCCAGGCCAGCCAGAACAGACCAAACAACATGGCAGCAACTGACAGGGCGAGGCTCAGTACGTTGACAATGCGTCGGCGAATATAAGTAGACGACATGTTCGCTCCGCTCAGGAAGATTTGCCTTCTGCGCGTTGCATGCGCAGAAGCATCAGCTTGGAAATCGTCAGCACCACAAAGGTGATGAAGAACAGCAACAGGCCCAGGAAAATCAGGCTGCTGGTATGCAGTACGGTGGTCGCTTCGGTGAACTCATTGGCCAGTGTGGCCGAGATCGAGGTCGAAGGATCAAACAGGCTGTGGATGGGTTGCTGTGCGTTACCAATCACAAAGGTGATCGCCATGGTTTCACCCAAGGCACGGCCCAGACCAAGCATCACACCGCCGACCACACCGTTACGGGTATAGGGCAGAACCACGTTCCAGACGACTTCCCAAGTGGTGCCGCCAAGGCCGTAGGCGGATTCCTTGAGCATCGGTGGGACGACTTCAAACACGTCGCGCATGACTGACGATACATACGGAATGACCATCACCGACAGGATCAAACCGGCGGTCAGCATACCGATACCCATGGGTGGACCGTCGAACAAGCCGCCAATCAACGGCAGGCCGGCGCTATGTTCGGCCAGCCACGGTTGCACGTTGTCGGCAAACCACGGTGCGAATACAAACAGACCCCACATGCCGTAAATGATCGATGGCACGCCAGCGAGCAGTTCGATGGCAATGCCCAACGGGCGGCGCAGCCATACGGGTGAGAGTTCGGTCAGGAAAATCGCAATGCCAAAGCTCACCGGCACGCCGATCAACAAGGCAATGAAAGAAGAGAGCAGGGTGCCGCGGATTGAGTTCCAGCCACCGAATTTTTCAGTGACGGGGTTCCAGTCGGTACCAGTGATAAAGCCGAAGCCATACTCTTTGATCGCCGGCCAGGCGCCGATCAGGAGCGAAAGAATGATGCCCGCCAACAGGACGAGCACAAAAAAAGCAAAAAAGCGGGTAGTGCCGCGGAATATACGGTCTTGCAGCATTTGCTGCCGCAGCCGCTGTTCTTGTGAAGTCATCTGCTTCTCCGGGGTCGGCGTAACAACAACAGGAGCCAACCCGGCTCCTGTTGTTTGTGGCGCGTACTCAGGGTGCATTTTATCGTTCATGCCAGTCCCTTGTACTTATTATGCCGTTAGCCGTCTTACTTCCAGACTGGCGCGTTGCTGTTGTCGGTGATTTGCTTCCACGACGAGCGGATCACGTCCTTGACGTCGTTTGGCATTGGCACATAGTCCAGGCCCGAAGCAGTCTGGTCGCCATTGGCGTAGGACCAATCAAAGAACTTCAACACTTCTTTGCCTTGTTCCGGCTTGTCTTGTTTCTTTTGCATCAGGGCAAACGTGGCACCGGTGATTGGCCATGCGGTCTTGCCGGCTTGTTCGGTCAGGATCACATAGAAGCCAGGTGCGCTCTTCCAGTCGGCGCCAGCAGCAGCAGCCTTGAATGCAGCTTCAGTCGGTGCAACAAACTCACCCGACTTGTTCTGCAGGTTGATGTAGTTCATCTTGTTCTGCTTGGCGTACGCGTATTCCACGTAGCCAATCGCGCCCTTGATGCGCTGAACGTATTGAGCAACACCTTCGTTACCCTTGCCACCTACACCGCTCGGCCATTGCACGGTTGCATCTTCGCCAACCTTGCTCTTCCAGTCGGCGTTAACCTTGGACAGGTAGTTGGTGAAAATGAAGGTCGTGCCGGAACCGTCAGCGCGGTGAACCACGGTGATGGCTGAATCAGGCAGTTTTGCAGTCGGGTTCAGCTTGGCAATGGCCGGGTCATTCCACTTCTTGATCTTGCCCAGGAAAATGTCAGCCAGTACGGAGCCGTTCAACTTCAGGTCACCGCCTTTGATGCCAACCAGATTGGCAACCGGCACCACACCGCCCATTGCTACCGGGAACTGTACCAGGCCAGCCTTATCCAGCTCTTCTTGCTTGAGCGGCTTGTCGGAAGCGCCAAAGTCAACAGTCTTGGCCTGGATTTGCTTGATACCGCCGCCCGAACCGATGGACTGATAGTTCAGACCTACGCCAGTCTTGGCCTTGTAGGTTTCTGCCCATTTGGCAGCCAGCGGGTAAATAAAGGTAGAACCAGCGCCGGTGATATCGGCAGCCATGGCTTGAGCAGTAAAGAGGCCAGCAGTCAGGCCCAGCGATACGAGCACTTTGCGCCCATATGTCATGATGTTTTTCTCCGGTTGAGCAACGACGGGTACCATTCCCGACTCGGCGGCATCCTAGACCTGAAGTGTTTCCGAAATATTACAAGTCGGTGTCACATTACTCCCATGGATGCAGGAGTAATCTCAGGTGAATGATATTAAAGAGAAATGTTGTTTTGATGTAACTGGCACCTGCATGAAAATCCGACAACCAGTCGACTCCCGCATACAACGGGCTGCAACAAACCGACGCCCGACCCAGTCTGATACATGAGTATTAGTGATGCTGCGGCGTGGCGGATGACTCATTCACCGCGGCATGTCGCCAAATGACTGTTAATCCAGTGTTTCATGCCGCCCGCCAGGTTTGACGCACCCTACGCGCGCGGCCTACAATCGCGTTCTTTTGCAAACCACATTGGTATGTGGCATGGCCAAGCAACTGGTAGTTGGTAACTGGAAAATGCACGGCAGCGTCGGGCAAGTGCGCTCGGTGGTGCCAGAGCTGGCAAGAGCTGAACTCGGCTCCAATGTCTCGATTTGCATGCCTTATCCTTATTTGTCGCTAGCCAAGTCCTTGCTGGTGGATACCCCGGTGCAACTGGGGGCACAGGATTTGTGCGAATTTCATATTGGTGCATACACCGGCGAAGTCTCAGCCGCGATGCTGGCGGACGTAGGGTGTGAACTGGTGATCATTGGTCACTCCGAGCGCCGCACTTATTTTGGTGAGACCAGTGAAACAGCCGCGCGCAAGGTTCGCGCAGCGCTGGATGCCGGTTTGCTGCCAATCTACTGCGTTGGCGAAAGCCAGGCACAGCGTGATCAAGGCGTGGCGCGCGATGTCATTGCCGATGAGCTGAAAGTATTGTCTGGCGTGCCAACAAGTTTGTATGCGGTCGCGTACGAACCGATGTGGGCAGTGGGTACCGGCGTAACGGCTGCACCTGAACAAATCGCAGAAATGCATGCGTTCATCAAGCAGACGTTAAGTCAGCATACCTGCGTGCTATATGGCGGAAGTGTAAAGGGAAACAACGCCGCAGCCATCATGGGAGTCGATGGCGTGGACGGGGTTCTGGTTGGGGGTGCGGCGCTTTCGGCGACCGAATTTTTGCGGATTTGCCGCGCTGCACATTAATGCAAATGTAATCCTTGCGCAGGGTCAACAGCGTTGTAATGACCTTGCCTTTGATTGCAAAAATACCACGGCGGCGCTAGAATTCGCGCCGCGTTGATGAGAAAAGATGGAACTTCTTAAAAGCCTCGTTTTGATTGTGAATGTGTTGTCTGCACTGACGACAATCGTTCTCGTCCTGATGCAGCACGGCAAAGGTGCGGACATGGGTGCAGCCTTCGGTAGCGGTTCGGCTGGCAGCTTGTTCGGCTCTTCCGGTTCGGCGAACTTTTTGAGCCGTAGTACCGCTGTGCTGGCAACTGTCTTTTTCGCAAGCAGCCTTGCTCTGGTCATGCTGACTTCGCCAAGCCGGTCTTCCGAGTTGGGCGTGATGGGCGATGTTAAGGCTGTGGCTTCGGCGCCTGCAACGGCATCCGTGCCAGCGCAAAGCAAGATCCCTGAATAATCGCTGCCCGGTTATTGTTCAGGTGTTGTACCAGGCCGACATGGTGGAATTGGTAGACACGCTATCTTGAGGGGGTAGTGGCTGCGGCCGTGAGAGTTCGAGTCTCTCTGTCGGCACCAAGGATTCGGAAAAACGCCGGGGCAACAATCCCGGCGTTTTTTCCTGTATGAAATCAGTGCTTCTTTGCGTTGATCAAGTAAATCGGGCCTGCTGGCGGTATTCGCAGGCTGCAGTACCAGGTTTCAGAAATAGCTTCAGTAAAAAAATAGTCGCAACCGTTTCATTTCTATTTGTCTGTAATTGATCTTATCGGGGATCGACATGCTACAGAATTACTTCCCCATATTGCTCTTCATCATCGTCGGTACGTTGATCGGTGGAGGGTTGATGGCCATGGGTGGGCTTTTTAGTCGTCTGCTTGGAACCTACAAGCCGGACCCCGCAAAACTCTCCCCTTATGAATGTGGTTTCGAAGCGTTTGAAGATGCGCGTATCCAGTTTGACGTGCGCTACTACCTCGTTGCCATCCTGTTCATTCTGTTCGATCTGGAAGTGGCCTTCCTCGTGCCTTGGGCGCTCGTGCTCAAGGAAATCGGCTCTTTCGGTTTCTTTTCCATGTTGATTTTCCTGGCCATCCTCGTTGTCGGTTTCGCCTACGAGTGGATGAAGGGCGCGCTGGAGTGGGAGTAAAGCAATGACTGCAGCTGCATCGCAAAGTCTTGAAAAAGGTTTCGTTACTACATCCGTTGATGCGGTAATGAATTGGGCACGTACCGGCTCGTTGTGGCCGATGACGTTTGGTCTGGCCTGTTGTGCGGTCGAGATGATGCACGCGGGCGCCGCGCGGTATGACCTCGACCGTTTCGGCATCGTGTTCCGCCCGTCGCCACGTCAATCTGACTTGATGATTGTTGCCGGTACGCTGTGCAACAAAATGGCACCGGCCCTGCGCAAGGTGTACGACCAGATGCCGGAGCCACGCTGGGTGCTCTCCATGGGCTCCTGTGCCAACGGTGGTGGCTACTATCACTATTCTTATTCAGTGGTGCGCGGTTGTGACCGTATCGTGCCGGTGGATATCTATGTCCCGGGCTGCCCGCCAACGGCTGAAGCCTTGCTCTATGGTTTGATCCAGATGCAGAACAAGATCAAGCGGACCAACACCATCGCCCGGGCTCGCCAGCTCGAGCAGGCGAACGGGTGAGGTGACTTGTGGCAAAAACCCTGAATCAACTGATTGAAGACATCAAACGCGTACTGGGTGACGACAAAATTGCGTCGCTGACCATGGCGCTGGATGAAGTAACGCTCGAAGTGCCCGCCGCCAAACTGATCGAAGCCGCAACCTTGCTGCGCGATCACGCTGATCTGTGTTTTGAGGCCAATGTCGACCTGTGCGGTGTGGATTACAGCACCTACGGTGATGGCGCCTGGACCGGTCTGCGTTTCGCTTCGGTTTCGCACCTGTTGTCTTATACCCACAACATCCGTCTGCGTTTGCGCGTGTTCTGTCCGGATGATGATTTCCCGGTCATCGCTTCGCTGATCGATATCTGGCCGGGCGTGAACTGGTTTGAGCGCGAGTCGTTCGACCTGTACGGCATTATCTATGAAGGCCACCCGGATCTGCGTCGTATCCTGACCGACTACGGTTTTGTCGGTCACCCGTTCCGTAAAGACTTCCCGTTGTCCGGTTACGTTGAAATGCGTTACGACCCGGAACAATCCCGCGTGATCTATCAGCCGGTCACCATCGAACCGCGCGAAGTCGTACCGCGCATCATTCGCGAGGAGAACTACGGTGGCGTCTGAAATCCGTAATTACACCCTGAACTTTGGCCCGCAACATCCGGCCGCACACGGCGTGCTGCGTCTGGTGCTGGAGCTGGATGGTGAAGTGGTTGAGCGTGCCGACCCGCACATTGGTCTGTTGCACCGCGCTACTGAAAAGCTGGCCGAATCCAAGACGTTTATCCAGTCGCTGCCTTATATGGACCGTCTCGACTATGTGTCGATGATGGCCAATGAGCATGCTTATTGCATGGCGATTGAAAAGTTGATCGGCCTGGAAGTGCCGATCCGCGCGCAATATATTCGCGTGATGTTTGATGAAATCACCCGGATTCTGAATCACTTGATGTGGATCGGCTCGCACGGCCTCGATTGCGGCGCGATGACCATCTTCTTGTACGCCTTCCGCGAACGTGAAGACCTGATGGACTGCTACGAAGCGGTCTCCGGCGCGCGTATGCATGCTGCGTACTATCGTCCAGGTGGTGTGTACCGCGACTTGCCAGACCAGATGCCCAAGTATCAGGCATCCAAGGTGCGCAACGCGGCTGCCATCAAGCGCCTGAACGAAAACCGCGAAGGCTCGCTGCTCGATTTTATTGAAGATTTCACCAATCGTTTCCCGACTTATGTCGACGAATACGAAACCCTGCTGACCGATAACCGCATCTGGAAGCAACGTACCGTGGGTATCGGTGTGTTGACGCCGGAACGCGCGATGGCGCTGGGTCTGACCGGCGCGATGTTGCGCGGTTCGGGCGTGGAGTGGGATCTGCGCAAGAAGCAGCCATACGAGGTCTACGACAAGCTGGACTTTGATATTCCGGTCGGCAAAAACGGTGACTGTTACGACCGTTATCTGGTTCGCGTTGAAGAAATGCGCCAGTCCAACCGCATCATCAAGCAGTGTATCGTCTGGTTGCGTGCCAATCCGGGTCCGGTCATTACCGAGAACTACAAGGTGGCGCCACCTTCACGTGTTGACATGAAGAGCAACATGGAAGAGCTGATCCACCACTTCAAGTTGTTCACTGAAGGCATGCATGTGCCGGCTGGCGAAGCGTATGCCGCTGTTGAACATCCGAAGGGTGAGTTCGGTATTTACATGATTTCCGACGGCGCCAACAAGCCTTACCGCTTGAAGATTCGTCCGCCCGGTTATGTGCATCTGTCTGCGCTCGACGAAATGTCGCGCGGTCACATGCTGTCCGACGTTGTGGCCATTATCGGCACGCAAGATATCGTATTTGGTGAGGTGGATCGCTGATGTTGTCCCCGGAATCCCTCGCGCAGATCGACCGTGAACTGACCAAGTATCCGGCCGACAAAAAGCGTTCGGCGCTCATGTCTGCGCTGCGTATTGCCCAGGTTGAAAAAGGCTGGCTGGCTAACGAAACCATCGAGTTCGTGGCTAACTACCTTGACCTGCCGCCGGTTGCAGCGCTCGAAGTCGCCACGTTCTACAACATGTTCCAGCTAAAGCCCATCGGCAAAAACAAACTGACCGTTTGTACCAATTTGCCCTGTGCCTTGTCTGGCGGTGCCGACGCTGGCAAATACCTGCAGCAAAAGCTGGGTATTAGCTACGGCGAAACCACTGCTGACGGCAAGTTCACGCTGATGGAAGGCGAATGTATGGGCGCCTGTGGTTATGCGCCGGTAATGCTGCTGAACAATCACAGCATGTGCAGCCATATGACGCCTGAAGCAATCGACAAGAAACTGGCGGAGCTCGAATAATGGCTACGTATGTAAATGGCGTCGTTTTCGAGGGCGTGGATTTTTCCAACCCAGATTGCTGGCGTATCGACGAATACATCAAGCGTGGCGGTTATGCTGCGCTGAAGAAAATTGCCGAAGAAAAACTGACGCAAGATTCGATCATTGCTGAAATGAAGACCTCGGCCTTGCGTGGCCGTGGTGGCGCGGGCTTCCCGACAGGCCTGAAATGGTCGTTCATGCCGCGCAGCTTTCCTGGCCAGAAATACCTCGTCTGTAATACCGACGAAGGCGAGCCGGGTACCTTCAAAGATCTGGACATCATCAAGTACAACCCGCACGCGTTGATCGAAGGCATGATCATCGGCGGGTTCACCATGGGTGCCACGGTCGGCTACAACTACATCCACGGCGAAGTGTTCGAAGCCTATCTGCGCTTTGAAGAAGCGCTGGAAGAAGCCCGCAAAGCTGGCTTCCTGGGCGACAACATTCTGGGTGCCGGTTTCAATTTCCAGTTGCACGGCCATCATGGTTATGGCGCGTACATCTGCGGTGAAGAAACTGCATTGCTGGAGTCGCTGGAAGGCAAGAAAGGCCAGCCGCGCTTCAAGCCGCCGTTCCCGGCCAGCTTTGGTCTGTATGGCAAGCCGACCACGATCAACAACACTGAAACCTACGCTTCGGTGCCGTACATCGTGCGCAACGGCGGTCAGAAATTCCTGGAACTGGGCAAGCCGAATAACGGCGGCACCAAGCTGTTCTCAGTTTCCGGCCATGTGAATCGCCCGGGCAACTATGAGGTGCCGCTGGGTATGCCGTTCCCGGAATTGCTGGAGCTGGCTGGCGGCATGCGCAACGGCAAGAAGCTCAAAGCGGTTATTCCTGGTGGTTCGTCCGCGCCGGTATTGCCGGCCGACATCATGATGAATACCACCATGGACTTTGACTCGATCTCCAAAGCGGGTTCGATGCTGGGTTCCGGCGCGGTCATCGTGATGGACGAAGACACCTGCATGGTCAAGGCGCTGGAGCGTCTGTCGTATTTCTATTTTGAAGAGTCTTGCGGTCAATGTACGCCGTGTCGTGAAGGCACTGGCTGGTTGTACCGTGTGATTCACCGCATCGAGCACGGCCAGGGGCGTCCGGAAGATCTGGATCTGCTGTTGTCCGTCGGTGGCAATATCGCGGGCCGCACTATTTGTGCGCTGGGCGATGCTGCCGTGATGCCGGTGCAAGGCATGCTCAAGCACTTCCGTAGCGAATTCGAATATCACATCGAAAACAAACGCTGCCTGGTGCCTGGCTACTAACCGGACGCTTTGAGGTTGACCGGTAGGCGAGCGAGCCAAAGTAGTTCGTTTTCGCCCGAAGCACAGCAACCGGAACGGACATGAAGTCCGTGAGGATTGCGAGCATCGAACTGAAACGAAACACGCAGGCGCAGTCGCCTAATGAAGATTTTTTGAAGAATTAACTGGATCGCTCGATATGCTGGAAGTTGAAATCGACGGTAACAAACTGACAGTCCCCGGTGGCAGCACCGTGATGGATGCAGCCACTTCGATTGGCGTGTTTATCCCTCACTTTTGCTACCACAAAAAACTGTCCATCGCGGCGAACTGCCGGATGTGCCTGGTGCAAGTTGAAAAAGCCCCGAAACCGTTGCCCGCCTGTGCGACGCCGGTTACGGATGGCATGAAGGTCTGGACCCATTCGGACGCCGCCGTGAAGGCCCAGAAGGGCGTCATGGAGTTCCTGCTGATCAACCACCCGCTCGATTGCCCGATTTGTGACCAGGGCGGCGAGTGCCAGTTGCAGGATCTGGCCGTGGGTTATGGTCAATCCGGCTCGCGCTACGAAGAAGAAAAGCGCTCGGTGGTCAACAAGAACCTCGGCCCGCTGATCTCGACTGACATGACGCGTTGCATTCACTGCACCCGTTGTGTGCGCTTTACCGAAGAAGTCGCTGGCTTCCAGGAGCTGGGCATGCCCGGCCGTGGCGAGCACTCGGAAATCATGAGCTTCATCGGCAAAACCGTGAACTCGGAAATCTCCGGCAACGTGATCGATCTGTGCCCGGTAGGCGCGCTGACTTCCAAGCCGTTCCGCTTCTCGGCTCGGACATGGGAATTGTCCCGTCGCAAGTCGGTCAGCCCGCACGATGGTCTGGGTTCCAACCTGATCGTTCAGGTCAAGGATCACCAGGTCAAACGCGTGCTGCCGCTGGAAAACGAAGCCATCAACGAATGCTGGCTATCGGACCGCGACCGTTATTCGTACGAAGCCCTCAATAGTGGTGAGCGTCTGCAAAAGCCGCTGATCAAACAAGGCGGGGCGTGGCAAGAAGTAGACTGGACTGTTGCGCTGGAATACGTGGCGAACGGTCTGAAGTCGGTCATTGAAGAACACGGTGCTGATAACGTGGCTGCGCTGGCTTCGCCAAGCAGCACGCTGGAAGAACTGTTCCTGCTGAAGAAACTGGCTGCTGGTCTGGGTGTGAAGAACACCGCCGCCAACCTGCGTCAGCAAGATGCCTCGTTCGCAACTGCCGGTGTGCAGTGGCTGGGCCAGAGCATTGTTGAACTGGCAGAAAACGACGCCGTACTGGTGATCGGTTCCACGCTGCGTAAAGAGCAGCCGCTGCTGGCCCAACGTCTGCGTCAGTCGGTGAAGAAGGGTCTGAAGCTGGCCGTGGTTAATCCGCACAATGACGACCTGCTGACCACGCTACACGGTTCGCTGGTGACCCGTCCGGATCAACTGGTTGAAGGCGCGCTGGAAGTACTCAAGGCCGTGGCCGAGCAGAAGGGTGCTAGCGTTCCGGCTCATATCGATGTGGCTAGTGTGACTGTTTCCGAACAAGCCCTCGCTATCGCCACCACGCTGGTTGCCAGCGAGAAAGTGGGTGTGCTGCTGGGTAACCTGGCTGTTGAAGGTGCCCGCGCTGCTGAACTGCACGCTGTGGCAACTGCGATCGCCGAAATCAGCGGTGCCAAGCTGGGCGTGCTGACTTCGGGTGCCAATGCGGTTGGTGCGCAACTGATCGGTTTCAACGCAACCGCCGACGCCTTCGCCAAGCCGAAGAAAGCCTACGTGCTGCTGAACGCGGAAGTCGATTTCGATACCGCCAACGCGCCGCAAGCGCTGGCTGCGGTTGAGCAAGCTGAAATGGTTGTCGTGCTGTCGCCGTTCCAGTCCTGCGCTTATGACTATGCCGATGTGATTCTGCCGGTTTCGCCATTTGCTGAAACCTCCGGCACCTTCATCAATCTGGAAAGCCGCCCGCAAAGCTTCAACGGTGTGGTGCGTCCGCTGGGCGAAACCCGCCCGGCCTGGAAGGTGTTCCGCGTGCTGGGCAACCTGCTGGGTCTGGCTGGCTTTGAATTTGCCTCGTCTGAAGAAGTCCGTGACGAAGCATTGGCCAACGGTATCGAAGGCAAACTGAACAATGCGCCTGCTGCTGCGGTGAATGTGAAGTCTGTTGCTGTATCGGGTCTGACTCGTCTGGCTGAAGTGCCGCTGTATCAGATTGACGCGCTGGTGCGTCGTGCGCCAAGCCTGCAAGCCACCGTTGACGCACAGTCCGCTGCGACCTTGCGTGCCAACGCAACAACGCTGGCAACGCTGGGTCTGGTTGCTGGCGATCAGGCGAAAGTAGTGCAGGGCGGTGAGGCAGTTCTCACGGTCGCACAAGATGATGCGTTGCTGGATCAAGTGGTTCGCATCGCTGCCGCACACCCGCTGACCCGTGGTCTTGATGGCGCGGCTGCGCTGCAAGTCGTCAAAGCATAAGGGCGATAACAATAATGGAACTTTTGACACACTTCTTTGCGGGGTTCATTGGCCAGGAGTGGGGCTTTGATGTCGCACTCGTTGTCTGGACTCTGCTCAAGATCGTGCTGATTGCAGTCCCGCTGATTCTGGGCGTGGCCTACATGACTTATGCCGAGCGCAAAGTCATTGGCTACATGCAGATTCGTATCGGCCCGAACCGGGTTGGTCCGCTGGGCTTGCTGCAACCGTTTGCCGACGTGCTCAAGCTGCTGCTGAAAGAAATCATTGCACCTTCTGCATCCAGCAAAGGCTTGTTCTTTGTGGCGCCGGTGCTGGTGCTGATGCCAGCCTTGGCGGCTTGGGCGGTAATCCCGTTCTTCCCGGGTCTGGTGCTGGCTGACGTAAACATCGGTCTGCTGTACGTGATGGCGATTACTTCGCTGGGCGTATACGGCGTGATCATTGCCGGTTGGGCATCGAACTCCAAATATGCGTTCCTGGGTGCCATGCGTGCCGCGGCGCAGATGGTGTCCTACGAACTGGCGATGGGCTTTTCGCTGATCGGCGTGATGATGGTTTCCGGCAGTCTGAACATCAGCGACATCGTGATGCAGCAAGGTCACGGGGTCGCAGGCGGTTCGGTGCTGTCCTGGAACTGGTTGCCATTGCTGCCGCTGTTCGTTGTTTACTTCATCTCGGGCCTGGCTGAAACCAACCGCGCACCGTTTGACGTGACCGAAGGCGAGTCGGAAATCGTGGCCGGTCACATGATCGAATACTCAGGCATGAGCTTCGCGCTGTTCTTCCTGGCTGAATACATGAACATGATTTTGATCTCCGCTTTGGCGTCGGTCATGTTCCTGGGCGGCTGGTTGTCGCCGTTCCCGACCAGTGTGCCTTTCCTTGGCGCGCCAAGCTTCATCTGGTGGTTCCTGAAAGTAGCGTTGATGCTGTTCTTCTTCTTGTGGGCACGGGCGACTTTCCCGCGTTACCGCTATGACCAACTGATGCGTTTGGGCTGGAAAGTGTTTATTCCGGTAACTCTGGTTTGGATCGTGGTGGTTGGCGCGTGGATGCAAACGCCACTGTCGCTCTGGAAGTAAGGCGAGGATACAGACATGGATAGAATTTCCAATTTTTTCAAGACCTTCCTGCTCGTAGAGCTGGTCAAGGGTCTGATGCTCACCGGGCGTTACTTCTTCCAGCGCAAGATCACTGTGCAGTTTCCGGAAGAAAAAACCCCGTACAGTCCGCGTTTTCGCGGTTTGCATGCCCAGCGTCGCTATGCCAATGGCGAAGAGCGCTGCATTGCCTGCAAATTGTGTGAAGCCGTTTGCCCGGCGATGGCAATTACGATCGAGTCAGACAAGCGTGATGACGGCACTCGCCGTACCACCCGTTATGACATCGATTTGACCAAGTGCATTTTCTGCGGTTTCTGTGAAGAAGCCTGTCCGGTCGACGCCATCGTGGAAACCCACATTCTGGAATACCACGGTGAAAAGCGTGGCGACCTGTACTACACCAAGCCGATGTTGCTGGCGGTGGGCGACAAGTACGAAGCCGAAATTGCGGCCAACAAAGCCGCTGACGCCAAGTACCGCTAAGCGAATCGAGACAAGGGATAGACGAACGCCATGACATCTGTCGTTATTTTCTACATCTTCGCCGCTGTATTGTTGCTGGCTAGCCTGGCAACCATCACCGCGAAGAATCCGGTACACGCTGCGTTGTACCTCATGCTCTCGTTCTTTACCGGCGCCGTGTTGTGGATGCTGATGAAGGCCGAATTCCTGGCTGTTTCACTGGTGCTGGTGTACGTCGGCGCGGTGATGGTGCTGTTCCTCTTCGTGGTGATGATGCTCGACGTCAACTTCGAAGAGCTGCGTAAAGGCTTCTGGAAGCACGTGCCGCTGGCGGTGGTGGTTGCCGTCATCATGGTTGCGGAAATGATCATGGTGCTCAAGAACGACAGCGCCCAGATCGCCATTGCACATATGCCGGAACCGGCTGCGGGTTATAACAACGCTCGCGTACTGGGTAACCTGATTTACACCCAGTATTTCCTGCCGTTCCAGTTGGCTGCTGCCTTGCTGCTGGTGGGCATGATCGCTGCCATTGCGCTGACCCTGCGTAAACGCAAGAACACCAAATACATCAACCCGGCCAGCCAGATTGCCGTCAAGCGTGATGACCGCCTGCGTATCGTCAAGATGAACGTAGAAGCGCGTCCTACCGCTGGCGATGCCCCGGCTGCTGACGACCAACAACCGAAAGCCTAACGGAGCCCATAGTGCTGACACTCACTCATTACCTGGTGCTCTCGGCGATCTTGTTCTCGATCTCCGTGTTCGGTATTTTCATGAACCGCAAAAACCTGATCGTGTTGCTGATGGCCATCGAATTGATGTTGCTGGCGGTGAACATGAACTTTGTCGCCTTTTCGCAGTTTCTGGGCGATTCGGCGGGGCAAGTTTTTGTCTTCTTCATCCTGACCGTGGCCGCCGCTGAGTCGGCGATTGGTCTGGCGATTCTGGTCGTGCTATTCCGCAATCTGCGGTCGATCAACGTCGAAGACCTGGGCAGCCTGAAGGGCTAACGAACAAGCAACGTCGGATTTCGGGTAAAAACAATGGATATCAAAACAATCTACCTGCTGATTCCCCTGGCGCCGCTGTTCGGTGCTTTGGTGGCAGGCCTCTTTGGCTGGGCGATCAGCCGCCGCGTCGCGCACTCGGTGACTATCGCCGGTGTGGCCGTGGCATTCGTACTGTCTGCCTGGACGTTGAACAATCTCATCAATGGTGGTGAGACTTACAACGGCACCGTTTACACCTGGATGACCATCAACGGTATCGACTTCAATGTCGGTTTCCTGGTGGACAAGCTGACCGCAATGATGATGTGCGTGGTGACCTTCGTGTCGCTGATGGTGCACATCTACACCATCGGTTACATGGAAGAAGACCCAGGCTACAACCGCTTCTTCAGCTATATCTCGCTGTTTACTTTCTCGATGTTGATTCTGGTGATGAGCAACAACTTCGTGCAGCTGTTCTTCGGCTGGGAAGCAGTGGGTCTGGTGTCGTACTTGCTGATCGGTTTCTGGTTCAAGCGTCCAACAGCTACCTTCGCCAACCTGAAGGCCTTCCTGGTTAACCGGGTAGGGGACTTCGGTTTCTTGTTGGGTATCGGCCTGGTGCTGTTCCACTTCGGTTCGCTGGACTACGCAACCGTGTTTGCCAAGGCGCCAGAACTGCAAAATGCAACCATCACCTTGTTCGCTGGCCATCCGTGGTCGCTGCTGAGCGTGACTTGTATCTTGCTGTTCATCGGTGCGATGGGCAAATCGGCGCAGTTCCCGCTGCACGTGTGGCTGCCCGATTCGATGGAAGGCCCGACCCCGATCTCCGCACTGATCCACGCGGCAACGATGGTGACTGCTGGTATCTTCATGGTGACGCGTATGTCGCCAATCTTTGAACTGTCAGATACCGCGCTGAACTTCGTGCTGGTGATCGGTTCGATTACCGCGCTGTTCATGGGTTTCCTCGGCATTATCCAGAACGACATCAAGCGCGTGGTGGCGTACTCCACGCTGTCGCAGCTGGGTTACATGACCGTAGCGCTGGGTGTATCGGCTTACTCCGTGGCCGTGTTCCACCTGATGACCCACGCGTTCTTCAAGGCCTTGCTATTCCTTGGTGCCGGTTCGGTGATCATGGGCATGCATCACGATCAGGACATCCGCAACATGGGTGGTCTGCGTAAATACATGCCGATTACCTGGATTACCTCGCTGGTGGGTTCACTGGCGCTGATCGGTACCCCGTTCTTCGCGGGTTTCTACTCCAAAGATTCGATCATTGACGCGGTGGCTGCTTCGCACCTGCCAGGTGCCGGCTTTGCCCAGTTCGCGGTTATTGCCAGTGTGTTCGTAACGGCGCTGTACTCGTTCCGCATGTACTTCCTGGTATTCCACGGTAAAGAACGGTGGATGCAAAAGTCGCATGGTCACGATCATGATCATCATGATGACCACGGCGAAGAGCATCACGGTCTGGGCCCGAATGACAAACCGCATGAGTCGCCTTGGGTTGTGACGTTGCCGCTGATCTTGCTGGCGATTCCGTCGGTGATCATCGGTGCCATCGCTATCCAGCCGATGTTGTTCGGTGACTTCTTCAAGGGTGTGATCTTTGTGAACAGCGAAGCTCACCCTGCGATGGAAGAACTGAGCCACGAGTTCCATGGCTGGTTCGATATGGCGCTTCATTCGGTTGCAACCTTGCCGCTGTGGCTGGCGATTGCCGGTGTCGTGGTTGCCTGGTTCTTCTACACCCAGCGTCCGGACATTCCGGCGGCGATCAAGGCCAAAACCGGCCCGATCAACACGCTGCTGGAAAACAAGTACTACATGGATTTCCTGTATATCAACATCTTTGCTGCTGCCGGTCGCGCCATTGGTACCGTGCTGTGGAAGGTGGGTGATGCGCTGCTGATTGATGGTCTGGTAGTGAATGGTGCAGCCAAGGTCGTGCAGATGTTTGCCTTCCTGACCCGTCGTTTGCAAACGGGCTACATCTATCACTATGCATTTGCCATGATTCTGGGCGCGCTGGTGTTGATGACCTTGTGGCTGGGCGGTCTGGCGTTCGCGCACTGATTCCAGGTTGGTTTACGAGTAGTTCAGAGTAATTAAAACAAGCAGGTAGACTATGACGGGTAATCTTCTGAGCCTCACGATCTGGCTGCCGATCGCGGCAGGCCTGGTGGTGCTGGCAACCGGGGGCGATGACAAAGCGCCGTTGGCGCGCTGGCTGGCACTGATCGGCGCACTGCTGGGCTTTCTGGTATCGCTGCCGCTTTACACCGGCTTTGACACGCTGAATGGCGGCATGCAATTCACTGAGTTCACACCGTGGATTGCAACGTTCAATATCAACTACGCGCTGGGTGTGGATGGCCTGTCGGTGTGGTTTGTGATCTTGAACTCCTTCACCACGTTGATGGTGGTGCTGGCGGGCTGGCAAGTGATCGAAAAGCGGGTTGCGCAGTACAT
Source organism: Silvimonas sp. (assembly GCF_031291215.1). Taxonomy (NCBI): domain Bacteria; kingdom Pseudomonadati; phylum Pseudomonadota; class Betaproteobacteria; order Neisseriales; family Chitinibacteraceae; genus Silvimonas; species Silvimonas sp. Next base: position 68,489 of record NZ_JARLJK010000110.1, read on the forward strand.
GGCCGCATTCCTGATCATGTCGGGTTTGATCAACGGCGCCTTTGCCGCACAAGACGCGATTCTGTTCTACGTGTTCTTTGAAGCCATGCTGATCCCGATGTACCTGATCATTGGTATCTGGGGTGGTCCGCGCCGTGTGTATGCGTCGATCAAGTTCTTCCTGTACACCTTGCTGGGTTCGTTGCTGACCCTGGTTGCTTTCATCTATCTGTACGGTCAGGCCAACGGCTCGTTCGCGATTGCCGACTTCGCCCGCCTGCCGCTGACGATGACTGCGCAAGGTCTGCTGCTGATTGCCTTCTTCTTTGCCTTTGCGGTGAAGGTGCCGATGTGGCCTGTCCACACCTGGTTGCCGGATGCCCACGTTGAAGCACCAACCGGTGGTTCGATGGTACTGGCGGCAATTACACTGAAGCTGGGTGCTTACGGTTTCCTGCGATTCGCGCTGCCGATCGTGCCGGATGCTTGCCGTGAATATGCCTGGGTGTTCATTCTGTTCTCGCTGATCGCCGTGGTTTACATCGGTATGGTCGCGCTGGTGCAGACTGACATGAAAAAGCTGGTGGCTTATTCATCGATCTCGCACATGGGCTTTGTGACACTGGGCTTCTTCATGTTTGCCGGTGGCACGCAGATGAACCAGTTCGCAGTGGAAGGCGCCATCGTGCAGATGATCTCGCACGGCTTTGTTTCTGCCGCGATGTTCTTCTGTATCGGTGTGATGTACGACCGCGTGCACAGCCGCAAGATCGCTGATTACGGCGGCGTCGCGAACAAGATGCCAATCTTTGCCAGCTTCATGATGCTGTTTGCCATGGCTAACTCCGGTTTGCCAGCCACATCTGGTTTCGTGGGTGAGTTCTTCGTGGTGCTGGGCGCGATCCAGGTCAATTTCTGGTACGCCTTCTTTGCAGCCACCACGCTGGTCTTCGGTGCGGCTTACACACTGTGGATGTACAAGCGAGTCATTTTTGGTGACGTGGCCAATCATCACGTTGCTGAACTGAAAGACGTCAACAAGCGCGAGTTCCTGGTGTTGGCCGTGCTGGCTGTTACCGTACTTGGCATGGGTCTGTATCCGAAGATGTTTACCGACCTGATGCACGTTTCCGTTAACGATCTGATCTGGCATGTGTCGCAGTCCAAGCTGCCCCAGCCTCAATTGCCCCAATAACCGGCTGATTGACCGAAATGATGAATTTAAAAGGGTTTAGAGCATGACCTGGACCAGTCTTAACGCATGGGCTGCTGCACCGGAGATTTTTCTCCTGATCGCGGTGTCGGCCATTTTGCTGATCGATCTTTTCTTGTCTGACGCCAAGCGTCACGTAACGTATCTGCTGACTCTGATCGCACTGGCTGTAACAGCCTGTCTGCTGGTCAATGGCATGACCCATCCTTCGCAGATCGCCTTTAACGGCATGTTTGTGGCCGATCCGCTGGCCGGGGTTGCCAAAGTGGCGATGATCCTGGGCGTGGCACTCGTGCTGATCTATGGTCGCTCGTACGCCGAAGCACGCGGTATCTACAAGGGCGAACTGTTCTCGCTGACCTTGTTTGCGCTGCTGGGCATGATGGTGATGACCTCGTCGCTCAACTTCGTCACGCTGTACGTGGGTCTGGAGTTGCTGTCGCTGTCGCTGTACGCACTGGTTGGTCTGCGCCGTGAGTCCGTGCAAGCCACCGAAGCCGCCATGAAGTACTTCGTGCTGGGCGCGCTGGCTTCCGGGATGCTGCTGTATGGTATGTCGATGGTTTACGGTGCAACGCAAAGCCTGGATGTACTGGTTATTGCCCAGCGCATCATGAGTGGCGAAGCCAACCGTCTGCTGACCGTGTTTGGTCTGGTGTTCATCGTGACCGGTATCGGCTTCAAGCTCGGCGCCGTGCCATTCCATATGTGGGTGCCTGACGTTTACGAAGGCTCGCCAACGCTGATCGCCCAACTGATCGGTTCGGCCCCAAAGATTGCTGCATTTGCTTTTGTGATCCGCATTCTGGCGCAAGGTCTGGAAAGCTACGCTCCGGACTGGCGCGGGATGCTGATGATCATGGCGGTGCTGTCACTGGCTTTGGGTAACCTCTCGGCGATTGCACAATCCAATATCAAGCGGATGTTTGCGTATTCCACTATCTCGCACATGGGCTTCCTGCTGCTGGGTATTCTGGTGGGCACGCCGGTGGGTTATGCCGCAGCGTTCTTCTATGCGGTGACCTACATGCTGACCACCGCTGCCGGTTTCGGCGTGGTGATGTTGCTGTCGCGTGAAGGTTTTGAAGCAGACCGTATCGACGACTTCAAGGGTCTGAACCAACGCAGCCCATGGTTTGCCGCCATGATGCTGCTGGTGATGTTCTCGATGGCAGGTATCCCGGTGTTCGTCGGCTTCTTTGCCAAGCTGGCCATTCTGGAAGCCGTCGTCAACATGGGCCTGACCTGGCTGGCCGTTTACGGCGTGCTGATGTCGGTAATTGGTGCCTTCTATTACCTGCGCGTAGTCAAGGTCATGTACTTTGACGATGCCGAAGATCACAGCCCGATCGTGGCCGGTATTGATGCCCGCGTGGTGTTGTCGGTTAACTGTCTGTTGTTGCTGGTGATTGGCCTGATGCCAGATCGTCTCTTGTTCCTTTTGTCTTCTGCCGTAGCGCACTCGCTACTGCAGATGTAAGGCGACAATGCTCGAAATTGCACTGCTTTGCGGATTGGCGGTCCTGGCCGCCAATTTGCCTTTCCTGACCGACCGGGTGGCGTTTGCCATTCCAGGCGACAAGCTGAAGAAGCATTTTGGCTGGCGCTTGCTGGAACTGGTCATTCTGTATTTTCTGGTTGGCGGGATTGCTCGCGTGCTTGAAGCGCGCGTCACCAGCGTGCAACCGCAGCACTGGGAATTCTTCGCTGCGACTGGCGCATTGTTTATCGTAATGGCGTGGCCAGGTTTTGTCTGGCGCTATTTCTGGCGCAAGCCAGGGCTGTAATGGCCAAAACAAAAACCCCCGCTGCTTATGCGGGGTTTTTTGTTTCTGGAACTGACGCCGTTTGTTTGCGGTGGTCTGACTGGTGCGATGCGTGTACGCCGAAGCTTCAAACGGGCAGGGGACAACACCCCCAAAAAGCCGGTACATCAGGAATTTTTCACAAAGGGACTTGCGGTCAGGCGAAGTTGCCGCTAATATCGCTCTCCTTCGACAGGCACGTAGCTCAGCTGGTTAGAGCACCACCTTGACATGGTGGGGGTCGTTGGTTCGAGTCCAATCGTGCCTACCAACGAAATAAACAAAGGAAACAAAGCCATGTTCCGAACTACCACGACTACCGGTAAATAAACGCGGTAGCCGTGCTATGGCTTTGGTTTCATAAAAAGTGCGGCGCTCTGCCCGCACTTTTTTTTTGCCCTTTTCCAGCGTTGCGAAATGCGGCAATCGACAAAACGGTTTTCCGGCTACGCAAATGCACCGGAAGCCAAAAGACAAACGGATTTAAGGCGACAGATCATGATCTCGATTACGCTTCCCGATGGTTCCAAACGTGAATTCGATGCACCAATCAGTGTGGCTGGCGTGGCTGGCAGCATTGGTGCTGGACTGGCCCGCGCTGCGCTGGCTGGCAAGGTTAACGGCCAGCTGGTCGATACCAGCTTTGTGATCGATCGAGATGTAAATCTGGCCATCGTGACGGATCGGGATGCTGATGGTCTGGAAGTAATCCGCCATTCCACCGCTCACTTGCTGGCGTATGCCGTCAAGTCTTTATTCCCGGAAGCGCAAGTTACCATCGGCCCGGTAATTGAAGACGGCTTTTATTACGACTTCAGCTACAAGCGCCCGTTTACGCCTGAAGATCTGGCCGCGATTGAAAAGAAAATGGCTGAACTGGCCAGGCAAGATATCCCGGTTGAGCGCTACGAACTGTCGCGTGATGCGGCTGTTGAATACTTCAAGGGCATTGGCGAAGCCTACAAGGCCGAAATCATCGCTTCGATTCCGGCTGATCAGGCATTGAGTCTGTACCGCGAGGGTGACTTCACCGACTTGTGTCGTGGCCCGCACGTACCATCCACTGGCAAGCTGAAAGTGTTCAAGCTGATGAAGGTCGCTGGCGCCTACTGGCGTGGCGACTCCAAGAACGAAATGCTGACGCGGATTTACGGTACCGCGTGGGCCAAGAAAGAAGACCTGGAAGCCTACCTGCATCGTCTGGAAGAAGCCGAAAAGCGCGATCACCGCAAGATCGGTAAAGCGCTGGACCTGTTCCATATGCAAGAAGAAGCACCTGGCATGGTGTTCTGGCACCCGAAGGGCTGGCAGTTGTGGCAATCGGTGGAGCAATACATGCGCCGCCGCCTGGTCAAAGCTGGCTACCAGGAGGTGCGCACACCGCAGATCATGGATCGCGCGCTGTGGGAGAAATCCGGTCACTGGGAAAACTACCAGGAAAACATGTTCATCACCGAATCGGAAAAGCGTACTTACGCCGTCAAGCCGATGAACTGCCCGGGTCATGTCCAGATTTTCAATAGTGACCTTCGTTCTTACCGCGATCTGCCGCTGCGTCTGGCCGAGTTTGGCGCTTGCCACCGTAACGAGCCTTCGGGCTCGCTGCATGGTTTGATGCGTGTACGCGGCTTTACGCAAGACGATGCGCATATCTTCTGTACCGATGCCCAGTTCATCGAAGAAGCCAAGGTATTCCACGCACTGGCCATGAGCGTGTATGACGACATGGGCTTTGAACAGGTCGACATCAAGTTGGCTCTGCGCCCGGAAAAACGTGCCGGTAGCGATGAAGGCTGGGACAAAGCCGAGCAGGGCATGCGTGAGGCGTTGCAAGCCTGTGGCGTGCAGTGGGAAGAATTGCCGGGCGAAGGCGCGTTCTACGGCCCGAAGATCGAATACCACATCAAGGACGCGATTGGTCGCTCCTGGCAGTGCGGTACGCTGCAGCTGGACTTCGTGTTGCCGGAGCGTCTCGGTCCAGAGTACGTGGCGGAAGACAACACCAAGCAAAAACCGATCATGCTGCACCGTGCCATCGTGGGTTCGATGGAGCGCTTCCTGGGCATCCTGATCGAAAACTTTGCCGGTTCGTTCCCCTTGTGGCTGGCTCCGACTCAGTTGGTGGTGATGAATATCTCCGAACATCAGTCGGAATATGTACAAGAAGTGACCCAAATGCTCACTCAAGCAGGTTTCCGTGTACAGGCGGACTTGAGAAACGAGAAAATAACCTATAAAATTCGAGAACATAGCTTGCAGCGCTTGCCGTACCAACTGATTGTTGGCGATAAGGAAAAAGCTGAAGGCTTGGTGGCCGTGCGTAGTCGAAGTGGTGAAGACCTCGGGCAAATGTCGGTTGCAGCGCTTATTGAGCGTCTCAAGACCGAATTACTGTAAGAGGCTTTTTTACCCAAGACCGTTCGCACGGTTTTGTTTTTGAATGACTTGGAGAATTCAAGATAGCTGCTCAAGATAAGGAGCCGCGGATCAACGGCGAGATTACCGCGCGCGAAGTGCGTTTGCAGGATGCCCAGGGTGAACAACTGGGTGTGATTAGTTTGCAAGAGGCCTTGTCCAAAGCCGAAGAGGCTGAACTGGACTTGGTCGAAATTGCGCCAAATGCGACGCCGCCGGTCTGCCGCATCATGGACTACGGCAAGTACAAGTACGAGAAGTCCAAAAAAGATCACGCGGCCAAGCTCAAGCAGAAGCAGATCCAGGTCAAGGAAGTTAAATTCCGTCCCGGGACTGATGAAAACGACTACCAGGTGAAACTCAAAAACCTGATCCGTTTTCTCACTGAAGGCGATAAGGCCAAGATTACTTTGCGATTCCGTGGGCGTGAAATGGCTCACCAGGAAATCGGTATGGCGCAGTTGAAGCGGGTGGAAGCAGATCTGGTTGATCTGGCAGTAGTTGAGCAATTCCCCCGTCTTGAAGGGCGTCAAATGGTGATGATGTTGGCACCCAAGAAGAAGTAATTCTTCCTGATGGTGGCAAGTTTCTAGCCAGTGTAGTTTTCAAGCGGGGGTGCGGCTGCCCCCGCTAATGTTTCGGGCGACGGGAAACCGGAAGCCGGAACAAGCGGCCGCAATAAAAGCGTGGTGGCGGGCTTAAAGTTCTTCGCAAGAAGGCGCCTGTTGCCGAATCTAAACATACTTGGAGAGCATACAAATGCCCAAGATGAAAACCAAGAGTGGCGCTGCGAAGCGCCTTAAAGTACTCGGCGGTGGTGGTGTAAAGCGCAGCAAAGCGTTCAAGCGCCACATCCTGACCAAGAAAACCACCAAAAACAAGCGTCAATTGCGCGGTACCTGCATGGTCGATTCGACCAACATGGGTAGTGTGCGTGCGATGTTGCCCTACGCGTAACTAAAGGAGATTAAATATGCCTCGCGTTAAACGTGGTGTAACAGCCCGCGCTCGTCACAAGAAAATCCTGAATCTGGCGAAGGGCTATCGCGGCCGTCGCAAGAACGTATACCGCGTTGCCAAGCAAGCGGTAATGAAGGCTGGCCAATACGCCTACCGTGACCGCCGTCAAAAGAAACGTCAGTTCCGTCAGCTGTGGATTGCGCGTATCAACGCTGCATCCCGCGAACTGGGTCTGGCGTACAGCAAGTTCATGAACGGTCTGAAGAAGGCCGGGATCGAGGTAGACCGCAAGGTTCTGGCCGATATGGCAATTTTCGACAAGCCGGCATTTGCCCAGTTTGTTGAGAAAGCCAAGGCTAGCCTCGTTGCTTGATGAATGAAGGTGCTGCCGCTTAGGTGGCGGCGCCTCATTTGCAATTGGCAAGATCAGGGAGGCTTCCCGGCCTCCCTTTTTTATTGGTTTGCGGTCTTCAGTGTTTTGCTGAAGATGCGTTTGCTTCAATTCCAGGCAGGAGCGCGCGTAAAGCGCGACATTCGATATGGACGTACAAGCCCTTCTTGCGCAAGGCCTCGCCGAACTGAATGCGACCAGTGAAGCGCCCGCACTGGAAAATGTAAAAGCCAAATACGTCGGCAAAGAAGGCGCGATCACCGCGCTGCTCAAGCAGCTCGCCACTTTGCCGCCAGAAGAAAAGAAAACCTTTGGCGCGACCGTCAATCAAGCCCGTCAGGCTTTTGAGGCCACGCTGAATGCCCGCCGCGATGCACTGGCTCAGGAAAAACTGGCTCGCCAGCTCGCCGCAGAAGCGCTCGATATCACTTTGCCCGGTCGTTCCCACGGCTTGGGTGGTCTGCATCCGGTAACGCTGGTGCAACATCGTATTGAAGCGCTGTTTGCTTCGCTCGGTTTCACTGTGGCCGATGGTCCGGAAATCGAGAACGATTTCCACAATTTTGAAGCACTGAACATCCCCAAAGACCACCCGGCTCGCGCCATGCAGGACACCTTCTATGTGGAAGGTTCGACCGCTGCCGAGCCGCTGGTACTGCGCACGCATACCTCGCCGATCCAGGTGCGGTACATGCTCGACAACAAGCCGCCAATCAAGATCGTGGCACCTGGCCGCGTGTATCGCGTGGATTCGGATGCCACTCACTCGCCGATGTTCCATCAAATGGAAGGTCTGTGGGTGGAAGAGGGCGTCTCGTTTGCCGACCTCAAAGCCGTGATTACTGACTGGCTGCGTAATTTCTTCGAGCGCGACGATCTGCAAGTGCGCTTCCGTCCGTCTTTCTTCCCGTTTACCGAACCGTCGGCCGAAGTCGATGTGCTGGGTGAGCGTGGTTGGCTGGAGATCGGCGGTTGCGGCATGGTGCATCCGAACGTGTTGCGCAACGTGGGCATTGATCCGGAAATCTACACCGGCTTTGCCTTCGGTTTCGGGCTCGATCGTTTCGCCATGCTGTATTACGGCGTGAACGATCTGCGGCTCTTCTTCGAGAACGATCTCGCATTCCTGCAGCAATTCAAATAAGCCAGGGCGAATACCATGAAATTCTCTGAACAGTGGTTGCGTAGCTGGGCCAATCCCCAGCTCGAATCTGAAGCGCTGGCTCATCTGTTGACGATGGCCGGGCTGGAAGTAGAAGAAGCCGATCCGGCCGCGCCAGCATTTACCGACGTGATCGTGGCCGAAGTGCTGACCGTTACCCGCCATGAAAACGCTGATCGCTTGAACGTTTGCACGGTCAATGTCGGTGAAGCCGAGCCGATCCAGATCGTCTGCGGTGCGCCGAACGTAGCGCCAGGCATTCGCGTGCCCTGCGCGCGCGTCGGCGCCGTGCTGCCGGGCGACTTCAAGATCAAGCAAGCCAAAGTGCGCGGTGTTGAATCCAACGGCATGCTGTGTTCGGCCAAAGAACTGGGTGTGAGCGAAGAGTCTTCCGGTCTGCTGGTATTGCCAGCCGATGCCCCGGTGGGCGTGGCGCTGCGCGAATATCTGAATCTGGACGACACGCTGCTGACGCTCAAGCTCACGCCCAACCGTGCAGATTGCCTGTCGATCCGCGGCATCGCGCGTGAAGTGGCCGCGTTGACTGGCGTGGCGCAAACCCCGGTGGAAATCACTCCGGTCGCACCTGCAATTGACGACGCCATCAGCATCAAGCTGGAAGCTGGCAGCGCCTGCCCGCGTTACGCCGGGCGTATCGTCCGCAATATTAATCGCCAGGCTGCAACACCGGACTGGATGAAACAACGCCTCGAACGCTCCGGCATTCGCAGCATCTCGGCAGTGGTAGATATTACCAACTACGTGATGCTCGAACTGGGTCAGCCGATGCACGCCTTCGACGCCAACAAGCTGCAAGGCGGCATCCTCGTGCGCTTTGCCCGCGAGGGCGAGAAGCTCACTTTGCTCAATGGCAAAGAGCTGGACCTCGCGACCGACATGCTGGTGATCACCGATGGCACACGCCCGGTTGCTCTGGCTGGCATCATGGGCGGCGCTAATTCTGAAATTGACGACGCATCCACAGACATTTTCCTCGAGTCCGCGTTCTTTGCCCCGGCAGATATCGCCGGCAAAGCACGTCGACTGGGTTTCTCTTCGGACGCGAGCCATCGCTTTGAGCGCGGTGTGGACTTCGGCAACGTGCGCCCGGCGCTGGAACGCGCTACCCAGTTGCTGGTTGATGTGTGTGGCGGCCAGGTCGGTCCCATCGTTGAACAAGTTGCCGAATTGCCCGCCCGCAAGCAGGTGGCCCTGCGCGTCTCGCGGGTTGCCAAGGTCTTGGGTTTGACGCTGCCAGGTGACGAAGTATTGTCCCTGCTGCGCCGTCTGGGTCTGTCAGCCGAACTGGCTGGCGACGTCATCACGGTCACTCCGCCGAGTTTTCGCTTCGATCTGGAAATTGAAGAAGATCTGATCGAAGAAGTCGCGCGTGTTTACGGCTATGACAACATCCCGACCCGGCCAGCAGCCAGCCGGATTGCCATGTTGCCGCAACCAGGTAACGCCCGAGACAAATTCTCGCTCAAACGCATTCTGGTGGCTGCCGGCTACCAGGAAAGCATCAACTACTCGTTTGTTGAGGAGAAGTGGGAGCGTGAACTGGCCGGCAACACTGCGCCGGTCAAGCTGATCAACCCGATCGCCAGCCAGATGAGCGTAATGCGTTCATCTTTGTTGGGCGGTTTGGTCAATGCGCTTCAGTACAATCTCAACCGCAAAGCCGAGCGCGTACGCTTGTTTGAAGTTGGCCGGGTGTTCCACGGCGTAACCGCGCAAGTCCAACCGGAAAAAATCGGTGGGCTGGCGTGGGGCACGCGTGATCCGGAACAATGGGCTGCTGCTAAAGCGACTGTTGATTTCTTTGATATCAAAGCAGATGTAGAAGCACTGATCGCCCCGCGTGTGGCAGAATTCCGCCGCGCCAGTCATCCGGCTTTACACCCAGGTCGTTCTGCTGAAATCGTGCTGGATGGCATTGTGGTGGGTTGGCTGGGAGAATTACACCCGCAATGGACTCAAGCTTACGAACTGGGCCAGTCGCCAGTCGTGTTCGAACTGGATGCCGCCGCCCTGTTGTCGGTAAACCCGGTGCGCGCCAAAGCCGTTAGCCGCGTGCAAGCTGTGCGGCGTGATCTGGCTCTGGTGGTAGATGAGTCGCAGTCGCTGGCCGCATTGCAATCGGCTTTTGCCGCTGCAAAACAGCCACTGGTAACCGCTATCGAATTGTTCGATATCTACCGTGGAAAAGGCGTGCCAGAAGGGAAAAAGAGCCTTGCATTCAAAGTGTTAATGCAAGATACTCTCAAAACCCTGACCGACGAGGAAGTAGACGCAACCGTTACCGCACTGATCGCGGCAGCGCAAGCGTGTGGTGCGACATTGAGAGCGTAAGCCTTATATTTTTTTTTGATTTGCACGCCCTGTGCCGAGTCACATGAGTATTGAGATAACAACAATGACGCTTACCAAAGCAGACCTCGCCGATTTGCTGTTTGATAAGGTTGGCCTGAACAAACGCGAAGCCAAAGATATGGTTGAGGCGTTTTTTGAAGAAATCCGTGCCTCGCTGGAAGAAGGCGACACCGTAAAACTGTCTGGTTTTGGCAACTTTCAGTTGCGCGACAAACCACAGCGCCCGGGCCGCAACCCCAAGACTGGCGAAGAGATCCCGATCTCTGCCCGCCGTGTTGTCACCTTCCATGCCAGCCAGAAACTGAAGGGGCTAGTTGAACTGCACTATGCAAAGCAGCAGCAACGTCATTCCAACCAGTGATCTGCCTTCCATCCCCGCAAAACGCTACTTCACCATTGGTGAAGTGAGCGATTTGTGTGGAGTGAAGCCTCATGTCTTGCGTTACTGGGAACAAGAGTTCACGCAACTCAAACCCGTAAAACGCCGAGGCAACCGCCGCTACTACCAGCATCACGAAGTGTTGCTGGTGCGGCGTATCCGCTCATTGTTATACGAGCAAGGCTTCACCATCAGCGGTGCCCGCAACCAACTCGCCCACGCTGGCGAAGAGGCTGCCAACCCGGCTGCAATTTCCATCAAGGAAGAGTTACAAGCCTTGCTGGAGTGGCTCAATGAGCCACTTGCCACCCCCTGAACGCCTGGCGGTAAAGTCTGTGCAAAAGGGGTAGGCAAAGCCCAAGAGCGCAGCTATAATCGCTCCTCCTCGGAATGTAGCGCAGCCTGGTAGCGCACTTGCATGGGGTGCAAGGGGTCGCGAGTTCGAATCCCGCCATTCCGACCAATAAAATCAACAAGATAGGCCCGATCCAATGTGATCGGGCCTTTTTGTTTTTGTGCTAGGGGTAAACACAGGGGTAAACAAAATCTTGCGATGCCAGCTTTGTTTCACAAAAGTGGTGTTTGCATGGACCCCAGCGTGGGTACCTGATGCTTGGATGGCAATGCGTCATGCTTGATGATTTGGTGTGGGCTCAGATTTGAGGCGGGTGGAAACGGTTGGAATGATCGGCCTCGTGGGACCTTGAGGGAATCACCTTGCCTCGCACGCACGTATTCCCTGCAGCCCTATGTCCATGGCGGTTTCCGCGAAAACCTGAAGTGTGGAAACGACTGTTATCCGTGCGTACCTCACTGCGTACCTTGACTTTGCGTACCAAGACTTCGCAACAATGACCGCCTGTTCGGCCTCTCCTTGTACCCCCATGTCCGATATTTCCAGTAGGTGGGTGCATGAGTGCGTGAGTGTCGTTGCAAACGCTTGGCTTTATCGTTAATTAATCCGGACTACTTTTACTGGGGAAAGCCAGCTGCGGCGACCCATTGCGCCGTTTTATGTGCATCGAAACCCTTGGTGATAAGTGAGGTTTTATGAGGTCGTTTCCGCGCTAACCGCGACACTAACCACCGCAATGCCAACCATCCCAACAGCAGTGATTTCCCTGTTAACCAGAGTGTTAACCGCAGGATTGGTAACTAGCGCTGCTGGCCGGTACTGGTTGCCAACTATTCAGCCAACTCCAAGTTCGGGGTACTATTGTGGTACCACTTGCGGTCAATCAGCAGTGAGCATCCTGAAGTGAAATGAGCGGGCGATTGCAAAGCGAAGGCTCGACAAATAAGGTATCCGCTACGACAGCGGTGTTCTGGGCGGAAAAGCAGGCGCGATCATTGGCGCAATTGCATTTCCAATTGTCATCGGATTGTTGAAATAGCTCCCCCAAAGGGGGCTTCCTCCCGGCGGCTGGGCACTTGAGCCAGCAGCCGATTGACTGTGTGCATGAAAGGCGAGCCAGATGAGCCGTATTGAGCAACATATTGTCGCTGCTTGGGCGAACAGACTGACTGACGCTGCCGTCAACTCCACAATTTCAGAACTTAAGGCTAGTAGTGCAGAACTTTCCGGCGACTCAGGTCTCGCGAATGTCTGGGAGGAGTTTTGCGCTCAAGTGCAGGGAGAGGAATCAGCAGATTGGTCTAGTTACGAAGATGTCGTCGAAGAGCTGTTATCCGGTTTTGTGGAGGGTTTGGATCGCGATGCGCAGTTGGCCCTATGGACGGCCACTGAACCCGGTTGGGCCTACCTCTATGATCATCACGCGGATCAAGATGGCGCTATGGGAGTGCCACTGAACACCGGTGACATAGTGAGCAAGCTGGAGGAGGAGGTATGGTCAGCGGCTGCGGATTACGAAAGCCCGAGTCTTTATCGTTATCGCTGGGGTGAAGATGACCCCGAGTACGACGACGATGAAGAGAGCGATGACGAAGACGACATGGGGCCGGACGAGGGGAACGATAGCGAGTCCGAAGCGCCTGTCTCGTCAGGTGCCGACAACAAAAACGGGAACGCATCGCAAACGCACAAGGCGACATCTTCGCCGCTGGGGCGCATGCTGCTGGCGCAGGTGATGGCGAAAGCGGCACAGCGCGAGAACGATCAGCACCTGATGGACATGGCACAGCAACTGGCCAAAACGGCGCAATCGGGGAAGCAAGCACTGGCAATGGATCTGACACTAGCCAGCGAGCCAACAACTAACCAGGGTGTGCGCAATTCGGAAAAGGTCTGGTTTCCCAAGACGAAAGACTTGACCGAATCGGAACGGTCGGCACTGATGGTCAAAACGGCACAGCCGGTATGGTCGGCGGGAGAGCTGATTCCACTACTGGAGGACAAGCTAGCTGCACTCATCCAGGTAACTCCCAATGTGGCAAGCCTGCTGGAAATGTCGGTGGAACACCTGCCGGAACTGGTACTAATCAAACAGCAGGTGAACAGAGAACACTGGGCAAGCGCCCTGGCGAGAAGCGACTCGATGCAAATCCTGATGAACAAGATCGACTGGGCACAGGAAGCGAAGCCGGCACCGGCAAGGATGCCCACACCGGAACCGATCAGCCTGCATGAGCTGCTGGAACAGCTCGGCTAACCCAGTGCGCGGAGGGTCGCGCTGATGCGCTTTCCCAGCTTCAGGTAGAGATGGACGGCTCGCAGCCGGTCTTCGTACGAATACATGAACTACCCCTTCAGGTAGTCCAGGTTTTTGTCCGCACCCCCTGCTGCTCAATATTCAACGCTCGCCGACACGCCTTCGCGACGAACTTGCCCGCACGACCATGGAGCGCGACATCTTAAAAACGGCGCTCGCCATCTTCTCGCAACCCACGAAGTGAAGTTCCGCGCCATTGAGGCGCTGGCTGAACGTTACCCTGTCGCCATGATGTGTCAGCTGTTCCGGGTCTCCCGCAGTGGCTATTACGCATGGCTGGGGCGTACACC
>NZ_JARLJK010000111.1:0-3884 GCF_031291215.1 Silvimonas sp.
CGCCTCAGCCTTCTGTGGCAGTTGTTGGCCAGGACGCGGCAACGTCACACGCAGTGCCGCCCGCAGCTTTGCTGCCTGTGTCTCGGCTGAGGGAGGGCACCCCAGGAGCGATAGCGCCATCCCAGTTTTCAACTGTTCCGCCTCCACCGTCTGAGCTACGGGTGAGTGTTTGCCTGTGCGATTTCGTGCGATGATGGGTGTGTGACTCTGCTTGTACGTTTGTGAGTTTGCACGTGTACACGTTTGCACGTCTGAACGTTTCACGCATGTGTGTGCGCCGCTTCTTCCGAAAGTGAATGTGTGCTCTCTGCCTTGTTATATTTATGTTACCCCGATGAGTGTGCGTATGTGGCGCCCCTTCGCCTCAGGTTTTTGGTGTGGGTGTCGGCCCTGTGGCGTCATCCGCCATGGGCCGCGCACTGCTGGACACGCAGCCTGCCAGTGGCATGTCAGGGGAGCCGCCGACGCCGCCTTGCCAAATCTTTGAGAGCGATCCTCCCACTTCGTCTCGTCCATCTGGGCATCGGGTGCGTGTGGTGTGTGTGCGATCGTTTCCTGGGTGACTTTGTGTTGTGAGTGTTTGTGTGTCTGCGAATGAGGTGCACGTGTGTGTGAAGTGTGTGTGTGCAGTGCAAGCACTCCGTGCCTTGTTATGTTAGCTCATGTTTCCTAGTGTGTGTCTGTGTGTTTGTGTGTGCGTATGTATCGCAGCAGGGGGATGCCCCTGCGCCTTGGATGCATCTGCTTGTTGCGAATGTTGGCCCCCTGGCCTCTTCCGCCACGGGCCGTGCAGTACCTTGCGCCGCTCCGGTGGAAACAGGGGCAGCATCCGCCACGCCACTGCGCAAGCCTCCCCTTTCTCTGTCTTGTCCAAGCGTGGGCACCGGCAACGTTGGTTGTGCGTCTTCTCTTCAGCCTCCACAGTCTGGCCAAGTGCGTTCTGTTCTCAGTGTGTGCTCATTGTTTGTGTAGTGTGATGGTATGTTTATTTGTGTGTTGTGTGTGTGTGGCACCGTGGCTAAGGCCTGCTAAAGTGAGTGTTTATATGTTTGTGTGTGTGCATGTGATGTGTGCCCCAGGGCTGCCAGTGGCCCACGGGGGCTTGTACACGCCTGCAGGGCCCGGCTTCCCTCGACACTGGGTCCCCTTCTCCCAAGCAGGCGCGGCTTCAAGAGGTGCGTGTTTGTGCGTACGCTGAGTGATTCTTCTCTGAGTGGTGCTGCTTAGCGAGTTCTTCAATGTTTCCGTGTCTGGGTGTTGATTTTCGTGGGCGTGTTTGTGTGTTCCCCAGCTGCCCTCCTCGCACGTGCACAAGGACGTGTTTCCCTCGTTAGCGAGCATTGCCTCGTTTGCCATATCTGGTGTGGGCCACGGAGGGACGCCCACTGCTGTGAGGAGCCCGGCACGGATGGTGGCATCATCCCCCGCGCCCAAGCGATCACCGCCTATCTCTCCGGTGAATGTCGGCAGGCCCGGCGGGCCAGTGCCTTCCCTGTTCCTCGATCGATCTCAATCTCTCTGGGTACGTGCTCTTGCGGTCTGGGAGTGAGATTGCTTGTGTGTGGCGCACATGTGCGCAGGACATTAACTTTGGACGTTTCTGTACGCTTTGTGTGCTAATTTTCGGTTGTGTGTGTGTGTGTGTGTGTGTGTTTGTGTTGCAGCTAGCAGCCATGCTGAGGTATGATGAGAACCCTGGTGAGGACAGCCATCCGGCGCAGGAGATGGCAGCAGCGCCACCCACAGCACAGCATGCGTCTTCACTGCCTGAGCTCCAGCCAGGCGAGGGTATTCTCAGCGAGCCAACAGTGCCGCCTGCTCATGGCCCCGGGGTTGCCTCTCCTGTTCCACGTCCGACTTTGGAGCCCCAGGTGTGTGTGTGTGTGTGGTGCGTGTGCGATTGTGTGTGTTCTTATCTTGTGTTGTGTGTGTGCGTGTGTGAGTCACAGATGCCAGCCGCCCCCTGGAACAGACATGTGTCAGTGGCACCACCCGTCACGGCTCCTGTCCCCTCTGCTGTGAACCTGTTATCCCCCACCGCATCTGGACATGTCTCACAGCTCCCCACCTCACCTACACCCACTGTGCTAGCCGGGACGCCACGCCACGCGCCAGCCCCGCTACTTGCTGGCCCGTCTGCTGATGCAGTGAGCCAGCACGCCACACCTCTGCGTGCATCTGTCGCCAGCGCGCCCTCGGCATCACCTTCCAGTGGTCGCATGCCGCCGCCGCCTCCGCCTCGTGCGCCTGGGATGGGTCAGCCGCTGTCTTCACCACCTGGCCGTGCGGAAAAGCTCAAGGTGTTGGCGAGAGCTTATCTCCAAACCCCTCTGTCTCCACGCCAGCATGAGGCCAGTGGCCCAGTGCTCCCTGGTGCTGGAAGGGGCACAATGCCGCACCGGCATGGTGTGATGGATGCTCGTGGTATGAATCTCCACTACTACCAGACACCCCCGCGAGCCCTGGGCCTGCCAGGCAGCAGCCACAGCCCCGCTGATCACAGTGCTCAGGACCCAGGCGCTCCCCGCCCACCATCCCGAGTGATAGCTCCCCTGCGAACGACTGCGGGGACTGGCAGAGGGCCTTCTGGAGACGTTGGTGCGGCTGCTGAGCCGGACGAGCTTGGTGCTTTTGTTGATGCCCCGCCTGCAACTCGTCGTGATGCTGCGCGCCGCCCCCTACACTTCCCGCCCGCCCCCTCCGCTGTGGCACCCCCTGCTGCCCCCTCTCGCTCTGGGTTTGATCGTGGCGGTGGCACGGGTGAGGCTGCGAGATATGATGGCGCGCCGCCTTTTCCCTCCCATAGTGGTGGTGTCCGTCAGCTGCTGCCTCGTGTGCACAGTGCCGGGGCAGAGGGCACCCCTGATGCCACTGGCAGTGGCGGTGACGGGGCTCGCTCTGCTGTGCCCGTGTTGGCGGGAGAGGAGGTTGGCGCCACAGCACCTGCGGATGTGTTTGGTGCCGTGCGCTCCACGCTGCGCGGCCTTCGTACTGCACAGGCTCAGGCCCTGCATGGCCGTGGCAGGAGTGCGTCTGAGTCACCACGTGCACGTGGCGTGAGTGCCAGGGGTCGTGGGCGTGGGGCCAGTGTTGGGTTTCCTCCGGGTGGCCCGCGCCTTGCAGGCGAGGGCCCTGCCACCAACTATCCCTTCACGCTGGAGGATCATCTGCAGTGCGTCTGTGGCGGCCTGTACAACACCACGGCCATGGCAACGCACAAGTGCAAGGCCCGCCGCAGCCGAGAGGATGACCCTGAGCAGTGCGACCCTGTGGTTACGGACTTGGGTGCAGAGTGGTGCGGTAACCCGCGGCTCAAGTACAGGATTGCACGGGACGCGGAGGGCGTTTTGCAGAGACTGATGGAGGCGGAGGAGTGGCTGTGTGCCAGGCGATTCGCGCGAGTGCTGCATGAGCGTGAGGATGCCACTGAGCGACGTGCACGACTGGTGGCAGGGGCGCCTCTCGCAGCACAGAAGCGTCTTCTTCGTCCTGGGAGGGATGTTCCATTGCCGCTGGGGGTGCCCGCACCTCGACCTGGAGCCCATGCCCGCTCTGCTTCGCCCCCTGTGGCTCGCCCGGGAGGGGGTCCATCTCGTCGTGCCCTGGAATTGGTGCCTGTGGGGGCCCAGGCACCCGCTACCTCAGAGCAGCATGAACGCGAGAACCGCAGGCTTGCCAAGGTGAGGGCGAGGGAGTCCCGCGTTGTGCGCAGCAGCTCTAGCTCGGTCTGTGATTCTGGCTCAGACAGCAGCTCTGGCTCTGAGTCGGACAGTGCCTCACAGCCTGGGCCCCCATCTGATGTGGTCAGCACTTCGGGTCGTAGCTCTGTGTCATCGGGCCTGGATGCGCTGTGGCTAGTGCCAGTGGATTCGGATGAGGAGGCG
>NZ_JARLJK010000112.1:0-1161 GCF_031291215.1 Silvimonas sp.
CGCTGTAGTATGGGTGGGAGGCCTGTGACTCTTTCAAAGATGCTCGCCATGACGAAGAACGCAAGCGGATGGTGCAAGAAGATGCGGCGGTTGACTCTGCCGGAACTGGCCGTGGCGGCCCTGCTCTGTCTTGCGCTGTCGTTCTCGCTTTCCGGTTGCACCAACGTGGCCACATATACGCAGCCGACACTGGTACGCGTGATCGACGCCTCATACACAGCCCCCGCGATCAATGTGTATGTGGAAGGCAGCATGGTGGCCGGGAACGTTGGCCAGGGGACGATTACTCCGTATGGCACGCTGACGGCCAGCCCCGCGGCCGCCATCAAGGTTACGGGCACAACCACCACCACGGCTCTGCTGAGCACCAGCGGAATTCTGCTGACCGGTCATCAACACTCGGTTTTTCTTACGGACGACAGCACGACGGGCAGCGGGTATGCGGTAACGGTGCTTGAGGATCAGCAGGTGGGAGCGGCCAGTGGGCACTCGGCGTTCCGGTTCCTGAATCAGGCCGCCAAGACGGGTGCTGTGGATGTGTACATGATTCCCGCCGACAGCACGCTGGCGAAGTCCATTCCGCTGATCACGGCGTTGCCGGTGGGGTCGAGGGGAAGCTACGTCAGCTTTACCTCCCAAACCGTCACGATGGTGATTACGCCGACCGGCTCAGTGACGCCCAAGTACACGTCGACGCCCATCGCTCTGACTGGAGGCGAGGTGCGCACGGTGCTGCTGGTGAACGCACAGTTGACCAGTGACCCGCCGGTGGACGTGACCATCGGCAACGACGTGAATTAGAGCGGTTTCCATAGGCCAGACCCGATACGCATTTCGGTACAGGCAGCCAGCCTGAATCTCACCATCACGGTGAAATGTACGCCGGTGCAGGTATACTTTTGGCCAAGGTCAATCATGGAACCAGTAATGATCAGTCTTCCCAGTTCACTGCAAAATGCAGCGGTGCTCACCGTTATTCTGGCGTTTGCCGGCTACCTGGTCACGTTCTGGTTTACGCGCATGATGGCGCGGCGCAGCGACCGGCTGCGCCTGGTGGACCAGCGCCTGAACGATTTCTATGGGCCGCTCTATGTGGCTACGGTGGCGGGCAATATCGCCTACCAATCGCTGCTGAAGAAGCAAGGCAAGACGCAGTGCCAC
>NZ_JARLJK010000113.1:0-3251 GCF_031291215.1 Silvimonas sp.
CACTCTCCACTGGTAGGTAAGACAATCGCTGCTGCCCTGTACTATGGCTGTAAGCGTCACCTTGCCGCCCGGGTTATATACCGATGGCGATATCTCTATACTCACCTTCGGCACCTGCGACACTTTCACATGCATCCATATGGCATTACTGCTGGAAGTGATCACCGGCTGGCAGATACCATTGCTCGTTACATTGCAGGTCACCAGGTCTCCGTCGTGCAATGTGGTGGTACTATAACTGCTGCCTGTGGCGCCTGTGGCTGCCCCGTTTATCTTCCACTCATAGGTGGGGTTGCTCCCTGCATTGCTCGATGCTGCAGTAAAGGTAGCCACATCACCTCCGCATACTGTATCGAACGGGGTGCCTATGGTTACTATAGGTGGCCCTGCCAAGGGGGTGACGGTGACAGGTACATGCAGCACCGTGGTGCAACTGCCCAAAGTCAGGGTAAGCGCGTATATACCATCTGCTGCCGGCGTGGCATTTGCTATAGATGGATTTTGTAATGAAGAGATAAAACCTCCCGGGCCTGACCATCCGTAGGTGGCCAGTGCAGGACTTACTGAAGAGGTGAACAACAGGTTATCACCCGCACATACAGGACTGTTGCTGCTTGCTGTACCTGTCGGTACCGGGTTCACCGCTACTGCTGTTGTATTAGTGGAAGTACAACCATTCAGTTTTGCAGTTACCGTGTAGGTGCCTGCATTGGCTGCTGTTACTGCACTTATAGTAGGGTTCTGTGTAATTGCTGTGTAGCTGCCAGGGCCACTCCAGCTGTAGCTCACTCCTGCACCGCTGAACGAGGTCAGGTTCAGTGGTGAACCTGTGCACACAGGGCTGTTGCTCCCTGCTGTAGGGATAGTAGGAAGTGGCTTTACCACTACTGCCAGCGTATCATATACGGTGCAGCTGTTGTAGGTAACTGCCAGGTGGTAATTGCCTGAGTTGGCGGTAGTGGTACCTGTTATACTAAAGCTGGCTGTTGTAGCCGTATAGTTAGCAGGGCCACTCCAGTTGTAGGTAACGCCTGCGGTCTGTGAGCTGGAAGTGATGTTGAGCGGGTCTCCGGCACATATCGGGCTGTTGCTGCTGTATGCAATGCCCAAAGGCGATGGGTTTACCGTTACATGGGTGGTATCTGATGCCAGGCAGCCGTTCAGGATGGCTGTTATACTGTAGTAGCCTGAATCAGCCAGCGTTACGTTATTACGGGATACATTCGGTGACGCAGATATAAAGAGGTTGGGACCGCCCCAACCGTAAATGGCACCGGGCGTGGCCACCGCTGTGAACGATAAGGTATTGCCTGAACATACAGGGCTGTTGCTGCTGATAGTGGGTTTGTTTGGTAGTGGGTTTACCACTACTGCAAGGGTGTCGTGCACCGCACAGCTGCCTACTGATACTGTAAGGTAGTAATTGCCGCTGTTGGCGGTGGTGGCATGGGCTATTTTAAAATTTGCCTGGTTGCTGCTGAAGCCAGGACCGATCCAGCTATAGGTGGAACCTCCAGTCAGGTTGGCCGAGGTGACCCTTAAAGTGTCTCCTGCACATATAGGGCCGTTGCTGCCATAACCTACACCCAGGGGCGCGGCAAGAACACTCACATTGGTCGTATCTGCAGCCTTGCAGCCGTTGAGGGTGGCGGTAACTATGAACCTGCCTGCATTGGGTGCCTGCACACCGGGAAGTATGGGGTTTTGCAGGCTGGAACCAAAGTAGGGACCTGTCCAGCTATAGGTGGCGCCTGGAGTACCCACGGCATTGAGGGTCAGTGTGCTGAAGGTACATACCGGGCTGTTGCTGCTGATAGTGGGTTTGTTGGGTAGTGGGTTCACTACTACTGCAAGGGTATCGTGTACTACGCAGCTGCCATAGGTGGTGGTCAGGTAATAATTACCTCCGTTGGCTGTGGTGCTGTGCAGGATATTGAAGTTCTGCTGGCTGCTGCTGTAGCCGGGGCCTGTCCAGCTGTAGCTTACGCCTGATGTCTGGTTGTTGGCCGTCACCTTCAGCGTATCGCCCACACATATGGGGCCATTGCTGCCATAGGTCACTCCTGTGGGGGCCTGCAGGGTAAGCACATGGGTGGTATCGTAAGAGGTACAACCGTTCACTGTGGCTCCTACTATGTAGCTGCCTGAGTCAGCATAAGCTACGGTGCGGCTGGCTGTTCTTGTGGTGGCGCCGTAACCGGTGGGGCCTGTCCAGATATAGGTGGCGCCTGTTATATTCAGCGCTGTTAATGATAAGTTGGCGCCTGCGCATACAGGGCTGTTACTGCCGACGGTCGGTTTGGCGGGCAGAGGGTTTACCGACAGGTTGATCGTATCGCGGGTGAAGCACCCGTTACGGCTGGCTGATAATATATAGCTGCCTGCATTGGCAGATGTGGTATGGGCCAGCTGCACGTTCTGGCTGCCGCCGCTGTAGCCGGCAGTGCCGCTCCAGCTTAACGTGCTGCCTGTAGATACCGTGGTGTATATATTGATGCTGTCCCCTATACACACCGGGTTGCGGTAGCTGGCGGTAACTGTGGGGCTGGGCGTGATCACTACATAGGTGCTGTCATGGGTACTGCACCCATTGGCAGTAACTGAAACATAGTAGCGCCCACTGTCTGACAGGGGTACATTGTTGATCACCGGGGTGGGCAGGGTTGAGGTAAAACCATTAGGGCCACTCCAGCTGTAGGTAACACCTGTAGTGGTGGTAGCTGTAGATAAACCTATATAGGTACCCGAACACACAGGGCTGTTGCTCGATGTGGTCAGCGGGTTGGGGCGTGCATAGACTACTGCTGTAAGTGTATCGTGCTGCACACATCCTCCATTGGTAATAGATACCGCATAGTTACCCGCATTAGCACTCGTTGCGTTGGGGATGATCCGGTTCTGGGAGGTGGTCACCGTATTATTAGGGTCTGTCCACTGGTAGATAATGCTGTTGCTGGTGTTGGCATTGCTGGCTGTCAGCCTTATGGTATCACCCACACATACCGGCAGGTTATTGGTAAATGTAGAAGGCGCCAGAGTACTGATATGGATGTTTACGCCATCATTTGCTGATGTATCAGCCGGAGAACTGGAAATTATACGCACCCGGTAACCTGTGCCTGCAGCAGTAGTAGATGGTATAGTACCGGTAATAGTACCAGAACTCGTTGATGTAACACTGCCGATATTTACAGGACTCGAAAAACTACCCGAAGAATTAGACAACTGAAGCGTAAAGGTGTTGGTACTAC
>NZ_JARLJK010000114.1:0-2106 GCF_031291215.1 Silvimonas sp.
ACGGGAGCGCCGCCCTCGGCCTGCTTGAGAATGGCAATGATCTGGCTGTCGGAAAAGCGTGAGCGCTTCATGCAAAACTTCCTCGATGGTTCAGGGAGAAAATTCTACTTCTGGCGACGATTAATTTCCGGGGGGATTACCTAGGCCTGCCATTGCGCCACGATTGTTACATCCCGATCTTCCCAGATTTCTCGATGTGCTGCAGCGAGATCAAGCTCGCGTTTTTTTGGTAAAGGTGATGCCACCAGTAACGATGCTGGAAGTTTTGTTCATAGCGCCTATCCTGTGTTTAATCGTTTGATCGCAAATCCAGGAGCCCGGACGTGAGTAAACAATTGGCAATCGAGGTGATTCTTCTTTTTTGCGCGTGCGCCGCTATGGCCACCTACTTCTATCCAAAGACCGGAATACAAGCTGTTATAGGAGCAACATTTACTTTTGTCGGCGGGGTAGGTGGCTCGCTGTATCGGGAATCGAAGAAGAAGAATTAGCCCTCGTGGTAGAGAATTTTGGACAAAAAAACCGCCTAAGTGGGCCTATGGATACATATTTCAAGGAGAAGGTGTCGTTGGTAACTTTTCACTTGGCCACATCAAGCGATGAAGTCTCGTAAGCAGCGTGTTTAACGGTATGCCAGTCTCAGCCGCCCGTTGGGAGATGGTCTGTCACCGACTTAGCGGACACCGTAGTTAAGCACGCTGGTTATCGCCATACAGCAAGCCCGCTTTTGGGCGACAAATAGACGTTGTCGACCGCTATGGCGACTGACCGCTTCGGCCGAGTAGCCACAGGAGCGGTAAAGAACAGGCAGGATACCCATATGCGGCTTCGTGGAACAAACAGCGCCAGGATTCAATCACTCTGCCGTCGCTATGCTCGTCAGTTGCGCAGCCTTTATTACAAACTCCTGTAGAGGACCGACCCAGCGGTCAGCAGCATCGCCGGTTAGGATGCCATCGTGCCCATCCATTCCTTTTAACGTTGGCATAGCGAGAAAACGATTCCCAGCGGGAGCCGTCTGCAAAGAGAACCACGCCTTTATCGCCGGAATAGGGGCCAGCCAGTCTGTTTCCGAGTAGATAAACAGGGTGGGCTTAGTCGTGACTGCCATTCGTTTCAGAAACTCAGGCGCTGGGGGCGTTGCCGCTGCAGTGGGGTCCCTGGACGGCAGACTCAAGGCCCCCGCGAGATTGATACTCGCCAAGATGTCGGGTGAGCTGTCCGCTAGATGAACCGCTTCCAGCCCTCCAAATGAATGCCCCGCGACAACACCCACATCAATAACGTTTGATTGCTGTCGAATCAGCTTCAACGCTGCAGATGCGTCGTAACTCGCTTCCTTAACCAGTGTTTCGTTGTACGACTGACTCCGGGCAGCCAAAGCCTCACATGAAGGGCCTTCTGATTCCGCATACCCGCGACGGTGAAGCTCATAAACGTTGAAACCCTGGGCATACAGAGTAGCTTCCAGGTATTCCATACCTCCAACCTCCTTATGCCCCATATCAATCAATGTCTGAGGCATGGTTCCATGCATGACGAGGGCGAAGGGTGCGGGTCTGTCGTGGGTATAGGCTTTGATGGCGATTTTTGAATGATGCCAAGGCGAATCGGACTCGGTCCAGAGGATAGAGCGGGTAGATGAAACCCATTTGCCATACGCAACGTCTCGATCTGCCACGGAGTGTAGCGATAGAGTGGACGGTGCGTGATATGCGGGTTGTGTTTGGGCTGTATTGCAACCCACTAGTAGCACCGCAGATAGGGCCAGGGACAAACAGCTTTTGGCAGCTTTTCTTGGAGAGGCAGTCATGAAACACGGGTTCGTAACAAAACGGGAGAATCGTAAGGTATTTTACTTATCATTTGCACAAACTTTGCTTGGCGTTAATGTACAGGCGCAACAGTTCGCAAAGGTCCGCTTTCTGGCATAAAGCGGACTCGCGTTGTCGCGCGCCGTAACGACCGCTTCGGCCGAGCACCTGCCCCCTGTTGGGAGGCTTGAGCGGCAGCTATCGGGATCGACTGTTGCAAATGGTCATGATGATCAGCGCGGTGATCACATACGAACAGCGTCGTGATCAGGAATGGCAGATTGGGTGCTCA
>NZ_JARLJK010000115.1:0-15834 GCF_031291215.1 Silvimonas sp.
AGCCGGTTCTGATCGTCGATCTGAATGATATCCAGGGGATGGTCATTCAGATCGAATAAATCGGAGATCAGCAGGCTGAGTAGTGTTTTGCCGACGCCACCTTTGCCAGACAGAATTGCAATGAGAAGAGGATGCTGAGCGGGTTGTAACATGAAAGCCTCCAGGGAAATGGAGGCTTTTGATAAAGGCAATTCCGCTTAACTCATGGACACCAATAGCTAGAAATAGTCTCCAAGCAATTGTTGTTCACGGGATGTAGCTTAATATCTAGAGGACTGGTTGTCTCGTAGGGCCATGGTGTCGCCGTGCCAGTCGGGCAATTTCATGGTGATATTCCTGAAGGAGCAGTACGCTGGCCGAGTGGAATTGCTGGATACGAAAAGACGGGGCTCTCGATAACTCGGCAGCGGGTGATTAATTCCGTGACTGTTGTTGGCCTGTTCGTCAGGAGACCAGATGGCTCAAGCACGTCATCAACAAAGCCCATGAATTTATCGATGCCGATAATGCCACCAAGGCATTGCTGAACCAAATGTTTAACCTTACCGTGCCCTTGTTCAGGAGAAATGTCGTTTTCACACATTCTATATAATATATATGCATCCTTGGCTGATAGGGCATGGCCTTTCCCTGACATCATGGGTAATAGGGTGCTCACTGCCGCCAGTACATATCTGTAAAAGAAAAAATTCTGCCAAAGCATGTCCGCACCCAAGCCCGACCATATCGAGATGGCAGCCGCCTCAAGGATGTCAGGCAACCGGGCCGACTTGCGATACGTTAGTGCTTCGCCGAATGCCTCATCACCTCCAGGCAAACCATCGAGCTTCCCAGCATGATACAAAGCCGTATGCATTTCTCGCGCGCGTGAGTAGGCCAGATCAAGAAAAAATATCGTTTCCCCAAGCTCTCGTATAATAAGTGCCTCAAACTCTATACGGTTTGCGTTTCCGGCCATGCTCAGGTGCTTTCTCTTCACATGGTCACGCAAATCATCGCCAGATCTGACATTATATATATCTGCGCATGCGGCCCGGCCGTACTGGATGGCCTTATCAATACTGAGCGTTGTTAATTTGTTTGAAACAATTTCCTTTGCACGAGTTCTTGTTTTGCCAGCGGCCTCAAGAATGTAAGTGTACTTTAATATCTCCACACACAATACCTTGCGAAGGTATGATTCGATGAATGTGAATTCTCTGTTTCCGACCTTATGCTCAGGTAATTTATACAATACTGGAACATAAGCGGCGGAGGAGCTGCTATCGCCGCTCAAATCACGAGTCAAATCACGAGCGCCTGAAGTGGACAATAAGCACTCGTAGTCTACGATGTCGGGATCAATCGTCTTGTTGCAGTTTAAAACATTCATGAGATAGTATCCTATTCAGGAAAATTAACCGGGTCAGCATGACGCGGCTTCCCAAATTTGCGTGAACATTAATCGAGAAAATCGCCCCGAAGCAGCTTTTCGGCCACTTTTAGTCCCGTGCGGCGTGTGATGCCTGCATCCTTGAGCGAATAGTACCACGATCCCGGCCCGTGGGTATGGTGAGGGGGGACGAGTTTGGCTGGGAAAGCAAATTAGGGGTGACAGGTGGCATTGTCCCTGAAGTTGCCTGGATGCCGGAGGGCTGGTGCGGCTCTCTGGAAAGTATTTCATTCTGGGGTAGCGGCTTACTTTTGGCCTTGATCCGGCTGAATACGGCCGCCAGATACCGTTCGGTGACGGCCGAACCGTCCTTGAGACGAAGCCCGCCTTTGGTCAGCAAAGCGGCGATTTGTCCCCAGGTCCAGCCCAATTCCCGCCATTCGGCTATGGCTGGAGCGTGCCGCCGTAGCACCCGCTCAACCGGGGTACGGCCATGACCGGTCATGATCTCCTGGACGATCAGGCGGGCAAGTTTCAGGGGCTGGTCTTTGTCCACGCCGCACCTCACCTTTCATATACGGCGAAGGACAACAAATTCCCGCTTATGCCAGCAATTTAGCGGGACGCTCTTGCTTGGCCAAGAGGGTGACCGCCTTCTTGTCAAAAGACAAGAAAATCTCACCGCCCAGCCAATTGCCGTCATAGGCGATCACGCCATCCGCGAAATCCCCACCCGCATCGAGCAGGCTGAGACCGGCTTCGACGGCAGGCCGGTTGACGGCGACATTGCGCGCTTCGATCAGGCCGCGAATGGCGCCAGCAATGTCGGCGCGCGGAACGCCATACCGGCGATCCAGCACCCATGCGAATTCGCATAATGAATGCGTGCTGATGGCAACCAGACTGGCGCGCTCGATCGCCTTAACCGCAATTTTATTCTGGGTTTCATCATCGGCCATGACCAGACGCACCAGGACATTGGTGTCGGCGGTAATTTTCATTCGCGGCCAGAACCGGCAGCAGCCCCGGCTTCCGCGATGGCGTCGTTCAACTCGTCAATGGACAGCCGTGCGCCATTGCTCCTGCCCCGGAGCATTCCGCTTAAAGCCCGCCACGCGCCTGAAGGTTGCTCGGCCTTCAACTCCGCCCGGCCATCGGGCAGCAAATCCAGCCTGATTTTACCGCCAGGTTGGATGCCAAGATGCTTCAACACCTCCTTCTTGAAAGTGACTTGCCCTCTCGCGGTGATGGTTAAGGTACTCATCATTTAGATCCTTTGATGGAGAGTTAAAATAAGGCATGATTGCATTATTTTCAAGGATAATAATGAGAAGATATCCAGGTGGACGCCCCCCGCATCGCAAGCAAAATCTTCCACTGGCCGCAGACACGGCCTTGCCGCTTAGGGACGACCGTCCCTCGGCGCGTGTCAACCGTCTTCCCCCAAAACGACAGACGAAATTTCCGCACGCGGCAATTTCGTTGCGTTTTGGTTCCCCTCGAAGCCGGTTGACACTTGCACCCCCTGGCCTCGCCGGCGGGCAAGGGTGCAGCGCGCTGCACCCAAAACCCAAAAGGAGATCAGACATGACCCCAACCCTGCAAAACACCATCCTGAACGGCGATTGCATCGAATTGATGCGGAAACTCGAATGGGGTTCCGTTGACTTCATCCTGACCGACCCGCCTTATATCACACATTACCGGGGGCGGGACGGCCGGACCATTGCCAATGACGATAACTCCCGCTGGCTGAAGCCTGCTTTCAACCAGATGCACCGGGTTCTGCGATATGGCGGCTTTTGCCTGAGCTTCTATGGCTGGGCCAAAATTGACCTGTTGATGGATGCCTGGCGCGCCGCCGGGTTCAGCATCGTGGGGCATGTGGTGTTCCGCAAACGCTATGCCTCTTCAGAGCGGTATTTCCGCTATACGCATGAACAGGCTTACCTCTTGGCCAAGGGCAACGCTACACCTCCCACGCAACCGATCGCCGATGTGATCGACTTCGACTATACGGGCAACCGCCTGCATCCGACACAAAAGCCCGTGCAGGCGCTCCGTCCGCTGATCGAGAGTTTTTGCCCGCCGGGTGGCTTGGTCCTCGACCCGTTTTGCAGATCAGGTTCAACCCTTGTCGCCGCGCGTGATACCGGTCGAAACTGGCTCGGCATCGAGCTGAGCAAGGAGCATTTTGAGACGGTGGCCCGGCGCTTGACTGGTGAAAGGACGGCGGCCGCATAGGCCGCCTATCGCACGATTTTACCCACGGATATTCAGCACAGGCCAAAAATTGTGGCTCGCGGCGCTCAGCGCCGCGAGCTTAACTCGTATTACAGGTCACTTCAATTTGATGAAACAGCTCCATTTTTCTCCATCATCACGCCCCTATGACAATGAAGTACAACAAATCATACTGTTGTAATTTGTTGTAAAAAGTTTTCTCCACACCTGTGCACCTTCCGGTGCTTTAGGGACAGGCGCATGGCATCTGGGGCTAGAAAATCCGAAACCCTGAATTAATGTCCGTTTTTTCCAGGCGTGGTGGACATAGAGAGGGACTCCTTTGTGATTGGGAATCCTTCATGGTTTGCACCATCTCCGCCGGGACTGCGGCGTCTTATTATGTCAGCGAGCAATCCCGGTATTACACCGGCGGCAAGGAGCCGGTGGGGCAGTGGTACGCGCCGTCAGCATCAGCGGGGATGACAGATGGCGCTGAGATCGACGACGCCAGTTTCGAGCGGCTGCACGCCGGGCTGAATGAGGCGGGCAGCAAGCTGACCCAAAACGCCGATGGCAGTCATGTTGATCGCGTTGCCGGGTATGATCTGACCTTCTCCGCGCCCAAATCGGTTTCCATCATCTGGGGGTTGGGTAATGAGGCCCAGCGTGGAGAAATTGAGGCAGCCCATGATGCGGCGGTCCGGGCGGCGCTGGGTGTCGTGAATGACCATGCCGCCTTCAGCCGCCGGGGCAAGGGTGGCGCCATCTTGGAGCCGGTACAATTGACCGGGGCGATTTTCCAGCATGGCGAGGCGCGGCCCACCGAGCGGGAGACTGGCCCGGTAGATGCCGAGGCCGGGGCTGGGAGCAAAATACTGACGGCTGATCCGCAACTGCATAGCCATACCGTGATCTTCAATTGGGCACAGCGTGCGGATGGCAGTTGGGGCAGCATCGATGGCCGCCAGCTCTTTCGCTGGAAGATGGCGGCGGGGGCGGTGTACCGGGCCGAGCTGGCGGCGCGGTTGCAGGCACTGGGATATGGCATAGAGCGCACCGACGAAAAGGGACTGTTCGAGATCGCCGGGGTGCCCAAACCTGTCCGCGATGAATTCAGCGGACGGCGCCAGGAGATTATGGTGGCGATGCGGGCGCGCGGGCTGGACACGGCCGTCGCGCCAGCCTTGGCGGCCTCCGTGACCAAAGCGGGGCGGCATGCCAAGGTACCGGCCCAGGACGTGGACCGGCACGAAACTTGGCGCGACAGGGCAGCCGGGCTGGGGTTCGATCTGTCCATAACCAAACCGCCCTCTATGAAACCAGAGCGCTCTGTCTCTGATGCCAAAAGCATTTTGGACCGCTTAACCGAGACCAAGGCGGTGTTCCGGCAGCAGGACATCGTGGCGGCGGTTGCGGCTGATCTGGTGGGCGTGGCGGAGACCGGGGGAGGTAGAGGTGTCCACGCGGCCATCGCCGGGCGGGTGCAGGCGGTTCTCAATAATGCGGAACTTGTGTCGTTTGGTCCTGACGCCCTTGGGCGGCCCGCCTACTCTACCAAGGAGATGGTGGCGCTGGAGTGTGGCGTGGCCGAGACAGCGAAAGCAATGGACCAAAAATATTATGGTCCTGCCCCATCCACCAGCGGTATGTCGTCCATCAGGGCGTCAGCTAAGCCGGTGGAGATGCTCGGTGCGTCGGCGCTGAGCGGGGAGCAGCGTGCTGCCTATGACCATGCCTGTGGCACAAGCGGGCTGGCCATCGTCGAGGGCGCGGCGGGCAGCGGCAAAACCACCACTCTGTCAGCCATCGCCCGGACCTATCAGCAAGCTGGGTACCGGGTAATCGGATCGGCCATTGCTTGGCGGGCGGCCCAGCAATTGGGCGAGGAGTGCGGTATCGAAAGCCGGGCGCTGGATTCATGGCTGGCGAAGAATCGGGATGGGCAGGATGTTTTCACCAGGAACACCGTGCTGATTGTCGATGAAGCTGGGCTGCTCTCCACCAGGCAGATGCATTCGGTGCTGACTGCCGCGCAGGCGGGTGGGAGCAAGGTGATCCTGGCGGGGGATCAGCGCCAGTTGCAGGCCATTGGCGCCGGGTCCGGTCTGGCCATCGTGGTCGAGACGGTCAATGGCGCACGGGTGGACACCAACCGCCGCCAAAAAGAGGCATGGGCCAGGGTGGCGGTCAGCCAACTGGCCCGAGGTGATGCCGAGCCCGCGCTGCGCGCCTTTGATGAGCATGGTTGTTTGCATTGGGCATCGGGGCGCAAAGCCGTCATTGATAAGGCGCTGGTGCTGTGGCGAGATCATCGTCGGAACCACCCGGAGCGAAGCTTGGCAATATTGGCCAAATCCAATGCCGATGTGCGCGCATTGAGTGCGGCGATCCGTGCTGAGTTGCGGCAAGGTGGCCAAATACGGGGGGATGACATTATCGTCCGCGCCGTGGACCGCTCCGGTGGGACTTATGATCTGGCCATTGCCAAAGGCGACAGGCTGGAGATTACCGCCCGGAACAAGGAGTTGGGGGCGGTGAACGGCACCACCGGTACGGTGACACGGGTCGAGGCCAAGCCGGATGGCCATGCGCGGGTGACATTGGCCATTGGCAGTGAGGCGAAGACCTTCTCCACGGCGGACCTGGCGGACACGCGTGGCCGGGCACGGCTGGGTCATGCCTATGCCACGACCATCTACAATGCCCAGGGGCTGACCGTGGATCAGGCCTTCGTGATTGGCAGCTCCAGCTTCTCCGCCAACCAAGCCTATGTCGCCGCCAGCCGGGCACGGGAACGGACTGATATCATCGCTGACAGCAAGGAAATCGACCGGGAATTACGCGCTCAGGCCAGAATGGAGGGGCATTCCGTAAAACAGCAACCTACACTGCCAGACCGGCTGGCGCAGCTAGCGCGAGGCTGGGCACGGACGGAAATGAAGGAACGCACAACCTTGCCGCAGCCTAGGCTACCAAGTCCACGGTGCAAGCAGGAGATGGAGCGGTAAAGTTGGTAACAAAATTAAGACAACGCTCTCAAAGCGACAGCGTGCACGCGAATTGATAACTAACTCATAACAAGACCTTTGCACGCCAAGGTTAAAATTTGATTGCGAATTGCAGATAAATGGTTGTACCTTTGGCAAGTTGGATTGGCATGCAGACATCAGGGTCAAAGCCACCGCAGCTGTAGAGCTAATATTGAAATCAACGCTGTTAGCGGATCAGCTTCGACAGCAAGGAGATCGACCGGGAATTACGCGCTCAGGCCAGGATGGAGGGCCGTCCCTTGGAGCAACGGCCCGTACCGCTGGACCGGTTGGCTCGTTTGACCAAAGGTTGGCGCGGATGGAGACTAAGGAAAGGGCAACCCTACCGCAGCTTGGGACATACGGCCTTAGGCAGGGCGCAGAACTGGAAATGTAAATAGAAAGTCCCAGAATAAAAGCGCCATGCAATTCCAACAGTAAACGTAATAATAGCTTTACACGCTTAGGTTAATCTTTCTGTTGTGAAAGTTCCTCAAATGGCTGTAACCTGCTACAGTTTGATGGCGCAGAATATTACAGAATATTAAGGTCAAGGAAGAGGCGGGTGAGACAAGTTCTTACTATATTATGGAAATATATTATGTTCAATTGGTTTCGAGCAGCCATCTTAATATCAATGATATCCGGAATGAGTGTTATTCCAGATGTTTGTCTTGCGAATAACCTTGTGGCCGAAGAGAGGCCAAATTTTGAAATTACACATATCAAATCACTTGTCTTGTTTTATGGAGCGAACTCCATCTGGCTTTGGGGGGAACCGCAGGCGTTGATCCCAAGCGGTGCTTATTCTGAACAAAGGCCCGCGCTGCATCAGCTGGGTATCATTATCAGAGCAGATGCAGGTTTACCCGGTGCAGGCGATTATAACTTATACCTTGCTCTGATGATCAGTTCAAAACGAGATTATGCTATCAATCCTGCCGGAGAAAGAGGTCTTCTGTTAACCGCTCAACCCGATGCGGGACAGGCTATTGCATCCGGCATCCGCTTTTTTAACGGCACTTGGCATGGGCATTGTCAGACGTTTGTTGCGACAGCAAAGAGAGTCATCAATGAAGAGACGGGAGCAGTAAACACATCTATTAGTCTTTTCTATTACGTTCCTGGTTCGTTATATAACGATGGTACTCTTTCGGTTCCACCGGAGTTTTTGTCGTTAGGAACCTATGCGACTTCAAATAAAAACTCCGATCCAGATGTAGTAATTTCGCAAGAATTTTCTCTTCCACTCCCTCATGAGTACTACAGTGAGGTCTACCGCGACTATCCTCTTCAAGGC
Source organism: Silvimonas sp. (assembly GCF_031291215.1). NCBI lineage: Bacteria > Pseudomonadati > Pseudomonadota > Betaproteobacteria > Neisseriales > Chitinibacteraceae > Silvimonas > Silvimonas sp. Next base: position 7,928 of record NZ_JARLJK010000115.1, read on the forward strand.
GATTACGCCAAAAAGCTATCTCGTGAATTGTCTATTCCAGATGAAGGCCCTGGTAATACTATTCTTCCTGGAGAACCCAATAGTAAGTGCTAAGTAATTATAGGATGTGTTATGACAGTTCCGACAAGTGCAGGCTACGCCGGTGATGGAGTCACCGATTATTATAACGGTACAACACTATTTTTAACAATAAGTGGATCTGTCCCTGTTCGGGATAATAATATATCTGATTTTCAGCATAATATCCCATCGGATCCTGGCCCTACTCCGATTGGAAGCGATTCCGTGGAGACGGGTCCGTGGGCGATATACTCGGATCGCCAGTCGGGTATCGATGCCTTTGTTGCGGCACTAACAAATCCATCCTTAAACTCTGATTTTACGGCCAGATTCGGAAGCAATCCAGCCAATTGGACAATAGGGGATTACACTGAGGTTACATGGACAGATGCTGGTGCAGTTGCCAATGCTATAAATGAATATAATGGTGATGCCGTCAATTCCGAAACCGATTTGCCAAATAATTTAAACGATCCACAGGGAGTTGACAACGTAACAGCAAACCAGGCTGCTGCGTTAGCAACTCCATTGAGTACTGTTCTCAATACGCCAGGGTTACTAATGGCTGTTGAACGTGCAATCATTGAGGAAGAGGGGGGTGATACCAACGCCACATATACGTGGTACGTCGGCGATGGAGGCTCGCTGACGTTTACAAACAAAAATGTGTATTCTGAAAATATTACTGGTGGGGACTTCGCTGGGGGCACCGAAGTACAACTTGGTGGACAGCTTAGTGTAAATGATGCCACGCGATTTAATGGATACGAAACGGTGTCGTACGATATTCCTGTCAGTACGCTACTATTCTCTGAAAATAGCTCAACAAAAACGGCAATATTTGACGAAAATATAAGCGGTTTAACATTTAATTTGGGCAGCACTGATACGGATACTTTTTATAATATAGGCAACAACACAACAATTATCGCTGGTTCGTCGGGTTATACGCTTACAGTCACAGATGATGGATGTCTTCATTATGCTGCTCCGACGGCTACGCAAGACGAAGCAGTCTTATTACCAAAGACAATTTTAGAAACGCCAAAAGCGGGTGCGTTAACGGGTGTAATGGGAAGTACAGATCTTGTTATAGTGACCGCAAATAATGCAAGCTATACGGGTAATTATCCAGACCAAATCATTATTGCCGCAGGTACATCTGATACTTTAAATGCTGGTGCTGCAAACGAAACCCTTATTGATTTAAGTGACCAGAGTGGCGGGAATGTATTAAAGGCAAATGGTTATTCAAATGTCATCGAAATTGTCGCAAAAGGCATTACATCAACAGACGATCCACCCACAAACAACACGTTTAAGTTTGGCGCAGGCACGAATGTTTTAATCGGGGATGCCGAAAACAATACGTTTGACTTGGATGCATCCGTCACCTCGGGTACGAATGTGATCTGGGGTGGTGGTGGCACGAGCACCTATGACCTTCACGGCATTGTGGATATCATATACACGACCGGTACACCGACGAACCAGCAAATTGTTAGCCTGGCCACAGATTTAGAAAATACCGGCTCCACATTGCCGGATGAGTTCTACGTTGGGAACGGCCTTCAGTATGGTGAGGTCACTGCATCCCAGCCATATGGCCAAAACCCTCTGACGACCGGTAATCTTACAAGCTCCGAGCCTGTGACGTACATCATCGACCCTACGGCACAGGATGTCCTGGAAATATCAGATTCAAATGTCACCGGTACGCTGACGGCATCCGGCACATATACCCCAAAAGGGCCTGTGGGGGATGGGCAGTATTTTCAAAATGGAACATTTACTGCCAGTTCTCCCGTGTATGGTGATCTCGAAATCGGAAACGGTGATTTATATGTCTATAACTATGTTCAAGGTGATTTAGGCATTACATTTTCGGGCAACGCGACGGAGGATTTGGATCACATAGAACCGTGGTGGCTAGCTCAAACAAATGAACTCGGTCAAACTGTAAATCTGAATAATTCTGGAACAAATTTGCCTGGCAATGTTTATGCATACCAGGGAACTCAGAAAATTGATTTGGGCGCCTCTTCTGATGGTTCATCAGGGAGCGGGGGTAGTGGTGGCGCATCAGGGAATGGGACTAACACCATCACAACTGGCGGGTCAGAGTTCTTCGCACCGGGCTCTACTGATGCTGGTGTTGTCGTAAATGCCGGTGGTGTTGCGACGGTGCTGTCCGGCGGTTCTACAAATGACAACGTTATCAACGGCGGCATGGAATTTGTCGACGCGGGCGGTGCAGACACGGGATCATACGTGGAAGCGGGCGGTGCAGAAATCGTTTCCTCTGGGGGCATGGCCGTTGGTATCACCATTGGCAGTGGCGGCCATCTGATTGTTTTGCCAGGTGCCACGGCGAGTGGGACGAGCGTTGTGGCGGGCGGGCAGGTGATATCGACTGGTATTGTCTTCCTTCAATCGGGTGGGATATCCGCCGATCCATCTGTTTCAAATGGGTTAGTTTTGGCCTCGGATGAAACCGAATATGTTCTCTCCGGTGGCGAGGTCAGCGGGACTGTAATTAGCGTCGGTGGGCAGCAGGCGGTTTTCTCGGGAGGAGTCGCTTGGGAGACTACGATTAACGATGGTGGCACTGGCCTGGTGGATATTTTGTACCAGCGTAACTGAGATAGCGTGATCATGCTGCGTGGTCGAGATGAATTTTATCAGGCTGGATTGTTTGCGGTGCTGGAGGCTTGTATCCTAAAGCCGAATGAGGCCGCAGCGTATTATAGTGATGACGCCATTGCTTGACGATAATTTGTGCCTCCTTCAGGCTATAAAAGATTTCTCCATTCAGCAGCTCATCGCGCAGCTTGCTATTGAAACTCTCGCAATACCCGTTTTCCCAAGGTGAACCCGGTTCGATGTAGAGTGTCTGTGCACCTACGTTGGCGAGCCAGTTCCGTACGGCCTTTGATGTCATTTCCGGCCCATTATCTGACCGAACATGTTCTGGCACGCCTCTGGCCATCATTACTTTGGCCATGGTCTCCAACACGCCCAGGCCATTGATCCGACGCGCCACCCGAATGGCCAGGCATTCGCGGGTAAATTCGTCGATCAACGTCATCAGCCGCAGCTTACGGCCATCATGCGTCTGGGCTTCGACAAAATCATAGGACCAGACATGGTTGCGCCGTTCAGGCCGTAGCCGGATACAGGAGCCGTCATTCAGCCAGAGGCGGCCCTTTGGTTTCTGCTTGTGGGGAACCTTCAGCCCTTCCCGGCGCCAGATCCGTTGCACACGGTCCGTGCCAACCGCCCATCCTGCCGCCTGCAGCAACGCTGTGATCCGCCTATAGCCATAGCGGCCATAATTGCTGGCAAGAGCAAGGATGGCATGCGTCAGCTTATCCTCGTCCTCTCGAGCCAGTGCGGTGTAGCGCTGCGTACCACGTGGGTGGCTTAGCAGCCGGCAAGCGTGGCGTTCCGAGAGATGATGATGCTCCCGGATCCGCGTCACGGTCTGCCGGCGCCGTTCAGGGCTTACAAGTTTCCCGCCGCAACGTCTTTGAGGATCTGCTTCTCAAGCGACAGATCCGCGACCAACCGCTTTAAGCGATTGTTTTCTTTCTCTAATTCCTTCAACCGCCGTGCCTGGTCCATATCCAGACCACCATATTCTTTGCGGTACCGGTAATAGCTCTTATCCGAAATTCCGGCTTCACGGCACGCAACCTGGACCGTTTTGCCCTGACCTGTCTGAACTTCAATTTGCCGCAGCAGCAAAACAATCTGCTCCGCGCTCATTCGCTTCTTCGGCATCAAAATGACCCCTTTCTATACCAGTTTGTCTCATTTCAACTGGTACAAAAATCCCCTGGCAGGCCAGTCGCCGGGGGCGGGGGTATCATCAGCCCAGGCCCATGAGACGCGGCGCTGTTTTCCGTCTGTTGTTGCAGTCATAGAAGCGCCTTTCATGCGTCGCCCATAATGCTTGCGGACACGACGTAAAGGCGCATTTTTGAATGTCCGGCGATGCGAATTGACTGCGAGGTTTTCCCGTCGCTGGCCGGTTTCAAGTATCCCTCGCGCAGCATCACCGCCGCCACGCGCTTAGGGTCCATGCCCCGGCAAACCTCAGTGCGCCAAGCTTCCGGCATTATCAGGAATTGCAGTTCGCCAGTTTCAAGCCGCGAGAATCCGGCTCGGTTCATAATCCGAATTTCCCCAGGTGGAATGTCGCTGGTTTCGTGGAGCCGCTCAAAACGGGATGATCCGTGTGCTTCCAGGAACCCGCGCACCTGCGCCAATGCCGCCGAATCCTCGCCAGCGCCGCTACCGCCGCGCTCTGCCAGCCACGCCTTGAAACACGCGCCAGCCGCCCGTAGCGCCTCGCCCTTGGTCCAGGGCAACACGCCATAGACTCGCGCCAGTTCGCCCGCGCAGGCTATCAGCGCGAACCGGCTGGCAACGCTTTTTACCTGCCCGTCGGCGTCACCAGGGCAATGCTTTGCCAGGAATTGTGCCCGCAACGCTTTGATTTTGTCGATCAGCTCACCTTCGTTTTTTGCGCGTTCATCGGTCAGCCGTGCCAGGAAAGCCCGTGCCGCCGTTCCGTAGTGCGTCCTGGCGGCATTGCGGATTTGATCGGCAAACTCACGCGCATTGGCGAAACCGTGAAGCTCTTGAAACGCGCCTAGACTGGCCCCGGCATCGGCGGGCAGACTGACAAGCCGCACCTCAAGACCGGCCATTGTGCGCTTGCCTGCTTCGCCAATTTTTGCCGCAAGAGTGAGTTCGCCCGTAGATAGGAACAGAGAGCGCCATGTTTGACGACGGCGGGCTTCACCGCTTCGCCCTGCGCGGCCTTTGCCGGTCTCGTTTGCAAGTTGATAGACAATATCCGCAACCTCTTTAGAATCCGCCTGCCCGAGTTCGTCCAGGATTAGCACGCAATCGGATGTTTCCGCCGCTATAGCTTCCAGCCCGTTCGCTGTGCTGCGCCAGCTTCGCACCTGTCCATCGCGCCGTCCTGGCCCCCAAACGGAACCGGCGGCAAAGGCACATGTCGATTTTCCAGACTGTGAACCGCCGACCAAGTGAACCCCGCCAGAATCCTCACCCATGAGGTTGAGCAACGGCCCGGCCAGCGCCGACGCAATGAACAGTGCCAGCCGGTCATTGCCGATGGCGAATTGCGCCAATTCATCTTGCCATTGTTTCAGTGTGCCTTTGGTCGCGAAGCTCTCAGCGCTAACAAGCCGCTCAGACTGCAAAACGATGTTGCTCTTGCCTGCGCCATATATTTTGGACCACGGCGCGACAAACACCGGTTTACCATCGGATTCGTGCCAGCCCGTGCGGCTCACACATTCAAACTTGCGCGACGGATACACGCGGGAAAGAAACATTTTTAGGTAGGTGTGGCTGTTACCAATTCCGCAAGTCAGCCCGCCAGATTCCAAAGTCTCGGCAATCGCGTTGCCTTCACGATGTAGCAGGCTCTTGGGCAATGCCCATTCGTGGAGCCGTCCATCCCGGTCACGCCAGCGCAGAAATAGGCCCCATTCGCCGCCGATTGATGTTCTTGCCTCGCCTAGAATGTCGAATTGACCGGCGACAAACACGGGCGGCGGTGGCGCTTCGTCCGGCTTGCGTGCTGGTGGCTGATAATACAACTGCCCCTTGTTCCATGAAAATCCGTCCGGCATTTCAAACGGAGGATCGGCCAGCACCGCACCGGCCAGTAGATCGGCCAGCACGTCCGGCGTTTCACCCTCGGGCAGTTCGTCGGCCAAATCCCAACCAGGCGGGAATAGTTCGGGAATTTCCACAATGTGAATTTCAGCCGTTCCGGCATCACTGGCTAGACTGGCAACGTCGCGGGCATAATCGGCTCCGGCGTCGTCATGGTCCGGCCAGATTGTGACCGTCCGGCCTTCTAACACCCCCCAGCTACTCTTGCGCGCTGAATTGCTCCCGCCGCAGGAGGTAATCGCCACGTAATCAGGACAACTCCTGGCGGCTGCATCGGCGGCTTTCTCGCCCTCGCACACCAGCACCGGGGCCAAGGGCCGCGCAGCCAGCCGGTCCAGGCCATAAAGTGGCAATGGTGCCGCTGGGCGCTTCCAGTGCCATCCGGTGCCATCGTGGCGGCGGTCGTTTTTATCGGTCCATGCGCGCCATCCGTAGCTGTAAGGAAGCGTTTGCTTTGTGCCGTTGGCGTTCTGGAACCGATATACGGCGAAGATCGGTGCGCCGTCGGGGGTACGATACACCCAGCGGGCCACGGAATCCCCATGCTTCCGGTGGTTCAAGGTGTCGGGCGGCTCAGCCGGGGCGGGGCATTGCGGCTCCCATATCTCGGGCATGGCACGGTTTGCGGCTATCTTGGCTATCATTGGGCCGAAGTCGGCGAAGTTGGGCAAAGGGGCAAAAGGGTCCGGTGCAGTGCCGTCGGGGCTTAGCTCGTTCATTTCCCCGCCTCCAGGCCAAGCATTACGGCCATCTTTCGTGCCGCATCCGGCTGGTTCATCCCGAACAAATACGCCGCGAGGCTTACGGGGTCGCCACCCTTGTCGCCGGTCGCAAAGTCCGACCAAGCCCCGGTGCGGGTGTTAATCATGAAGCTGCCTTCGTTCCGGTCGTTCCGCTTGGGGTTGCGTGCGCTGTATTCGTGACCGGCAAACCGGCCACCAGGAAGCCAGCGGGTGACGATGGCGGAGAAGTTCGCCAACGCCGCGCGATTGACGGCGGAGAAGTCCACTGTGTCGCTCATTTTTTGCCCCCCGTGAGAGCCGCAGCCAAACGGCAACATTCGGCGGCATCGGCCAGTTGCACGGCGCGGCAACGCGGGTCTGGTTCACGGCGGCGGCGTAGCCATTCGGCTCGGCTCAGGAGATGCGCGGCGGCGCGTTTCAGGTCCAGGGGGCGCAGATTGCCCTTGTTTTTGGCGGTGGGTTCGGGTAATTTGCTCATGTCGAGTATGCCTTTCTAAGCCCGCCAGCGTGCCATCGCTCGGCGGGTTTTCTATTGCGGGGGGATTAGGTGGCCTTCGGTGCGGCGATGCTGGCGGCGGGCAAGCTCTCAATGTACCGGCGCAGGGATTCGCCTAGAACAAGGGTTCTCTTCCCGGCCTTTCGAGCTTCAATCTTTCCTTCGCCGATCAAAACATATAGGCGAGAGCGGGAAAGTCCCGATTGTTCGGTTGCATTTTCAATCGTTAGGGCGATGGGCACAATATACCTCCAGGCTTGTTGCTTCCTGGGTTGTCCCGCAGTACATCTCGCAAAAACATGACCTGTTTTCGCGATTTTCCGGGTCGTGGGTCTTATTCGCCAAAGCCTCGCTCTTTTGCGGACGAAAGCGCGTTAAGTAAAAATTCCCCTCGCTCTTTAGGCGATGCTCCAATGTGAGGCGGAAGAGGTTCTTGAAAATTCTTCAATGCTTCAGGTGATATATTTGGACCGGGGCCTTCCATGCAGCGTGCTCGCCAATTTTTGACGGTTTGATAGCTCGCTTTACTATGACCGGCTGCTTTCCCGGCTTTCATTGCTCGGGCGACTTTTTGGGCGGCTTCGTCTGAAGCTTGCCCCCCCTCCATAAGTTCGTTCAAGGCCGCGCGGCCAAACCGATGACGGTAGCTTCGCGGATATTTTTGCCGGGATGGCCCTCTTTTTTGCGAGGGGCCAGCAAGGTCGAAGAACGCCCCTGATCCAACTCAATCAGAGCCGCATGAAGCCAGACTGGATGCCGAATTCAATCAGATCGTCATTCAGCTCGGTGAGCGCGGCATAATCCAGCAGCAAGTGCTGCTGAGTGGCGCCGACATCGACAAGCAAGGACCGGCCATCCTTTTTCATTGCCGCGACGAGATCATAAAACGG
>NZ_JARLJK010000024.1:0-1800 GCF_031291215.1 Silvimonas sp.
GTGCCGGGCGGCAGTTTGGGAGGCGCAGGAAGCGGCGCGGTGGCTTCCGCGGGACTGTGTTCCTCAAACGTTTTGATGGTCTGTGGATGGCCGTTCTCAAGCACCGTGAAATCGGCAGCCGTCAGATTGTGGACCGGGTTATGCCGGCTGTCGGTCGCGACCACATCGACCACGACAAGATTCGCGTTGGCCTGGATGGTTGTTGCTGGCTGCGGCGCTGGCGCCTGCCCGTAAGCAAGCGCAGGCATACAAAGTGCAGCGGCAAAGATGCCGAGGATTAGTCGTGTCACGCGGAAGGCTCCCGGTAGGACCCTCGATTATAGCGCGCTGATTGCACGGCCAGTTTCAACGTCGATGTGTGCGGCAAAGAGCTTGCGGGCGCGTCCGGCTTCTCGACGATCGGCAAATCCCAGCGGTCAGTCCGCGTCTTCCGGATGGAGAGATTGATGCGGAAAATCCTTCAGCGCTACGGCGTTATTGTGCTCGGCATCGTGCGAACTGTAGAGCAGCGTGACAGTGCCGCGGCGTGCCGCTTCCAGCAGCAGAGCCCACGATGCCGGATTCTTTTTGAGTTCGGCGAAGTAACGCCGGCGAAACTCGCTCCACCGCGCCGGATCGTGGTTAAACCATTTCCGCAGATCGGTGCTTGGGCCAGCATCTTTCAGCCAGGCATCCAGCGCCAGTGAGGACTTCTTTACGCCTCGGGGCCACAAGCGCTCAACAAGAAAGCGGGCTCCGTCCGCACTATCGGGCGCCTCGCAAACACGCTTGAGCTGAATCATTCTCTGCTCCTCCAGCAAGAACGGGCTTGCTCAAAATGAGTGCGCAACCAACGCGTATTTCCCGCGCATCGGCCGGTTATGAGGCTTTGCCTGTTCCGGTTTTGAACTGAACGAGCAGCATTTTTACGGGAGATTTTGCGCTGATGCCATGCGTGAGCATGGGCGGCATATACACGAGCGAGCCTGCTTGCGCGCTGACGGTATCGTCTCCCAGGCGCACGTCGGCCGCGCCTTCAAGAAAATACAATACGGCCGGCGTTGGCGCAGAATGGGCAGACAACTCCTGTCCAGCGGCAAAGCCAAAGGTCGTGATATTGACATACTCGTCCTTGCGCAGAACATTGCTCAGGATTCCTTTTTCAGGCAGCGATATTTCACTCGCCAGGCTATTGAAGAACGTGTAGTCCATCGTGTTCCTCCCCTTGGTACTGAACGTTTTGGTTCGATTGAGAGGCGCTTTAGCCTGACTGCGATGGTGAGCAAAAGCGCCTCGTGCGATTGAATAGCAAACTCAGTGTCCGATCAGTTCTGCTTTCTGCTTTCTGCTTTGTTGCGTCGTTCCTGTCCCCGGAGGTTCGGGAAGTATCGGTTGTTCCTTCCTCGTAGGAATGCCCGGTCAGCAATCCGAGAACAAACCAGGCGAACAGCGCTGCTCCCAGGGCGAACAGAATATCTCCGGGAACACGCATCCAGCGCAATGCATTCATGGTGCCGGATTGCATGAACTCCGCGGAGCGCGCATACCATGTGCCGCGTTCAATGGATGCCCATGCCTGCAGCAGTCCCACCGGCAGCATACTGAGCAGGACCATGAAGGCCAGTCCGATATTGAGGAACCAGAAGGAGAGTTTCAGCGCCCCCTGCTTCCACGGACGGCCCGGCATCAGCGCCCGCAGGCAGAAAATTGTGAGGCCCAGTCCGAGCATTCCATAAACGCCAAACAGCGCGGTATGGCCGTGCACCGGCGTGGTGTTAAGGCCCTGCATATAGTAGAGAGCAATCGGTGGATTGATAAGGA
>NZ_JARLJK010000116.1:0-1820 GCF_031291215.1 Silvimonas sp.
CTGAAACTGTCGCGCAACTGGGCGTGGTTCTTCGTGTTCCTCGCCGTGCTGAACGAAGTGTTGCGCCACTATTTCAACAAGGACAACGGCGGCTTTGCGACCTGGCTGACGATCAAGGTCTGGGGCGTCACCGCGCTGTCGTTCGCCTTCACGTTCGCCCAACTGCCCATGCTGATGCGCCACGGCATGGGCGAAGCGGCGGAAGACGAAGCGGAAACCACCACCCCGCACGATTAGAATTTTAGTGAAATTCAACACGAACCATCATGCCCGACCCGATCCCATACGCGCCGACATAACCCCCATCGTCATACCGGACTTGATCCGGTATCCCGCTTCGTGTTGCAAGCGCACCGCGCGATACAGAAATCGCCAACCCACTGCGGCATCCATCAGTTTGGATGAACCCGAGTGAGAGCCCATGGGCGCGTTTCATCCTCAGCTTCTTGTCGATCATATTGGGCCTGAAGCGATTTATTGCTCGGGTTGCTGTCTTCTGGCACGCTGTTGTCTTTGTAGTGGGTCAGCACAAAGACAACTCGACCATCGCGCGCGAGCCAACGTGCAAGGACATCCAGTTGCATCCCTTGTGTGCGCTGCGACACGGGATGCGTCTCACCTAATTTACCAGGCACACCTTGCAGGGCCTTGCCGTATGCTTCGGGAACGTGGATTGAGCAATCTGGCGTGCCGCCGAAATCATAAACCTACCAATTGCCATCACGAGCTATCTGCCGCCCGAATGTGACCCGCGCGACGCCGCCCTGCCGGATCCTTGCCAGCCATTCCACTCCTGCTAGAGCTTGATTCTCTTCGCAATCGCTATTGCCCGCCCACCCGCAGCTATCGACGTTTTGTCTCAGTCTGGCCAGCGCCCAATTGAGATCACGCAGTTGGACGCAGGTTTTGTCGAAATATGCGGCAAGACCTGCATCCGTACCGTCGATCCCGCCTTCTGCTGTCGGCGGGGCTTGACCCACATCTCGACTGACAAAAGCATAAGCACCAATAGCTGCCAACGCCAGCACGACCGGAAACGGCCAATAACGCTTACGCAGCTTGTTCAAAGGTTTTGCCCTCTCGACCGCACTGCAAGAAACGCCAATTAATGATTACGCGCTGTTTGACCTATTTGCCGAGCGCAGATCCGGGTCGATGGCGCAGCCGTAGTCAGGCGGCGATCTTGCCCGGCTTGGTCAAATCGCCACGCCCGGCGAGCAGGCCTGCTATGGAAATATCCTCGTTCAAACCATCCCAGTGGATACCACTCGGACTGAGGAAAAAATCGGCCCGCTGCTCGGGTGCTCCATGCAAAAGCCGAGGAAACCAAACGAGCGGAACGCCAAGTGTGCGGCCATCTTCCAGTTCGACCCACATTTGCGCATCATCGAAGCGGACGGCGATTGCCCTAGGTGAAGTACTCATTCCACGCCTCCTCGATTTCGCTACGTCGGCTTGCCACGACATCCTGCAAACGCTTGATCGTCCGCGCATCGAAGCCGCAATTGTAGGCCATTTCCACCTCTGGAAACAGCCAGAATTTGGCATCGCCGCCAGCGCGGGCAACGTGGATATGAACCGGCTCGCGAGGATCGCCTTCGTTCGAGTAGAAATGGAACCGAAAGCCGTCAAAGCGGAATACAACAGGCATGGCAGCACCTTGGATTCTAATCTGCCTAAATCTTGATCTGGCTGCCCAGTTCGACGACGCGGTTGGTCGGCAGGCGGAAGAATTCCATCGCGCTGGCGGCGTTGCGCAGCATCCATGAAAACAGTTTCTCGCGCCACACGGCCATGCCCGGCGTGTCTGACGCCAGCAG
>NZ_JARLJK010000117.1:0-148261 GCF_031291215.1 Silvimonas sp.
TCCCAAGCACTCACACTCATCGGCTGTAATTTGTTAAAGATCGTTTGCCACCAGACCCGGAAACCCTGCTAAACTCTTCGTTTTCGCCGTTTCGCTGTTGTGTCTGCAGCGGAGAAACCGAACTATACGGACCAGACCGGACCCCGTCAACACCTTCGGGCAACATTCTTTGCCCCGCCCGCACAAACCCCTGATCCGTAAGAATATTTCTTTCAGCGATCATTGCAGTCCCGTGACAGACCCCTCGCCCTACCCCGCAAAACACTGCCTTCTCCCCTGCTTCAGCACCTCTTCCTGCACCTTAAAACACCCCAAAACCACAGCACCAAAGCAAAAGCCGCTCTGGCGAGCGGCTTTTTGTTGCGTGAAACTCATATAGATATATATCCGGCTACCAATACACATTGCTCGCTATTCGGTACAACGGCTGCAGCTAGCTACGATTTCTACGCAGCATCACCTCACCAGCGGCCAGCGCTTGAGAACGGTATAGCGGCTCTGGCCGACATGACTGTGCACCAATGCAAACTCGCCAACACTCCAGCTGATTGGTGCTATCTCATGTGGAGGTGGGCGTACCCGGTCATACAGCATGGTGACGTGAGGGTTATACGAAGAACGAAAGCGAATACCCATCTTGCGCAACTGCATAGCCAATAGCAGATGCAATTCCGTCACCTTGTCTTTCCCGTAACCGACCGTCAATACATAAGGTGAACGCCCGTCACGCCCGCTAAAGTTTGCTGTCCGGTCAAGCGTCACTTCAAAAGGCTGTATCTGGATTCGCCCAGCCACATACATGGCCGCCTCAACATATTCCACAGGCGGCAGCTCACTCTCAAACTCCACAATACCGGCGAGCGAGATGTGAAGGCATTCCAGCGGAACAAAATGTCCGGCCAATGAATAGATATGGCAATCATGGATTGCTACGTCCAGAATTTTTGTCTGGACCTGAGGCGGAGCGAGGATTGCGATGAATAGATTTCCACGTGCCAGTGCGCGAAATCCATGACTTAACGGTGACGGCCACATGGGCTCAAAACCACCGCTGCCACCAGGACCGACGTCCTCACCATACATGTCAGGCATTTGCAGCTCAAATAGTTCATACGGCGCTTTGTCCACGTCGCACCTCATCAAACCAAACCAGGAAATCCAATCCTAGCTCCGAGCGCTTCAGAAAAAACAAAACCCCGCACAAATCGCGCGGGGTTTCTGATGAACGTTCGTTCTAATTGAAATAGACCACACCGAGGTGTCAGATCATTCCCACTCAATCGTTGCCGGTGGTTTGCCAGACACGTCGTAAACCACGCGATTGATACCGCGAACTTCATTGATGATGCGGTTGGAGACTTTGCCCAGCAAGTCGTACGGCAGTTCCGCCCACTTGGCGGTCATGAAATCGCTGGTCTGAACGGCACGCAGCGCCACTACATATTCATAGGTGCGGCCATCGCCCATTACACCGACGGATTTCACCGGCAGGAATACGGCAAAGGCTTGCGAGGTTTTGTCGTACCAGTCGGCAGCGCGCAGTTCATCAATAAAGATGGCATCCGCACGGCGCAGCAGGTCACAGAACTCTTGTTTGACTTCACCGAGTACACGTACGCCAAGGCCTGGGCCTGGGAATGGGTGACGGTAGACCATCTCATGCGGCAGGCCCAGTGCTACGCCCAGTTCGCGGACTTCGTCCTTGAACAGTTCGCGCAGTGGTTCAAGCAACTTGAGGTTCAGCGTATCTGGCAGGCCGCCCACATTGTGGTGGCTCTTGATGGTGTGAGCTTTCTTGGTCTTGGCACCGGCGGATTCAATGACGTCCGGGTAGATGGTGCCTTGGGCCAGCCATTTAGCGTTGGGCAGCTTGGCGGCTTCAACCTGGAAGACTTCAACGAACTCACGACCGATGATCTTGCGCTTGGCTTCGGGATCACTCACGCCAGCCAGATGACCCATGAACTGCGCGGTGGCGTTTACATGGATAACCTTCACACCCAGATGCTTGTTGAAGATGTTCATGACTTGCTCGCCTTCGTTCAGGCGCAGCAAGCCGTTATCCACAAATACGCAGGTAAGTTTGTCGCCAATGGCGCGATGAATCAGCGCAGCAGCCACGGATGAATCGACGCCGCCAGACAAACCGAGGATGACTTCCTCATCACCCACCTGCTCACGAATCTTCGCGACGGCGGTTTCGACATAGTTAGGCATGGTCCACGATGGCTTGGCACCACAGATTTCCAGCACGAACCGGTTGATGATGTCGCGGCCCTTGAGGGTGTGGGTGACTTCGGGGTGGAACTGCACGCCGTACAAACCCTTGGTCTCGTCAGCCATGGCGGCGAACGGGCAAGATGGGGTTTCAGCGATCATGCTGAAGCCTTCTGGCAGTGCGGTGACTTTGTCGCCGTGGCTCATCCAGACATCCAGCAGGCCATGCCCTTGGTCGTTCTGGCGATCTTGCAGATCACGGAACAACTTGCTGTGACCGCGGGCGCGGATTTCGGCGTAACCGAATTCGCGGGCATGGCCACCATCGACCTTGCCACCCAACGTCTGCGCCATCCACTGCATGCCATAGCAAATACCGAAGACCGGTACGCCTAAGGCCAAGAGACCAGCATCAGCTTGATAATCGCTTTCGTAAACCGAGTTAGGACCGCCGGAGAGGATGATGCCGGTGGGCTGGAACTCGCGGATGAAATCGATGGAAACATCGAACGAGTGCAGCTCACAGTAGACATGCGCTTCGCGCACGCGGCGTGCAATCAGCTGGGAGACTTGGGAGCCGAAATCGAGAATCAGGATCTTGTCCATGACGCGCCTTTGGTTGTCCTGCAGGTACGCAGGCTGGAAAAGCGCGCTATTTTAGCGTGTTACGGCATTTGCTGCGAGTATCCCCGGCCCGGCGGATTGTACCCACGCCAATACGCTATCAAGCACACCCAATCCGCGGTCGGCTTGCGGGTGGTTCAGGATCGCCACCACGGCAAACATGTGGCCATCAGCATCACGCACAAAACCAGCCGCTGCGCGCACATCTTTGAGCGTACCGGTTTTGATGTGGGCCTCTCCAGCGACGCCACTTTCTTTCAGGCGTTTCTTCATGGTGCCGTCGACTGCGGCAATGGGCAGCGATGAAATAAATTCCGGCGCGTACGGACTTTGCCAAGCCCACTGCAGCAGTTGCGCCATGTGACGAGCAGAGATTTGTTCTTCGCGCGACAAGCCCGAGCCGTTTTCCAGCGTCAGCTCTTGCCAGTCGGCATTGTGGCGAGTGAGCCAGTCATGGATGGTGCGGCTGGCCGACTGGATATCATCACCGTCACCCGGCTGGCGGAACTGCGCGCCCAGCGTGAGGAACAACTGCCGCGCCATCAGATTGTTGCTGTATTTATTAATGTCGCGAATGTTGGTCGCCAGATCGGCGGATTGCGACTGCGCCACGCGTGTTGCTTGTGCAGGTACTTGGCCCAAGCGTGTGTTGCCGCTGATCTCGCCACCGGTTTCTTTCCATAGATAACGCGCAAGGCTGCCGGTGTAGGTCGCGGCATCCAGATAAGACTGATATTTATCTACCGAGCAATCGGGCGGTAATGCGCCGGTGACGCGCACTCGAACGGCGTTACCCGCGCCGCTCGCCTGAAAACCCAGGCCACTACCCACGCATGGTGCATTGGCGGAAAGCTTGATGCCGTTTTCAAGAGTCACCTCTGGCAGAGGCGGATCAAGAACCAGATTGGCCGAACTAGCGTCAGTGGCCACATGAAACCGGAACGCATGAAAATTGACCAGCAAGCTATCGGGCCCGACCAGATACGCGCGCGCCGGATCATTGCCATCATCGGCAAAGCTGGTTTTGGCGGGAATCTGCAAATAGCTGCGGTCCAGCACGATGTCGCCATTGATGCGTTTGATGCCGCTGGCACGTACATCGCGCAGTAGCATCCACATACGTTCGAGCGTCAATTTGGGGTCGCCCGATCCCTTTATATATATGTTGCCCTGCAAGACGCCGTTATTGACCGGTCCATCAACATAAACCTGCGTATTCCACGAGAACGCCGGGCCCAGCATATCCAGTGCGGCGAAAGTGGTGATCAGCTTCATGGTGGATGCCGGATTGGCCGGCACATCCGCATTCCAGTATTGGCCCGGCCCGCGATCCAGCGGCACCACTGCCAGCGACAATGCGGACGCAGGCAATTTGGCCGATGCCAATGCATTGGCGACCGGGGCAGGCAGTGGCGCGGCGTGTAATGGCGCGGCGGTCAGCACCAGTGAACAGAGCGCAGGGGCGATCAGCGGGAACAGCGAACTAAAACGAGGCATCGGGCGAATCCGGAAAGAACCAGTCAATGGCAGCAAAAGGCGTTGCTGCATTGTGCCCGGCTACTTGCGGCGCTGCCAGCCGTCCGTAATGGCCAAAATGCGCCTTGCCGAAATGAAAAGTGCGCCAGAAACAATCAACCTGCCGGATCAGGCGCAATCTGATTTAGCGCGACGGTACGTCAATGCCCGGGTGGCGGCTTTGCCAGGCTTTGAGTTCTGTCCGATAGTTTTGCAGCGCTTGCGCATATGTATCAAAAATACAGGGGTCGCAGCCATTGCCACAACACTCCTCCAGCGCGGGCTCATAAGGCGGCTGCGGTGGTGGGTCTGCCGGGTCAAGATGCGCTTCAGTCATGATGTTCTCGTATCGATAGATACGCCCATTATCTCGTCTGCGAATGCTCTTGCAACCCTGATTTGCAAAGAACCAGACCGGTTTGCGATGGTCCATCTGCACAATGCGGGCGCATCTGCTTGCGTCAGGCAGATAAACGTGAGGCATCTATCCTGTTACAACACGTAAAAACGATATAAAAATGGCAGGAAAAACGGCATGAAGCGGAACGGTTTTTCGTATAATCCGACCAACTCGTCTAACCGCGTTTAATGTGCAGCACCGCAACGCGGCAAACGGCGATATAAACACGAATTTCATACCACAGGACCCGGTCACCACCCATGAACATCTCGCAGCTATTGCAGCCCCAGGACATCGTGCTCGATTTGAATGTTTCGAGCAAAACCAGGCTCTTTGAAGAAATTGCGCGACGACTGGAGCAAACGCACGGATTGGCTAAGGATCTGGTGGTTAAAAGCCTGCAGGATCGCGAGAAGCTGGGCTCGACCGCGCTGGGCCTTGGCATGGCGTTGCCACATGCCCGACTCAAGGGTCTGACTGACGCCATCGCAGTTTTTGTACGTACCGAACTCGCACTGCCGTTTGATGCGCCCGATGGCAAACCGGTTTCCAATATTCTGGCATTGATCGTGCCGCAACACGCCACGCAAGCTCACCTGGAGATTCTGGCTGGCATCGCCCAGTTATTCAGCGACCAGGATTTTCGCAACAAGCTGCGCACCTGTGGCACGCCGGAAGAAGTTCATCAATTGTTTGTCACGTCGGCAACGGCATAAACGGGAATCTTGCGCATCATGATCAGCCAATTGCTTGCCGCTGGCGACAAAGCCAATATCCTGGCCGAAGCCCTGCCCTACATCCAGAGCTTTCACTCCAAAATCTTCGTGATCAAATATGGCGGCAACGCCATGACCGATGAAGCGCTCAAAGCTGGTTTCGCCCGCGACATCGCCCTGCTGCAATTAGTGGGCATGCGCCCGGTGATCGTGCATGGCGGTGGACCGCAAATTAGCGGCTTGCTGGAAAAAATGGGCGTCAAAAGCGAGTTTCGCCGGGGCATGCGGGTGACTGATGCGCAAACGCTGGAAGCCGTGGAAATGGCGACTGGCAAGCTCAATCAGGAAATCGTCGGGCTGATCAACCGCAGCGGTGGTAAAGCCGTCGGCCTGAACGGGCAAGATGGCTATTTTATTCAGGCGCGCAAAATGATGCTGCCACCGGAAGAAGGCGAGACTGAACCGGTTGATATCGGTGCTGTGGGCGAAATCGAAAAAATCGACCCGGAACTCATCAGCCTGCTGCAGACGCGCAATTTTGTGCCGGTGATCATGCCCATTGGCGTGGGTGTAGACGGCCAGGCTTATAACATCAACGCCGATCTGGTGGCCGGAACGCTGGCCCGGGCCTTGAATGCCGAAAAACTGATCCTGATGACCAACACGCCAGGTGTACTGGATCGCAATGGTAAACTGATCGCTGGTTTGACGTTGTCGGACGTTGATGCGCTATCGGCCGATGGCACGATTTCTGGCGGTATGCTGCCGAAAATCAGTTCAGCGCTCGACGCGGTACGCATGGGCGTGAAGTCGGCTCACATTATTGATGGTCGCGTTCCCAATGCGCTGTTGCTGGAACTGCTGACCAGCGAAGGCATCGGTACGCTGATCCGCCCGGATGGCGGACCACACTTTTTGACCGATACCCAACGCTACTTTCACGACGAATAAGCCCATCTGCTCTGCCACGGTTTGCGCCTGCATTTGATCGGGCCAAACCGGGCCGCCCAGATACGGCGTTCGCATTTGTGGCACGGTGATCTGCTAGAATCGCGCCATGACTTATCAAGTACTCGCCCGTAAGTGGCGCCCTCGCACTTTTGCCCAACTGGTTGGCCAGGAACACGTCATCAAGGCGCTGTCCAATGCCTTTGCCAGCGGCCGTCTGCATCACGCATGGTTGCTGACCGGCACGCGCGGCGTGGGTAAAACCACCATCGCCCGGATCATGGCCAAATCGCTTAATTGCGAAACCGGTGTAACCGCCGAGCCATGTGGTGTCTGTTCCGCCTGTACCCAGATTGATGCGGGGCGTTTTGTTGATCTGTTAGAGATTGATGCGGCGTCCAACACCGGTATCGACAATATCCGTGAAGTACTGGACAACGCGCAGTACGCGCCCACGGCCGGTCGCTTCAAGGTCTACATCATCGATGAAGTGCACATGCTGTCCAAAAGTGCCTTCAACGCCATGCTCAAGACGCTGGAAGAACCACCCGGCCACGTCAAATTCATTCTGGCGACCACCGATCCGCAGAAAGTGCCGATCACCGTGTTGTCACGCTGTTTGCAGTTCTCCTTGCGCCAAATGACGCCACAGCAAGTCTCTGGCCACCTCAATAATGTGTTGCAAGCCGAACAGATTCCGTTTGAGCCAGCATCACTGAGTCTGCTCGGCCACGCGGCCAATGGCTCGATGCGTGATGCGCTGAGTTTGCTGGATCAAGCCATTGCTTATGGCTCCGGCGAAGTGCGCGAAGAAGGCGTGCGCGCCATGCTGGGCGCAGTGGACCAAGGCTATTTGTTTGAAATTTTGCGCGCGCTGGTGGCCCACGATGGCCCGGCCATGATGGCTGCCGCAGATTCGATAGCCCAACGTGGCTTGTCGTACGAATCCGCACTGCATGAACTGGCGCATGTGCTGCATCAGATCGCGCTGGCACAAGTTGTACCGGGTGCGCTGGCCGATGATTTGCCATTGCGCGACGATATCCTGGCGATGGCCCAGGCGTTACCGGCGGAAGAAACCCAGCTTTATTATCAGATTGCACTGCACGGCCGCCGCGATCTGGCGCTGGCACCGGACGAATTCGCCGGTTTCTCAATGACGCTGATGCGTATGCTGGCGTTTGCGCCGGTATCGTCTGGCTCGATTGCTCCGGTAACGGGTTCGGCTCCCGCCACCATCCCGGCCCGCGCGCCTGTCGCACCAACGCCGGCAGCGGCGGTACCTGCTTCCGCAAGTGTGAGCACTCCGGCGCCCGCAGTTGCTGCGCCAGCAGCATCGGCCATGGCAGCGGTGGTCACCGCACCGGCAGTTGTCCCTACATCGGCCGTGGCTGCAGTCGCTGAGACGGTCACCCTAGTGATGCGCACAGCATCTACTGCTCCGGCAGCAGAGCCCGACTACGATCCGGCGCCATGGGAGCCTGAAGCCGAGTCCGCTGCACCGATTCCGGCCCACGAGCATTTCCAGCCAGAATACGAGGATGTCGCGCAAGAACTAGCAGCGCAATCCGTTTCGCACGAACTGCCGCCTGAACAATCAGCCAGCCCTGCCGAAGTATCAGTCCAGGGTGCCAACTATGCCGACTTCAATGGTGACTGGCACGGACTGGTCACCGATATGCGCATGGGCGCTGAAGGTATGCTGGCCCAACAAGCCGAGCTGGTTTCCTGGAACAACGCGCATTTCCAGTTGCGCATTTCCAGATCCAACCAGGCGCTGGCTACTCGCGCGCTGGATTTGCAGGAAAAGCTGCGGCAGGCATTGAGCACGCATTTCGGTGTGCCGATTCAGGTCAGCGCGCAGATGATCGACGCCACCATTGAACACACCCCCGCTGCGATCATGCAGCGTGCGCGTGAGCAACGCCAGGAAGAAGCCGAACTGGCCATTCAGGGCGACCCGTTTGTCCAGGCGATGGTGCAGGAGTTCGGCGCCATTGTGCTGCCAGGATCAATCCAGCCGATCTGATCGACTGGCGTAGTACCGAATTTAAAATCACAGCAATCAACAAGGAGCACTCAGATGTTTAACAAAGGCGGTTTGGGCGGGCTGATGAAACAAGCTCAGCAGATGCAGGAAAACATGGCCAAGGCACAAGAAGCGCTGGCCCTGGTTGAAGTTGAAGGCCAGGCCGGTGCAGGCATGGTCAAGGTTGTGATGACCTGCCATCACGCAGTCAAGCGCGTCAGCATTGATGACTCGCTGCTACAAGACGACAAAGACATGCTGGAAGACCTCATTGCCGCTGCAATGAACGACGCCGTGCGCAAGGTTGAAACCACTACGCAAGAGAAAATGGCCGGCTTCACCTCTGGTCTGAACTTGCCAGCCGGTTTCAAGATGCCATTCTGATTCGGTTGTGAGGGGTAAAGGGCAAGGCGGGAGGAGAAAACCTCGATCTTGTTCTTTACCCCTTTGTTATGTGCAACGTCCCGCAACCTCTTTGGCCCCAATGAGCACACCCTCTTCCCTGCAAAATCTGATCGATTCGCTGCGCGTACTGCCCAGCGTTGGCCCCAAATCGGCCAGTCGCATGGCGTATCACCTGTTGCAGCGGGATCAGCCGGGTGCCAATGATCTGGCGCACGCGATCATGCACGCGCTAGCCACGCTCAAGCACTGCGCCAAATGCAATACGTTTACTGAAGCCGAGATTTGCGAGATTTGCGCGGATGAGCGTCGCAATCACGAGCAATTGTGCGTGGTGGAAATGCCCACCGATCTGCTGATGGTGGAGCAGACTTTGGCGTATCACGGTTTGTATTTTGTCTTGATGGGCCGGCTAAGCCCGCTTGATGGCATTGGCCCGAAAGATATTGCATTCGCGCGCTTGCTGGAACGCGCCAGCGATGGCGTCGTTAAAGAGGTCATCCTGTCTACTAACTTCACCGTTGAAGGTGAAGCCACGGCCCACTATCTGGCAGAAATGCTGCGCGCACGCGGGCTGCAAGTCAGCCGTATCGCCCGTGGTTTGCCTGTAGGTGGCGAACTCGAACATGTCGATCCCAGCACCCTGGCCCAGGCGTTGGTAGAGCGGCGACAGCTTTAGTCTGCCCAAGCCAGGCCATTGCGGCCGGTGGCTTTACCAGTCACATTTCAAGCGACACCACTCCCCCTCTGCTTCGTTCAAGCACCTCATCGTCACTAAAGCTCGTCCGCAACGCACAAAAGAAAGGCCCCACATCACTGTGGGGCCAAGTTGCTGCTCTGCTCAAGACCTTGAGCGGTAGCTAGCCAGCAAACGCTGGCTCAGCCACCTCAATCAATACGCAATTCAGTCTTCGGATCAAACAGCACAACCTTGGACATATCCAGCGCCAGACGCATGGTTTCGCCTGGGCCTTTGGCATCACGCGGATGAACGCGGGCGACCACATCCTTGCCGTTGATCTTGGTGAAAATCATGGTATCCGGGCCGGTTGGCTCGGTCAGGATCACCTTGCAACCCAGCGAGCTTTCGTCGCCGTGTGCCACGTCCAGTTGCTCCGGGCGAATCCCCAGAATGACTTCCTGGCCAACGCGCTTGGCGAAACGCTCGCCCTTGTGCAGAGGCAAGAAACGCGCGTCGCTATCGCTAGTCAGGCTCACACCGACTACACCGTTTTGCTCCGCCAGATGACATTCGACGAAGTTCATTGAAGGCGAGCCGATAAAGCTGGCAACGAACAGGTTGGACGGGCGCTCGTAGATATCTTGCGGGCTGCCAAACTGTTGAATGACGCCGTCTTTCATGACCGCAATGCGATCGCCCAGCGTCATCGCTTCGATCTGATCGTGCGTCACGTAAACGATGGTGGTTTTCAGACGCTGATGCAGTTGCTTGATTTCAGTGCGCATTTCCACGCGCAGCTTGGCGTCCAGGTTGGACAGCGGCTCATCAAACAGGAACAGGATCGGGTCACGCGCCAGCGCACGGCCCATGGCCACACGTTGACGCTGACCACCGGACAACTGACCTGGCTTGCGATCCAGCAGGTGATCCATCTGCAGCATCTTGGCGACGCGGTTGATCACTTCTTCTTGTTCTTTCTTCGGTACGCCGCGTGTTTCCAGACCAAACGCGATGTTCTGACGCACGTTCATGGTTGGGTACAGCGCGTAGCTCTGGAACACCATGGCGATGTCGCGATCTTTCGGCGCGACGTCGTTCACAACCTTGCCACCGATATGTACTTCACCGGTAGTCGGGCCTTCCAGGCCGGCAATGATGTTCATCAGCGTGGACTTGCCACAACCGGACGGGCCAACGAGGATCAGGAACTGACCGTCGTCGATCTCAATGTCGATCCCTTTCAGGATGTGTGTGTCGCCAAAGCTTTTGGTTACGTTTTTGATGGCAAGTGCGCCCATCTTTTTCTCCAGTTCTGAGTTCGGGTACCGGGCTACTGCCACTGGCTTGATGCGTCTTGTTGAATACGCATCAAGCCAGTTTTGTATGGTGTAGCTTTCGTCGGTGTATCTGGTTTGGCTGTTCCGGGTTAACCCTGGATCAACCCTTGACCGCGCCGGCGGAAAGCCCACGCACAAAGTATTTACCTGCAACCACGTAAACGAAGATGGTCGGCAACGCTGCAATGATTGCGGCTGCCATATCCACGTTGTATTCCTTCACGGTGGTTGAAGTGTTAGCCAGGTTATTCAGGCCCACGGTGATGGGTTGCGAGCCACCGGAGGAGAACACCAGACCGAACAGGAAGTCGTTCCAGATCTGTGTGAATTGCCAAATGAAGGTCACCATCAGGATAGGTACCGACATCGGCAGCACGATGCGCCAGAAGATGCGCCAGAAACCTGCGCCATCCAGCCGTGCGGCGTTGATCAGTTCATCCGGGATACCCACGTAGAAGTTGCGGAAGAACAGCGTGGTGGAAGCAATACCACACACCACGTGCACAAACACCAGACCAGTGGTGGAGCTGGCAATGCCCATCCAGCCTTCAGTCATGGCCATTGGCAGCAACAGCACCTGGAACGGAATGTACAGACCATACATCAGCATGGCGAATACAACTTCCGAGCCCGGGAACTTCCACTTGGACAAAATATAGCCGTTGATCGCGCCCATGGAGGTGGAGATGATCACCGCCGGGAACACCATGCGTACCGAGTTCCAGAAGTACGTGGACAGACCGGTACATTCAACACCGGTACACGCAGTACCCCAGGCTTTGCGCCAGGCGTCAAAAGTGATGTGCATCGGCAGCGACAACAGATTACCAACGCGGATTTCATCAATCGTCTTCACCGAAGTCGTCAACATGACATACAGCGGCAAGAGATAGTAAACAGCGAAGTAAATCAGGACCGCGTAAACGAGGAAGCGGGAAAAGTTCTTGTTATGCATTACGGCCTCGGCGCAGTTCGGAATACAGGTAAGGCACGATGACCGCAGACACAGTCAGCAACATCATCATGGCGCTGGCAGAGCCGAGCCCCATTTCGCCACGGGTAAACGCCATCGCGTACATGTAAGTCGCCGGCACATCGGAAGAGAAGCCAGGACCACCGCCAGTCAATGCGACCACAAGGTCAAAGCTCTTGATGGCAATGTGAGCCAGAATCATCAGCGTGGAGAAGAACACCGGGCGCATGGCCGGCAAAATGATCTTCCAGTAAATACGTGGCAGTGAGGCGCCATCGATCTGGGCTGCTTTGATGATCGAATCATCAATACCACGCAGGCCAGCCAGGAACAGGGCCATCACGAAACCAGAGGATTGCCAGATACCGGCGATCACAATGGTGTAAATCGACATATCCGGATTAACCAGCCAGTCAAACTGAAAGCTGGTCCAGCCCCAGTCATGGAACATCTTTTCCAGACCCAGACCCGGGTTCAACATCCACTTCCAGGCAGTACCGGTCACGATGAAAGACAGGGCCATCGGATAAAGATAAATAGTGCGCAACGCACCTTCAGCACGGATTTTCTGATCCAGCAAAATAGCCAGCAAAATGCCTACGAGCATGCTGACGCCAATGAACAGAATACCGAACTTAAACAGGTTCTCGACCGCTACCCACCAACGTTCATTGGCGAACAGACGCGCATATTGAGCAAAACCAACCCATTCATAGTTGGGCAACAAACGCGATGCGGTAAACGACAGATAACCATTCCAGGCCACAAAGCCATAAATGAATACCAGCGACAGCAAGAACGACGGGGCAAGCACAAGCCGCGGAAGCCAGCGTTCCGCAAAGCCATACTGAGCTGGCCGGGTCGACTGAATCATGACAAATCTCCGATGTACGATGGGGTGGAGCCCCCTCTTGCGCCGGGACCGGCACAAGAGGGTTACTACGAGCTACAACTGCTGAGAATCAACCATCCTTGCGGTCTTGTGACCGCGCGGGATTAGTTAACCTTGGCAGCGGCAGCCAGTTTTGCAGCAGCTTGCTGAGCGGTCATGTTGTCGTCATTCCAGAATTGCGAAATAACGTCGTACATGGCGCCTTGCGTGGCGGAATGCATTGCCATGCCGTGAGCAAAGGATGGAACCAGGGTGCCGGACTTGTTGTCAGCAGCGAAGTCCTTGGCCGATTGCTTACCGCAATCGTCAAACTTGGACATGTCTGCATCCAGGCGAACCGGGATCGAACCCTTGTTCAGGTTGAAGATTTGCTGGAAGTCTGGGCTAACCAGGGTTTCAGCCAGATCGTTTTGACCCTTGGCGCCGTCAGCGTTCTTCAGCTTGAAGAAGATGAAGCTGTCGATGTTAAAGGTGTAGGACTTGGCGGAACCTGGTGTAGGTACACACACGAAGTCTTTGCCTGGTACCTTGCCTGCAGCCAGGAACTCGCCCTTGGCCCAGTCACCCATGAACTGCATACCGGCTTTGCCATTGATAACCATGGCAGTTGCCAGATTCCAGTCGCGGCCAGCAGCGTTCTTGTCGGTAAATGGCTTGATCTTCTTGTATGTTTCCAGAGACTTGATCATGGTCGGGCTCTTCAGGCTAGCCTGGTCCAGATCAACAAAGGACTTCTTGAAGAATGCCGCACCACCAGTACCCAGAACCACGTCCTCGAATACGGTTGCGTCTTGCCATGGCTGGCCACCGTAAGCAACTGGCTGGACGCCGGCTTTTTGCAGGGCTTCAGCAGTCTTGAAGAATTCGTCCCATGTGGTCGGAACCTTGGCATTTGCTTTCTTCAGCAGATCCGGATTCACCCACAGCCAGTTCACGCGGTGCACGTTCACCGGTGCAGCAACGTAATGGCCTTGGTACTTCATGGTGTTTTGCACCACTGCCGGCAGAACCTTGTTCCAGTTTTCTTTGTTAGCTACATCATCGATGTTGGCCAACACACCTTGATCGCCCCACTCTTGAATGGCCGGGCCCTTCACTTGAGCTGCTGCTGGCGGATTGCCGGACACAACGCGAGTCTTCAGCGCGGTCATGGCGTTATCACCTGCACCACCAGCAACTGCAAAATCCTTCCACTTGTCGCCCTTGGCTTCGAGCATCTTCTTCAGCTCGCCAGCGGCCTTTGCTTCACCGCCGGAAGTCCACCAGTGCAGAACTTCTACCTCAGCCGCATTGGCAGCGCATGCAACGGACAAAGCCGCTGCGCAGAGCGTCATACGCAAAGTTTTCATTTTCTTCGGTCTCCTAGGCTACGGGCGACCCCATGGCAGCCCGCGTACAGGAATTTAGGGGGGCTCAGGTTTGACCGAAATCAGGTGAACTCCTGACCAGGGCAGATATGTAGGGCGATTACCTTAGTTTTTGCCGGAAAACGACATAAATCCTCAACTTCAAGGTGTAGGTCGATGCGCAAAAGAAACAGTTATTAAGATTCGCGAAAAACACAATTTCCGGTAATTAGGATTTCTGCTGCAGATATCCATGCAATGAGCATTTTCCATCGCGGTCAATATGGGCTGCTTGCCGGGTGAGTGGATGCAAAAAAGGCGACTTACGTCGCCTTTTTTGGGGTCTAACAATCCGAAGATAAATTCAGATTAGAAACCAGTCCAAGTGCCGATCAGGACGCGAGCGCCGTTGTCGGTGCCACTGGATGCTACGCCATCAAGTTGCCAGGTTGCAGTTGCAAATGGGCGAGCATCTTCGCTCTTGAACTTCATGTAACGCGCTTGCACATAGGCAACGGTGTTCTTGGACATACCGTAGGTGTATTGACCATAGAGCTGGTTCATATTCATGTCGTTGATTTTTTCACCGCCGACCTTGCTATTAACTACGTCTTGCCAGCCCAAGGCAATGGATTGCTTACCCCAACGATAAGCACCGCCAAGCAGGAACTGATCATTCGACGAGGTAGCTTCACGACCATTAGTCAGGTACCAGCCATCAGCAACCCATTTGTTGTGCTTCCAGCCAGCACGCAGACTAAAGCCATTACCAACATCCCAATTACCTTGGGCAAAGTACATCTCTTGCTGAATGTCGTTCCCGAAGAAACCACCCGAGCTTGGCGAGTAGGCGTCATCCTGATTCCAGGCCAAAGTATCAAACGTAACATTGCCAACATTGGCTCCATCCGCCTGGGCCAAGCCCTTCTGCTTCTGGTAACCACCAGCCAAACTCAGGCCATTGCCCTTGTACGTTGCGATTGCATCGAGAGCCCAAGCTTGACCATCAGAGTTCTTGGTACCTAGGTCATAAGCAACCTGGACATTGAAACCGCCGAAATCAGGCGACGTATATGCCAGAGCTTCCTTGAACCATACCGCATTTGCACCGTAATCTTCCCACAGGTTACCGGCACCGTTCTGGAACTCATCCAGGGCAAGGTAAGAAGGCGCGAATACTCGACCCGAGCGGAAAGTACCCCAATCACCGGTCAAGCCGATATAAGCCTCGCGTGAGCCCCAAGCCGCTGTGGCTGGCGTGGCAACTTTCTGCGAAACCCGCCAGATCAGCTTGTTGCCATTGTCCAGTTTATCGTTGCCATCAAAATTCAAAATCAAATCGGTTTCATTGCCTGCAGCAGAAGAGGAACTTCCGTCCGCTTTTAGTGAAGAGTCTTGATGCGTACGGACAAAGATATCCATTTCCGCGGAACCACTGATGGAAACGTCAGCGAAAGCAGGTGCAGCAAAAGCTGCGGTCAGTGCGGTAACAAGCAGAGCGCGCTTGAACATGGTTTTTCTCCTGGTTTTTGAAAAGCGGTGTGCAACTTATGCACCAGCAAGCCTTGGCTAAAAAATGACGCCAACCTTGCTAGTTGCTGCGCAGATTAAGAGACTCGCTTTCACCAGGACAATGTTAAAAAAGACCACACCTTACACAATTGCAAAAAATTATTTCAAAAAATAACCAATAAATTCATTTGGTTATTGCGCCTTTCTCAAATATCACCCCTGCAGACCGGCAAAGCTGCCTACCCAGAAGTGCAACACTTGAAATGGAAAAAGGGCGACTTTCGTCGCCCTCCTTTTAGACTGAAACCTGAATAAAATTCAGATTAGAAGCCAGTCCATGTACCGATCAGCAGACGTGCGCCGTTGTCGGTGCCGCTTGGCGATGTGCCATCCAGTTGCCAGTTAGCAGCAACGTACGGACGGGTGTTGCTATCCTTGAACTTGTGGTAACGACCTTGGACGTAAGCCACAGTGTTCTTGGACAGACCGTAGGTGTACTGGCCAAAGATTTGGTCCAGATCGTGGTTGCTGTCTTTATCACCGTTGGTTTTGCTGTTGGTGATATCTTGCCAACCCAGAGCAACGGAGCTCTTACCCCAGCTGTATGCACCGGCCAGCAAGAACTGGTCGTTTTCAGCAGTGGTGAAGGAGCTTACTGTTGCGATGTTGTTGTCATTGGACCACTTGTTGTGCTTCCAGCCTGCACGAACAGTAAAGCCGCTGCCAATGTCCCAGTTACCTTGAGCAAAGTAGAACTCTTGCTTCACGCCAGTGTCGCCGCCGGAGTTGAAAGCATCATCCTGGTTGAAGCCAGAAGTACCACCGGCGCCATTAGCAACACCCTTCTGTTGCTGATAACCACCAGCCAGGCTCAGACCGTTACCGTTATAGGTAGCGATTGCGTCCAGAGCCCAGGTTTGGCCTTGAGCAGTTTTGGTGCCCAGGTCATAAGCAACTTGCACGCCGAAGCCACCGAAGTCAGGTGTGGTGTATGCCAGAGCTTCTTTGAACCATACAGCGTTTGCGCCGTAATCTTCCCACAGGTTACCCGCGCCCCACTGGAATGCATCCAGAGCCAGGTAAGACGGTGCGAACACGCGACCCGAACGGAAAGTACCCCAATCACCAGTCAGACCGATGTAGGCTTCACGAGCGCCCCATGCGGTTGTGGAAGGAGTAGCCACTTTTTGCGAAATGTGCCAAATCAGCTTGCTGCCGGAATCGAGCTTGTCGGAACCGTCAAAGTTGGTGATCAGGTCAGTTTCGTTCAGAACAGCGGAACTACCTGCGTCGTTCGCATTTTTCTGGGAAGAAGCTTGGTGGGTACGGACAAAGATATCCATTTCAGCGGAACCGCTGATGGTAACGTCCGCAAAGGCCGGGGCGGCAACAGCAGCGGTAACCGCAGCAGCAATCAGAGCACGCTTAAACATTTATAGGTCTCCTAGTTTGGAAGTTGGTTATTCACCAGCTTGAGCAACGACAAAGAACCGCCACGAATGATGACGTGAACTTTGCTCTGCACAAAGCATAAGTGAATTCATTTAGGCGAAGCAAACCACGTCCGGCTTCAAACCAGGAAATGTCTTATAAGTACAACAAAGTGGTATTACGAGTGGGGCAAGCACATTCCGGCGGATGGCACCAGATTGGTGTGTACATAACTGGAATATAAAAAAATCTTTGATTTAAAACATTTTTTGACAATAAAAGAGCCATGTTTATCTATGTATTTCCATTCCCAGCGGTACGAATAGCCGCCAGAGCGTCCGCCCGTCCCAACAACATCAAATGCTGATTAATTGGTATTACATCGTTTTGGCTTGGCCGCTGAAATCCTAAACACGTCATCTGTTTTACGAGGCATGCCGGGGGAAGCGTGCTGGCCGGAGTGCCAGACGATTCTGTTGCTCTACGGCCATTCGGTTGCGCGAGCGCCGATAGCGCACATCATTCGCAGACGTACATCGCCCTGCAATGCCAGGAAGTGGTGATAGAAAACAAAAAAGGGCGACATGTCGTCGCCCTTTTTCCTACCCCGCAACTACTTCCAAATTACTTGGCGATGTGCGAAATC
Source organism: Silvimonas sp. (assembly GCF_031291215.1). Classification (NCBI taxonomy): domain Bacteria; kingdom Pseudomonadati; phylum Pseudomonadota; class Betaproteobacteria; order Neisseriales; family Chitinibacteraceae; genus Silvimonas; species Silvimonas sp. The sequence continues at coordinate 17,671 of NZ_JARLJK010000117.1, forward strand.
AGGTCCAGCACTTTGTTGGAATAACCGGTTTCGTTGTCGTACCAGGCAACCAGCTTCACAAAGTTGTCGTTCAACGAGATACCTGCCTTGGCATCGAATACCGATGTGCAGATTTCGCCGTTAAAGTCGGTGGAGACCACGTCGTCCTCGGTGTAACCGACAACACCCTTCATCTCACCTTCTGCCGCAGCCTTCATGACCGCGCAGATTTCCTTGTAGGTTGCCGGCTTGGCCAGGCGAGCAGTCAGGTCAACCACCGATACGTTCGGGGTCGGCACGCGGAACGACATGCCGGTGATTTTCCCGTTCAGTTCCGGGATCACCTTGCCAACTGCTTTAGCGGCACCAGTCGATGACGGAATGATGTTCTGGGAAGCACCGCGACCACCGCGCCAGTCTTTATGCGATGGGCCATCAACGGTTTTTTGCGTTGCGGTAGTGGCATGCACCGTTGTCATCAGCGCCTCAACGATACCGAAGTTATCGTTAATGACTTTAGCCAGAGGGGCCAGACAGTTGGTGGTGCAAGATGCGTTGGAAACGATATCCTGGCCTGCATAGGCCTTGTGATTTACACCCATGACGAACATCGGGGTGTCATCTTTGGAAGGGCCAGTCAGCACAACTTTTTTGGCGCCAGCCTGAATATGTTTACGTGCAGTTTCATCAGTCAGGAAAATGCCGGTCGCTTCTGCAACCACATCTACGTTGACTTCATTCCATTTCAGGTTAGCCGGGTCTTTCTCAGCGGTACAACGGATGGTTTTGCCGTTTACAACCAGATGACCATCTTTTACTTCTACCGTGCCGTTGAAACGACCATGGGTAGAGTCATATTTCAGCATATATGCCATGTATTCCGCGTCCAACAGGTCGTTGATTGCAACGATTTCAATGTCGGGACGAGCTTGTGCCGCGCGAAAAACAATGCGACCGATACGGCCAAAACCGTTGATACCCACTTTGATAGTCATATATTCCACCAGCTATTTGTTAATAAACAAAAGGTTGATTGTTCAATAACGAGCAACCTTACCAAACAGAAATCATATGTGTCATATGTATAGGCTATGGCGGCAAATACAACCCGATCAGTTACATCTGCGACTAACCGTCACTACACAGCACTTTAGCCCAAAGCCATGACAACAATATGCAAGAACAAACAGCCCGGCGAAGGAACATATCGCCAGGCTGTTTGCTAGCTATCTACCTTTATGGGCGAAAACTGGCGGCTTCGCGAGCCAATGCAGTAATAGCATCCCAATCACCCGCAGCCACTTTGTCTTTTGGCGCCAGCCAGGAGCCGCCCACACAACCGACGTTCGGCAGTGCCAGCAACTTGGGCGCCGACTCCGGCGTCACGCCACCAGTAGGACAGAACAATGCTTGCGGCAACGGGCTACCCAAAGCCTTGAGCATGCCGTAAGAACCAGCTTGTTCTGCCGGGAACAGCTTGAGTGCGTCAAAACCCATTTCCAGAGCAGCGATCGCTTCTGAAGGCGTCATCACGCCAGGCAGCAACGGAATGTCCGCGGCGCGCGCGGCGGCTGCCAGTGTTTCGGTCAGACCAGGCGTGACCGCGAACTTGGCGCCAGCGGCCTTGGCCTGTGCGAACTGTTCCGGGCGAACCACGGTGCCGACGCCAACAATGGCATCAGGTACCTCGTCGGCAATCAAACGGATGGACTCGAGTGCGGCGTCAGTGCGCAGCGTCACTTCAAGTACACGGATACCGCCTGCGACCAGCGCTTTGGCCAACGGGACCGCGTGTTCGGTCTTTTCAATAATCAGCACCGGCATCACCGGGCAGGAGCGCATGATTTCTCGAATTTGCATGATCCTGACTTTCTTATAAGTGTTGCGTGTTAGTACCTCAATGCGCACCTGCCAATCCCAAAATCTGGCACAACGGGATAAAGCCTCTGACAGGTTACGCCCCCGACCACCCTTTCCAGTTGACGATCAGTGCGCCAAGCCAAGAGAAAGGGCTCCCTCTTCCGCGCCTGTGGCAGCCTGACGGAAAGAAGCAAACAGTTCGCGACCCATGCCATGCTGGTGCGCGGTCAGATCGGCCTCGGCCCGCTCCCGCGAGGCCCAGACCTGAGAATCAACCTTGGCTTGCAAAACGCCAGCTTCGGCATCAAGACGAATCACATCACCCGAACGCAATTTGGCCAGTGGTCCGCCAGCCAATGCTTCTGGCGTAATGTGAATAGCCGACGGCACCTTGCCGGAAGCGCCGGACATACGGCCATCGGTTACCAATGCTACTTTGAAGCCGCGATCCTGCAGCACACCAAGCACTGGGGTCAGTTTGTGCAGTTCGGGCATGCCGATTGCACGCGGCCCCTGGAAGCGCAGCACAACCACGACGTCTTTTTCCATTTCGCCGCGCTGGAATGCTTCCAGCACTTCATCTTGATCATGAAACACCATTGCTGGAGCTTCAACCAGGCGATGCTCTGCTTTCACTGCAGAGATTTTGATCACGGCACGCCCCAGATTGCCATCCAGCAAACGCAGGCCGCCGTCGGCACTAAATGGCTTCTCGATACGACGCAAAACACCTTCGTCGCCGGACTCGGCATCCGCATCACGCCATTCAAGCTTGCCATCGATCAGGAATGGCTCTTGTGCGTAGCGGTGCAAACCAAAACCCATCACGGTGTGCACGTCTTCGTGCAGATAACCGCCCTTGAGCAGTTCGCGGGTCAAGAATGGCATACCACCGGCGGCATGGAACTGGTTTACATCAGAAGTGCCGTTCGGATAGATTTTGGCCACCAGCGGCACCACGGCCGACAGGTCATCAAAATCGCTCCAGTCAATGATGATGCCAGCAGCGCGCGCTGCAGCAGTCAGATGCATGGTGTGGTTGGTTGAGCCACCGGTCGCCAGCAACCCGACGATGCCATTCACCACGACTTTTTCGTCGACCAGACGGCCAACGGGAATGTATTCATTACCTACATTGGTAATTTGTGCGGCACGGCGACCTGCTGCTGCAGTCAAAGCATCGCGCAGCGGAGTATTTGGATGAACAAACGCTGCACCTGGTAGATGCAGACCCATGATCTCCATCAACATTTGATTGGAATTGGCGGTGCCGTAAAAGGTGCAGGTACCCGCTCCGTGATAGGAGCCTTCTTCAGAAGCCAGCAATTCGGTGCGATCACACTTGCCTTCGGCAAACAACTGACGAATTTTCGCTTTCTCGCTGTTGGCGATGCCTGAGGTCATCGGGCCGGCCGGGACAAAAATCGCAGGCAGATGACCGAACTGCAAGACCCCGATCAACAAGCCCGGAACGATCTTGTCACACACGCCCAGTAGAGTAACTGCATCAAATACATTATGGGACAGCGCCACTGCGGTAGACATGGCGATGACGTCGCGACTGAACAGCGACAACTCCATGCCTGGCTGACCTTGCGTAACGCCGTCGCACATGGCTGGCGTACCGCCAGCAAACTGTGCCGTGGCACCCGCCTCGTGGGCAGCTTTCTTGATAATGGCAGGATAGGTTTCGAGCGGCTGATGCGCCGACAACATGTCGTTGTAGGAAGAGACAATGGCAACGTTCGGGCGGCGCATTTCGCGCATCATGATCTTGTCGCCCTCTGGCGACGCAGCCCATGCATGCGCCAGATTGGTACAGGCAAGCCCTTTGCGCAGCGGCTCCTTGCTAGCGGCGGCATCCAGGCGAGCTAGATAGCGCTCGCGGGATTCGCGACTTCGTTCAACGATACGCCGGGTAACCTCGGCGAGCCGAGGATGCACAGGACTGACAGCTGGCATTGCAGGACTCCGAAATGGGGAACGCCACGGACCGGATTAACACTACAACCGACCCAGGATTGAAATAGTTGCCGAAGCGTAGTTTTACTACAATCACCCCTGCGCATCAACCAACACTATGACACAAAATGGTGCTGCTGCACTGCAGCATAAGCCAGCCAGAGCGGGCTATTACCCCCATGACATTACTCGTTGCTGCGGTCTGCGAGAAGAGGCTTCTTTACCGTTTGCGCGGGTGTTTGAGCGTGTAGTAAGATTACAAAGTCTTTCGAATATCCGGCTTGGGTAATTTGCAGCATAGTTGAATTTCCCGCGCGCCAGAAAGTCGCAATAACGGCAGCAGCAATCAGGTTTGGTGCATGCATAGCGCCGACACCATCTGATGATGCTGCCGTGTCCGTTTCGCCGTGCCAGGCGCACACAAGGATTCTGGTTTCATTTGAAACAGCCTACAGGCTGTTTACAGCAAAACGAGAGGTCTTCACGCCTCTCGCATAAAAGGAAAGGAACGCCCGATATGACCCCTATTGATGCTTTCGACATGGTGCTGTTCGGTGGCACCGGCGACCTGGTGATGCGCAAGCTGTTGCCGGCCCTGTACCACCAACACCGTGACGGCAATCTGCCTAAAGCCGGCCGCATTATCTGTCTGGGCCGCAGCGCCAGCGACACAGCCGCTTATCTGGACAAGGCGCATGGACTGGCCAAGGGCTATCTGGGTAGCGACTACGAAGCAAACGTATGGGCCGAGTTCGCCAGCCGCATTTCGTTCCTGCGCAACGATGCCAACAACGCCGATGATTACCCTGCCCTGGCCGAACTGCTGAACCAGGAAACTGGCCGTGCTCGCGTGTTTTACTTCTCCACCGCGCCGGACCTGTTTGCCATCATCAGCAAGAATCTGGCTTCGGTTGGCCTGAACAAAGGCAACTCCCGCGTTGTGCTGGAAAAGCCGCTCGGCCACGACCTCGAATCGTCGAATGAAATCAACGATGCGGTTGCAGAGTACTTTAACGAACATCAAATTTACCGGATTGACCATTACCTGGGCAAAGAGCCGGTTCTGAACCTGATCGCCTTGCGCTTTGCCAACACGCTGCTGGAACCGCTGTGGCGCCGTGAGTGGATCAGCGACGTGCAAATCACCGTGACCGAACAAGTTGGCGTGGAAACCCGTGCGGATTTCTACGACAAGACCGGCGCGCTGCGCGACATGATTCAAAACCACTTGCTGCAGTTGCTGACCATTGTGGCGATGGAACCACCAGCCACCATGGACGGCGATGCCGTTCGTGACGAAAAGCTCAAGGTTCTGCGCGCACTCAAGCCGCTCAGCCTGGAAGATGTGCACACCAAGGTTGTACGTGGTCAATATCGCGCTGGCACGATCAATGGCAAGCCTGTTCCGGCTTACCAGGACGAGCCTGGCGTACCGGAAGGCTCCACCGCAGAAACCTTCGTTGCGCTCAAGGCTGAAATCCAGACCTGGCGCTGGGCTGGTGTTCCTTTCTTCCTGCGTACCGGCAAGCGTTTGCAAGAACGGATGGCAGAGATTGTCATCAACTTCCGCGAAACGCCGACTTCCATCTTTGGCCGCATGCACACACCAAACCGTCTGGTGATCCAGTTGCAACCGGACGAATCCGTACGCCTGTACTTGATGGCCAAAGAGCCAGGCAACCAGGTACGCCTGCGTCCAGTCCACCTGGATCTGGACTTCAAGGAAACCTTCAAGACTCGTTCACCAGAAGCCTACGAGCGCCTGTTGATGGACGTGATTCGTGGCGATCTTTCGCTATTTGTGCGTCGTGACGAACAACGCGCCGCGTGGCGTTGGGTCGAGCCGATTCTCGATTCGTGGGGCAGCAGCACCGAAGCCCCCAAGCCATACACCGCAGGCACATGGGGCCCGGCGGCAGCGTCGGCTTTGTTGTCGCGTGATGGTCTGGCCTGGCACGAAGAGCACTGATTTACCGCTACAGGGCAGTCAGCCTGCATGAGACCGAGGGTATTTTGACCAACAGGGTCATCATCTCCCGGTCATATGGCAGCGCTGCTGTCTACTGAAATACGCAGAAAACGCGTCAGCTGGCCGGTTCAAGTTTATGTGTTGCACACAAAACCCGGCCAGTTGTTACGCTTGTTGAATGATTTTAAGGATGACCAATGTCCGTTGTGTGGCATGAATTTGGCAGCAAAGACGAACTGGACCAGCAACTGGCCTGTGCCATCGCAGCAGCTTTGAATGCAGCCATTGCGGCACGCGGCAAAGCGGCGCTGGCCGTCTCCGGTGGCCGTACGCCCGCAGGCATGTTCAAGGCGTTGAGCGAATCTACCGTTGATTTCAGCAAGGTCTGGATCACGCTGGTTGATGAGCGCTGGGTGCCGGTTGATCACGCCGACAGCAACGAGCGCACCGTGCGCCAGAATCTGCTGGTAGGCAATGCCGCTGTTGCGCACTTTGTCTCGCCCGTGTCTGCCGCGGCCACGCCGCATGAAGGCGAAGCGGAAATCGAAGCACGCTTTGCCGCCCTGCCCGCGCCATTCGACGTACTGATTCTAGGTATGGGCGATGATGGGCACACTGCATCCCTGTTCCCGAATGCGCCGGAGCTTGAAGCGGCTTGCGCCTCGCAGGCCCTGGTCGCTGCGGTAACCCCGCCAGTCGCACCGCACAAACGCATCACCCTGACTTTGCCCACCATCGCCAAGGCGCGTGAAGTGATCGTACATATCACTGGTGAAGGCAAGAAAACCCTGTTGCAAGATGCACTGGCCGAGCAAAAGCCGGTGGTAGAGCAATATCCAATCCGGCGTGTGCTGGATGCAGTAACCGGTCAAAAACTGGTTTACTGGACAGCTTGATTGGTCATTTTCCGATATGGGGCTCAATGAGCCCCGTATCCATAATCGGCGGAAGCGATACCCAAAAGGCACGCTACCGCCAATACAAAGAGATGGAGTGAGACGCCTATGCTCGAACGCATCAAAACGATGATCGACAGCCTTTCCAGATCGGAACGCAAAGTGGCCGAACTGGTACTGGCCCAGCCCAATCTGGTTGCAAATGCGCCTATTGCGCAAATTGCCGATCTGGCCGACGTATCGCAACCCACGGTCATTCGTTTCTGCCGTTCGCTCAATTGCTCCGGGTTGCAGGATTTCAAACTGCGCTTGACCCGCAGTCTGGTCTCCGGTGTGCCTTACGTGCATTCGATGGTATCGGCTGACGACTCCGCTCATGACCTGGCCAAAAAACTGTTCGACAACAACATTTCGCATCTTTTGCGTTGTCGTAACGAACTCGATACCGAAGTACTGGAAAAAGCCATCAAGGTTCTGGCCAACACCCACAAGATTGAAGTGTGGGGACAAGGTCAATCCGGTGCAGTGGCTATCGATGCCCAAAACAAATTTTTCCGCCTTGGTGTGCCAACCGTAGCCTATACCGATCCACATATGCACGGCATGAGCGCTTCCATGCTCAAACCGGGCGATGCTGTGGTAGCGGTCTCCAACTCCGGCCGTACGCTGGACATGATCCGTTCGGTAGAAATTGCCCGTGATGCGGGTGCCGACGTGATTGGCATTACGCACTCCAAATCGCCACTGGCCAAGCGTTGTTCGCTTTGCCTGTATGCAGACACCATGGAAGATCCGGATCTGTACACGCCCATGATTACCCGCATTGTTCACCTGGTGATCATCGACGTGCTGGCTGTTGGCGTGGCGCTCAAGCGCGGGCCAGAGCTGATCGACCAACTGGAAAAAATGAAGCGCAACATGAAAGAAAAACGTGTGCGCGGGCACGACCATTGATCGCTTGCTGATCAATGAGGCAATAACTCATCAGCAGATAGCCAGGCCGGCGGTGCCACGCCGCTGCCCGACATCTGTCGAGGCAATCCCGGTAGTACCCCGGCAGCAAAACCTTCAGCACGAAGCATGTAAAACAGGCATTCAACCAGAGTCCGCCCCCTTTCATGGCAAGCGGACGTGAAGCCACAGGAAGAAAGGAAATAGGATGTCCAAGCTTACCAGCTCGCCCGCCTGGCTCGCCCTGGCGGAACACTTCAAGGAAATCGCTCCGCTGCACATGCGGGACATGTTCCAGGATGACCCGAAACGCTTCGAGAAATTCTCGGTGGAATCGGGTGGTTTGTTCTTTGATTACTCCAAGAACCGCATCACTGAAAAAACCCTGGAACTGCTGTTCACGCTGGCCCGCGAATCCGGCCTGCAAAAGCGCATTGAACGCATGTTCTCCGGCGAAAAGGTCAATATCACCGAAAACCGCGCTGTACTGCACGTAGCGCTGCGTAATCTGGACAAAAACCCGATCCTGGTTGATGGCGAAGACGTCATGCCCAAGGTCAACGCCGTCAAAGAGAAGATGTTCCAGTTCTCTGATGAAATCCGCTCTGGCGAACGCGTTGGCTACACTGGCAAGGCCTTTACCGACATCGTGAATATCGGTATCGGTGGCTCGGACCTCGGTCCGGTTATGGTCTGTAATGCGCTGAAAGACTTCGGCCATCAGCGCCTGACCATGCACTTTGTATCCACTGTGGATGGCGACCAGATTGTCTCCACGCTGAAGAAACTGAATCCGGAAACCACGCTGTTTATCGTGGCTTCCAAGACCTTCACCACCCAAGAAACCATCACCAATGCCCGCACCGCGCGCAAGTGGTTCCTGGATCGCGTGGGTAACGAAAGCCATATCGCCAAGCATTTTGTTGCGGTTTCAACCAACTCCAAGGCGGTGGCAGAGTTCGGTATTGATACCAACAACATGTTCGAATTCTGGGACTGGGTTGGCGGCCGTTACAGCCTGTGGTCGGCCATTGGTTTGCCCATCGCCATTTACCTGGGCAAGCATGATTACCAGGATCTGCTGCATGGTGCTTACACCATGGACGAGCATTTCAAGAACAAGCCGCTGGAACAGAACCTGCCCGTGATCATGGGCATGCTCGGCGTGTGGTACATCAACTTCTTTGGTGCCAGCACCCATCTGATTTCCCCGTACAACCAGTCGCTGCATCGCTTCCCGGCTTATCTGCAACAGTTGGATATGGAATCGAATGGCAAGACGGTTGATCTGGATGGCCATCGCGTTGATTACAACACTGGCCCGGTGGTGTGGGGTGATGCCGGTATCAACGGCCAGCACGCTTACTACCAGATGCTGCACCAGGGTTCGCAAATGGTGCCGATCGACTTTATCGCCAGCGTCGAGCATCCGGAAATTCCTGAGCCGCACAGCACGATTCTGATGGCCAACTTCTTCGCGCAGACTGAAGCCTTCATGCGCGGCAAGAACGAAGCTGAAGTACGCGCTGAGCTGGAAAAATCCGGCATTACCGGTCAGGCACAAGATGAGCTGACCCCACACAAGGTCTTTGAAGGCAATCGCCCAACCAACACCATCATGATGCAGCGTCTGACGCCGCGTCGCCTGGGTGCGCTGATTGCCCTGTACGAACACAAGATCATGGTTCAGGGCACCATCTGGAACATTAACTCCTATGATCAATGGGGGGTTGAGTTGGGCAAGCAACTGGCCAAAGCCATTGAAGCCGATCTGACCACGCCAGGCCTGACGGCTACACACGACTCTTCGACCAATGGCCTGGTCAATTACTACAAACGCAATAACCCGCGTTAAGCAACACCACTGCCTCCCCAATTGCGCACTTTTGGGGAGGCAGATAACTACACCGCACAGCGGAAATGTGAAGTCGCCCGGCCACGAGCCGGACGATGTTCGGAATGGACAACGCAAGCCCGGACAGCATTAACTACATCAAAAAGGTATGGCAATGGCAGAGCAGATACACGACCAGGACCCACAGGAAACCCGTGAGTGGCTGGATGCGCTGGATGGCGTGCTGGAAAACGAAGGTGCTGAACGCGCCCACTATCTTGTTGAAAAGCTGATTGGTCATGCGCGTGAAGACGGAGTCAATATTCCGTATACCGCGACCACCGCTTACATCAACACCATCCCGGTTCACCTTGAGGCCAGAAGCCCGGGGAATCACACTTTCGAAGAGCGCATTCGCTCTTACACGCGCTGGAACGCTGCGGCGATGGTCGTGCGCGCCAACAAGATCAATGGCGATCTGGGTGGTCATATCACCTCTTTCGCTTCTGCCGCCACCCTGTACGACGTGGGCTGGAACCACTTCTGGCACGCGCCGAGCGACAACCACGGCGGTGACCTGGTGTACTTCCAGGGCCACAGCGCGCCTGGCATGTATTCGCGCGCCTTCCTGGAAGGCCGTATCTCTGAAGAACAACTGCTGAAGTTCCGCCAGGAAGTGGACGGTGGAGGCCTTTCCAGCTATCCGCACCCGTGGCTGATGCCGAACTTCTGGCAATTCCCGACTGTGTCGATGGGTCTGGGCCCGTTGATGGCCATCTATCAGGCTCGCTTCATGAAGTATCTGGGTGACCGTGGCTTTGAACAGAAGGGTGATCGCAAGGTCTGGTGTTTCTGCGGCGATGGCGAAATGGACGAGCCGGAATCACTGGGCGCGATTTCGCTGGCTGGCCGGGAAAAGCTGGACAACCTGGTGTTCGTGATCAACTGTAACCTGCAGCGTCTGGACGGCCCGGTGCGCGGTAACGGCAAGATCATCCAGGAACTGGAAGGCGACTTCCGTGGTTCGGGCTGGAACGTGGTCAAGGTTGTTTGGGGTACCGGCTGGGATGCCCTGCTGGCCAAAGACAAGAACGGCCTGCTGCAAAAACGCATGATGGAAGTGGTCGACGGTGAATACCAGACCTACAAATCCAAAGATGGCGCGTATGTTCGTCAACACTTCTTTGGCGCGTATCCAGAACTGCTGGATATGGTGTCCAACCTGTCTGATGACGATATCTGGCGTCTGACCCGCGGTGGTAATGATCCGCACAAGGTCTTCGCTGGCTACAAGGCGGCGGTTGAGCATAAAGGCCAACCTACCCTGCTGCTGGTCAAGACCGTGAAGGGCTACGGCATGGGCGCGGCGGGCGAATCGCAAAACGTGGCACACCAGACCAAAAAGCTGTCGCCTGATGACTTGCTGCATCTGCGCGACCGTTTCCGTATTCCGCTGACCGATGAAGAAGCGCGCGCCGCCAGCTTCTACCTGCCGCCAGCTGAAGCGCCAGAACTGAAATACATGCACGAACGCCGTGCCGCGCTGGGTGGCTACCTGCCATCGCGCAATCCGGTGAACGAGCCGCTGGAAGTACCGCCGCTGGAAACATTCAAAGCCCTGCTGGAAAGCTCCGGCGAGCGGGAAATGTCCACCACCATGGCGTTTGTGCGGATTCTGACCGCACTGGTGAAAGACAAAGCCATTGGCAAGCGCGTTGTGCCGATCGTGCCGGATGAATCCCGTACCTTTGGTATGGAAGGCATGTTCCGCCAATTGGGTATCTGGAGCCACGTTGGCCAGCTGTATGAGCCGCAAGATGCTGACCAGCTGATGTTCTACAAAGAATCGACCACAGGTCAGATTCTGCAGGAAGGCATCAACGAAGCCGGTGCCATGGCGGACTGGATTGCCGCGGCCACCGCTTACGCCAACCATGGCGTCACGATGATTCCGTTCTATATCTATTACTCAATGTTCGGCTTCCAGCGTATTGGTGATCTGGCTTGGGCTGCGGGCGATCTGCGTGCTCGTGGCTTCCTGGTCGGCGGCACCGCTGGCCGCACGACACTGAACGGCGAAGGCCTGCAACACCAGGATGGTCACGGCCATCTGTTTGCCGAGTTCGTGCCGAACTGCGTTTCGTATGATCCGACCTTTGCCTATGAACTGGCAGTGATCGTGCATCACGGCATGAAGCGCATGTATCAGGATCAGGAAAACATCTATTACTACCTGTCCGTGATGAACGAAAACTACGCCCACCCGGCCATGCCAGCGGGCGCAGAGGAAGGCATCATCAAGGGTCTGTACAAGTTCCGTCCTGCGGCTGCCACGGGTGACCTGCACGTACAACTGATGGGCTCCGGTACGATCTTCCGTGAAGTCATCGCTGCAGCAGAATTGCTGAAGAGCGACTTTGGCGTTGAATCGGATATCTGGTCCGCACCTAGCTTCAACGAACTGAAGCGCGACGGTATGGCTGCAACCCGCTACAGCATGCTGCACCCAACGGCCGAGCCGAAGGTGCCGTATGTGACTGAATGCCTGAAAGATGCCAAGGGTCCGGTCATTGTGGCGACCGACTACAAACGCACCTACGCCGAGCAGATTCGCGAATACGTGCCGGGTCGTTATGTGGTGTTGGGTACCGATGGCTTTGGCCGTTCGGACAGCCGTCAGCAGCTGCGCAAGTTCTTTGAAGTGGACCGTTACCACGTGGTGGTGGCGGCGCTCAAGGCACTGGCCGACGACGGCAAGCTGCCATTGACCAAGGTTGCGGAAGCGATTGCCAAATACGGCATCGAAGCGGATCGTCCGGCTCCCTGGACAGTATGAGAAATGTGTGAGGCGTGAGGTGTGCGGCGTGCAGGATAAAACCTGCCACACCCACACCGAACGCTAAGGCTGGAGTGAGGTTGCCCCTCACTCCTTACCCCTCACCCCTCACAGGAATTCCCATGAGCAACGTTATTGAATTGAAGATTCCCGATATCGGCGGCCATGATGGCGTGGATGTCATTGAAGTGCTGGTCAAAGCCGGTGACGTGATCGAGGTTGAACAATCCCTCATCACACTGGAAACCGACAAGGCCACCATGGAAGTCCCGGCTACCGCTGCCGGTACGGTCAAAGAAGTCAAAATCAAGGTTGGCGACAAGGTTTCGGAAGGCGATGTGGTTGTGCTGGTCGAAGTCAGCGCTGCGGCGGCTGCTCCAGCGCCTGCTGCTGTGCCAACACCAGTTGCCCCGGCACCGACCGCACCTGCACCAGTTGCCGCGCCAGTTCCGGCACCGGTAGCCGCGCCGGCAGGTCCAGCCCAAAGCATTGAAGTGCGCGTGCCGGACATCGGTAACTTCGATACGGTCGAGATCATCGAAGTGAACGTCAAAGTCGGCGATACCGTCGCCGTTGACGACTCGCTGATCACGCTTGAATCCGACAAAGCCAGCATGGAAGTACCTTCCACAGCGGCTGGCGTAGTGGAAAGTGTCGCAGTGAAGGTTGGTGAAAAGATTGGTGAAGGTGCCTTGATCCTGACACTGAAAGGTAGCGCTCCGGTCAGCGCCGCAGCGCCTGCACCTGTTGCAGCACCTGCTCCGGCCCCAGTTGCTACGCCAGTGCCGACACCGGCAGCTGCCCCGGCCGCCGCACCAGCTGCAGCCACCACCACCGCAGTCAAGTTTGACGAAGCCGGTTTCCGCCGTGCTCACGCCAGCCCATCGGTGCGTTCTTTTGCGCGCGAGCTGGGTGTGGATTTGTCCCGCGTAACCGGTACCGGTCCCAAGGGTCGTATCCTGCACGAAGATGTGCGTGGCTATATCAAGAACGTATTGTCGGGTGCCGCCGCAGCACCAGTTGCCGCCGCAACGGCTGGTACTGGCGTCGGTCTGGATCTGCTGCCATGGCCGAAGGTTGATTTCGCCAAATTCGGCCCGATCGAAACCAAGCCACTGACCCGCATCCAGAAGATTTCCGGTGCCAATCTGCATCGTAACTGGGTGATGATTCCGCACGTTACGTTCAACGACGAAGCCGATATCACCGAGCTGGAAGAATTCCGCAAGTCGATTGGCAAAGAGTGGGAAAAGAGTGGTCTGAAATTGTCGCCTTTGGCTTTCATCATCAAAGCTGCAGCCGAATCGCTCAAGGCGTTCCCGAACTTCAATGCCAGCCTGGATGGCGACAACCTGGTCCTCAAGCAGTACTACCACATCGGTTTTGCGGCAGATACGCCGAACGGTCTGGTTGTGCCGGTGATCAAGGATGCCGACAAGAAGGGCCTGAAAGAGATCGCCAAGGAGCTGACCGATTTGTCCGCTCTGGCACGCGAAGGCAAACTCAAGCCGACCGACATGCAAGGCGCCACGTTCACGATTTCCAGCCTTGGTGGCATTGGCGGCAGCAGCTTTACGCCGATCATCAATGCGCCGGAAGTGGCAATCCTGGGTGTCTGCAAGAGCCAGATCAAGCCAGTATGGAATGGCAGCGCGTTTGAACCGCGTTTGCTGTGCCCGCTGAGCCTGTCGTTTGATCACCGCGTCATCGATGGCGCGGCAGCGGCACGCTTCACCGTACATCTGGCCAAACTGCTGGCCGACCTGCGGCGTCTGATCCTCTAAGTGCGAAGCGTGAGGCGTGAGGGGTAAACACCTCTCACGGCTCACTACACCTCACGCCTCCCCCCTTACTCCTCACAAGGGTTACCCAATGAGTACCGTAGAAATCAAAGTTCCGGATATTGGCGGTCATGACAACGTCGATATCATCGAAGTGTTCGTCAAAGTCGGCGACGTTGTTGAAAAAGAGCAATCGCTGATCACTCTGGAAACCGACAAAGCCACCATGGAAGTGCCTTCCACCCACGCGGGCAAGGTCATCTCGGTGGCAGTCAAAGTCGGCGACAAAATTTCCGAAGGCGGTTTGGTGATTACGCTGGAAGCTGCAGGCGTTGCAGCCGCCGCACCAGCTCCAGCCGCACCGGCAGTTTCGCCGCAACTGGCTTCATCTGTCTCGCAGCCGGTTGCAGGCGCACAAGCTACTGCCACTGCTGGCGACGTCATCGAAACCGAAGTCGTCGTGCTGGGCGCTGGCCCGGGCGGCTACACCGGCGCGTTCCGTGCAGCCGATCTGGGCAAGAAAGTGGTGTTGGTTGAACGCTACGAGCAACTGGGCGGTGTGTGTCTGAACGTAGGTTGTATCCCGTCCAAGGCGCTGCTGCATGTGGCCAAGGTCTTGACCGACGCCGAAGAAATGAAAGAACACGGTATTGATTTCGGCACACCGAAGATCGATCTCGACAAGCTGCGCGGCTTTAAAGACAGCGTCGTTGGCCGTTTGACCAAGGGCCTGACTGGCCTGGCCAAGCAGCGCAAAGTCCAGGTGGTAACCGGCGAAGGCAAGTTCACCGGCCCGTACACGCTGGATGTGACCGCTGCTGATGGTTCGGTAAAAACCATCCGCTTCCAGAACGCCATCATCGCCGCAGGCTCTACCGCGCTGAAGATTCCTGGCTACCCGTACGATGATCCACGCGTAATCACCTCGACCGGTGCGCTCAAGCTCGAAGGCATCCCGAAAAAGATGCTGGTGGTGGGCGGCGGCATTATCGGTCTGGAAATGGCTTGCGTATATGGCGCGCTGGGCACCGAAATCAGTGTAGTGGAACTGGGCGATGGCCTGATTCCAGGCGCTGACCGCGACGTGGTGAAGGTACTGACCGACCGCATCGGCAAGCGCTACAAAGTGATGATTCGCACCAAGGTCACGCAGGTTGAGCAAACGCCGGAAGGTCTGCGCTGCACATTTGAAGGCGATTGGGCCCCGAAAGAACCGCAGGTATATGACAAGGTTCTCGTTGCAGTGGGTCGCCGTCCCAACGGCAAGCTGATTGGTGCCGAGAACCTGGGCGTGAACATCGACGAACGCGGCTTTATCCAGGTGGATAACCAGTGCCGTACCAACGTGCCGCACATCTTTGCCATTGGCGATATCGTCGGCAATCCGATGCTGGCCCACAAAGCTACGCACGAAGCCAAATGCGCCGCTGAAGTGATCGCAGGGGAGAAGAGCTATCTGGATTACCGCGCGATTCCATCAATTGCGTATACCGATCCGGAAGTGGCATGGATGGGTCTGACCGAAACCGAAGCAAAAGCGACCGGTGTGGCGTACGAGAAGGCCGTGTTCCCGTGGGCGGCGTCTGGCCGTGCGTTGGGTAATGGCCGCGATGATGGCCTGACCAAGATCCTGTTCGACCCGGAAACCCACCAGATTCTGGGCGCGGCCATTGTTGGCGTGAACGCCGGTGAGTTGCTGGGTGAAGCGGTACTGGCCTATGAAATGGGCGCCGATATCAACGATATCGCCGGTACCGTCCACGCGCACCCAACGCTGTCGGAAACCGTGGCCATGGCTGCTGAAATCGCTCACGGGTCGATTACCGACTTGTACATTCCGAAGAAGAAAAAGTAACTGGCCGGGTCTCTGACCCAACGTCATTTACAACCCAAACGCCCCGACACATCGGGGCGTTTTTTATTGGGCCGACCCAACACCGCGCTTTACCAGACTTTATAAATCCGGCCAGTCTGTGGCCCTTCCACGCTACGCACATAAGCCTGAGCCACCCGGCTGGCAGGCACCGATTCGTAACCGGGGAAGAACGGGCCATATGCCTCGGCGGACTCCGTCAACAGCGTCGGGCTAACTACGTTGATGCGGAACCTGCCCCAGGCATCCACCGCGGCGCCGCGTGCAAAGCCCTCCACCGCCGCATTAACCGTGGTGGCGTTAGTGCCCTGCGCAATCGGTTCGTCACTGACAATGCCGCTGGTGAGGGTGATCGAACCACCGGGCAGCAAGAAATGCTGCCCAATCAACGCCAGATTGACCTGCCCCATCAATTTGCTATCAATCCCCTTGCGAAAAGCTTCCGGCGTGGTTTGCGCCAGCGGGCCGAAATACAGATCGCCCGTTACTGACACGATGGCATCCACCTTGCCCACTTGAGCAAACAGGTCACGCACACTCTGCGCATCGGCCACATCTACCTGTAAATCGCCACGTGTTTTGCCGACTTTGATGATGTCGTGACGGGGTGACAAAGCCTCAGCCACAGCCCGACCTACCGTACCGCTCGCGCCAATAATGATGATCTTCATATTCGTACCTCACGCAATTTGAAAGAAAGAAGACCTCATTCTGGTTTAACGGCTTTCAGTTGATAACCACTTGGTTTCTCAGAACATATAAAACCATCAGTTATAAATAATGAAAATTCGTTCAATAAAAATGCCAATGGTATTGCACCCCAAATACACGCTCTATCGTCGCTGCGGTTTTTGCAACACGCCACAATTGATTCAAAACAAAAAATACAAAATAGGAATATTCTGAGCGTGCTTTCAGCAATATCCATCATTAACCATTGATTTAAAAGGGATTATTATGCAAATGACATGTAAAAAGGCAGCAATCGCCCTCATGGTCAGCAGTGTTGCAGCCCTTTCCGCGTTAGCACACGCCGACGGTGGCACTATTCACTTTGTGGGCCGGATTGTTGAAGATACCTGCCAGGTCTCTAACCTGGATCAAATCACCAAACCGGCAAATGCCCAGCTAGGCCATTGCGATCAACACATCGCGCAGTCTGCCCGGATGAGCATTCAACCGGTCGTGCAGAAAACGCTCATTCCTGTAACGTCTAATGCACCAACAGACGCAGGCAAGCAACAGCCCAAGCTGGCTATTCTGATGGTGGAATACCGTTAAGCATGCTGGCTCAGCCATGCCCCACGCACTGTCGGGCATGGCGCCCACCCCGCGCGATTCGTTATCACTATGACTCACATCAAATCCGGTTAATATATCGAATCAACTCGACCGGATTTGCGTAATGCGCTTTGTTTCCAAGCTGCCTGACGTTGGCACGACCATTTTTACCGTCATGAGCCAACTGGCTGCAGAACACGGCGCAATCAATCTCTCCCAAGGCTTTCCAGACTTTCCTTGCGCGCCAGCCTTGCTGGATGCGGCATCCAGCGCCATGCAGGCCGGACACAACCAATACGCGCCCATGGCCGGTTTGCCAGCTTTGCGTCAGGCGCTTGCCGCCAAATTGCTCGCTAGCCAACAAATACCGGTCGACCCAGAAACCGAGATCACCATCACCGCCGGAGCAACTCAGGCCTTGTTTACCGCCATTGCTGCGGTGTTGCATGCGGGTGACGAAGCCATTTTGCTTGATCCGTCTTACGACAGTTATGCGCCAGCGATTCGCGCCCAAGGTGCTACGCCGGTGCGACTAAATCTGAGCGCACCAACATTTGCGATTGATTGGGCTGCTGTTGAAGCCGCCGTTACTCCTCGCACGCGGCTAATCATCGTCAATAATCCCAACAACCCGGCAACCAGCGTTTTTAGTAATTCAGATCTGGATGCACTTGCCGCCATCGTTGAGCACCATGATTTGCTGGTGCTGGCCGATGAGGTTTACGAGCACCTGGTATACGACGGCATTACCCACCGCAGCGTTTTGTCGCACCCGGCTTTGCGCGCTCGCAGCTTTGCGGTGTATTCGTTCGGCAAAACCTTCCATGCCACCGGCTGGAAAGTGGGTTATTGCGTGGCCCCGCCGCTGCTGAGCGCAGAATTTCGCAAAGTGCATCAGTTTCTGGTGTTTTCGGTCAACACGCCGATGCAGCATGCTTTGGCGCACCATCTGGCCCAGCCCGTGCATTGGCAGCAATTGAGCGCATTTTATCAGGCCAAACGGGATCGGCTGGCGAACGGCTTAACCGCAGTCGGTTTCCGCTTGCAGCCCAGCCAAAGCACTTATTTTCAGCTGGCCGATTTCACGACGATCCGTGATGACTTGAGCGATGTGGAGTTTGCGCGCTGGCTCACGCTGGAACATGGCGTCGCCAGCATTCCGGTTTCAGCATTTTATGGGGATGGCCGGGATGATCGGCTGGTGCGGTTTTGCTTTGCCAAACGCGACGACACGATCGATAGCGCCTTGGCACGGCTGGCAAAACTGGCGAATTAACTGACGCTACTCGTTGCCGGGACGGCAACAGGCCGGGCACGCAACAGCCGGACAATGGTGATGATATTGAGCGTGGCCGAAGTGGTTTCCAGCATGACGCCGCCAATCGAACCAGACAATATGCCGTTGCCCAGCCACAGCAAGGTACTGCCCAGAATCAGCAAGCGCATCGGAATGCCGCTAAAGAAAAATACGGCGATGGTGCCGACACAGCCGCCAACAATGGGCACAATGCTGGCCCAGCCGTGGCCAACATACAGTCCCAGACCAATATTGAGCAGCACGAACACGGTGGCAACCCACGGCGAGCGAGTGCGCATAGAGGCAAACATGCGCACACCTGAAACGGCGGCACTGGTCATGGCAGCCGGGTTGCCCAGCAACGCGAAGTGGACCGCATAGGTGGCCGACTGGAGTGACATCAATGCCTTGAAACGGCGATCTTGCCGTTGCAAAAATCCGGCGATGCTCAACGCAAACACCAGATAACCCAGACACTGCGCCAGCGAAAAAACGGCCAAAACCTGCTACTCCACAATAAAACCGCCAACCGGAAATACCAGCAGACAGTCGTCGAAAACCGCGATTCTACGCTGCCCTGGCCCCGAATTACGCCAGACCGCGCACAATTTTGACCAAAAATGACCGGGAAATTTCCCGGTATTTGATCAACGTCGAACCGGCGGCTGGTTACAACATGCGCCGACCTTGATCTGCAAGCTATCGGCCAGATTGCGGTCCATGTTGTTGAACCAAGCGGTGCGGATGCGGGAGATCAGACCGGCGCGGCGCGGGCCCAAGGCATTAACCAGCGAGCCATACTGCATCTCGCGCACGTCGTAGGTCACCGTAAGCCGCCGTTTTCCAGGGGTCACCGACTGCACGCCCGGCAATCCTGCCAAGGTTTCAATCTGACCGGGCAACGAGTCTGCGGGCAGCGCAATAATACGGGTCACCAGCCAAAGTGCCGTTGTAGTTGTCATGCGTTACCCCTTGAGTTTGCGGACCACATCCATCAACTCTTCAATGGCATCGTCGCCTTGGCCTTCACCAATTGCTCGCGCTACGCAACCGTGCGCATGGTTTTCCAGCAGGTGCATGGCTACCCCATCAAGCGCGGCGCGAATGGCAGCGATCTGGGTCAATACATCCACGCAGTAACGGTCTTCTTCCACCATGCGCGCGATGCCGCGCACCTGACCCTCAATGCGATTCAAGCGCCCCACCAGCCGCTTTTTGTCCGGCTGCACCGCAGATTTCTCCGGATCACCCGGCAAGGCATGACATGGTGCGGAAGCCGAAGTGTCAGACGACGTCATAGCCAGCATCCTCAATAGCTTGTTTGAAATCGGCTTGCCCGGTAACTGCCGGGTCGAATTGCACGCTAGCACTGGCGGTGTCCTTATCGACCACGACCTGGTTTACGCCATCAATGCCCGACAAAACGCCGGTGAGCGTTTTAACGCAACCCATGCAACTGATGCCGTCGATTTTGATTGTGGTGGTTTCCATCTTCATTTTTCCTTTATGTGTCCGCTGCTCACGGCTCGGTTAATCAACGTGTTCGATTCCTGATATTGCCAATCCGCGACGTCAGCCCTTTGCGCGCCAGCGCCGCAACAACAGCGCGTTACCCAACACCGAGACAGAACTCAACGCCATGGCAGCCCCGGCGATTGCGGGATTCAACAAACCCAATGCCGCCAGCGGGATGCCTGACACGTTGTAGATAAACGCAAAAAACAGATTCTGTTTGATCTTGCCCAAAGTGGCGCGGGCCAGTTCCACAGCCTGAGCCACCGCACGCAAGTCGTTACGCATCAAGGTGATATCTGCGGCTTCAATCGCCACATCACTGCCCGCGCCCATCGCAAAGCTCACTTCAGCTGCAGCCAGCGCAGGAGCATCGTTGATGCCGTCACCGACCATGGCAACATGCTTGCCTTGCGCCTTGAGCTCATTGACCACCCGGGCTTTGTCGCCCGGCAAAACCTGGGCGTGTACTTGCGTAATGCCCGCAGCATTGGCGATCCATTGCGCCGTGCTCTGGTTATCGCCCGTCAGCATGATCACCTCAACCCCAGCTTGCTGCAGCGCCTTGATCGCTTCGACCGAAGTATCGCGCAAGCGATCGGCCAGGGTGATTACACCCAGCAGTCGCCCATCTTCGCCCACGCCAATCAGCGATTCGTCGGGCTGGATATCCGCAAGACTTGGGTTCTGGGCGGGCGAAGTGGCAACCCAGTCCGCTCGCCCCACTTTCAATTGTTCTCCACTGGCTAGCTTGCCCTGCACTCCTTGACCCGGCGTCACCGTAAAGCCGCTCACCGACAAAAGCGCCAATCCGCGTTGGGCTGCTTCATCCAGCACAGCCCGCGCCAGTGGATGCTCACTACCGGCTTCCAGACTCGCGGCCCACTGCAGCAGGGTGGCTT
The DNA here is from genome assembly GCF_031291215.1 of Silvimonas sp. Classification (NCBI taxonomy): domain Bacteria; kingdom Pseudomonadati; phylum Pseudomonadota; class Betaproteobacteria; order Neisseriales; family Chitinibacteraceae; genus Silvimonas; species Silvimonas sp. The sequence continues at coordinate 38,604 of NZ_JARLJK010000117.1, forward strand.
CGTCCAGTGGCATGCCATCCGTAGCAGTAGCTAACGGCAGAATCTTGCGGACGCGTGGCCGACCTTCGGTGAGCGTGCCGGTCTTGTCGACCACCAGCGTGTCGATATGCGCCGCATGTTCCAGCGCTGCGGCATTGCGGAACAACAGCCCCAGATGCGCGCCACGGCCAACGCCAACCATTACGGCGGACGGCGTCGCCAGTCCCAAGGCGCAGGGGCAGGCAATCACCAGCACGGCTACCGCGTTGACCATGGCCGGAGTGAAGCCGCCCAGCCACCACCATGTCAGTGCAAAAGTCAGCAAGGCAATCAATAAAACGGCCGGGACAAACACAGCGGCAATGCGATCGGCCAGTCGCTGGATCGGCGCTTTGGAGCCCTGCGCTGCGGCCACCAGCCGCACAATCTCAGCCAGTTGTGTGTGCTGGCCAACGCCGGTTGCGGTAACGCGCAGCATGCCGTCCTGATTGCGCGTGGCGGCGTAAACCTTGCTGCCTGCCTGTTTTTCTACCGGGATGCTTTCACCAGTAAGCATGCTTTCGTCGATCACAGCGAGCCCGTCAATCACCTCACCATCCGCCGGCACAGCCTCGCCATGGCGCACGATAATCACATCGCCGTTGCGCAACTGGTTGATCGCTACTTCGGCCACCGCGCCATCGCGCTCCACGCGAGCGGTTTTGGGTTGCAGTTGCATCAGCTCGCTCATCGCACGCGAGGCTTTGTGTTTGGCGCGCGCTTCCAGCCATTTGCCAAGGCACACCAGCGTGATGACCACCGCGCTGGCCTCAAAATAAACCGGCAAGTCATGCCATCCCCACAGCACCACCGCCGCGCTAAAGAAATACGCCACGCTGGTACCCAGCGCGATCAGTACATCCATATTGGCACCACCGCCTTTCAGCGTATGCCAGGCACCGCGATAGAAGCGCCAGCCAAACCAGAATTGCACCGGCGTTGCCAGCAGCCATTGCAGAGAGCGCGGAATCATCACTGCATGCGATCCGCTGAACATGGCAATCATTTCCACCAGCAGTGGCGCCGTCAGCAGAGCTGGCGCCAGCCATTGCCAGAAAGACGCTTCAGCCTTGTTGGCCGCCGGGTCCTCATTCTGTTCGGTGATATCACGGGCGTCATAACCGGCTTTGCGCACGGCGGCGACCAAGGTCTGGCTGTCGTGCAATCCGGCAGGTTGTTCGATTTGCGCTGTTTCGCTGGCGAAATTGACCGTGGCCGTAACGCCAGGCAAGCGATTGAGGACTTTCTCAATTCGCGCAGCGCAGGCGGCGCACGTCATACCCGACAGCGCCAGGGTGCGTTGTTCTGCCTTGACGTCATAACCCGCTTTACGGATGGAGGCGATCACCTGCGCGACACCGGGTTCACCAGTCATGCTGACATTGGCCGATTCACTGGCCAGATTCACCTGTGCGGTCACGCCGTCCAGCCGCCCCAATACTTTCTCGATGCGGCCAGCACATGCTGCGCAAGTCATACCGCTGATTGGCAGTGAAACATCCATGCGTGTCACCTTAATTCATATACCCATTGGGGGTATATTATACGGAGCAGGGGTATCTGTATACGCGATGGCATTTGTTACGCCCATCTTTACCAATACCATCCGGGGGTATAGATTTGCAGCTCCCGATTTCTGGCGATGGCATCACGGCATGTGGCGCATTGGCTTGTTGATTTTCTGTCTATTGCTGGCGACCTTTGCATCCGCCGGCATAGTCACGCCGCAAGCAATGCCAGTCTCCACAATGGAGGCGACACATTGCGCCCACCCCAAAATGGATGCAGCACCCAACACCTGTCATGACTCCGCGCCGCAAGTGACGGCAGCCCATGCGGTCGATCACTGCTGCGATAGCCCAGTCTGTTCCATGCACCAGGCCGTACCTGCCGCTAGCCAGCAACTGCCACCCACACATGGGCTGACCAGCGTCTTGAGTTCACGCATACCCCCTGTTCCCGCCTCGCGCGATAGCCGCCCGCCGTTACCCCCACCCCGCTCCAGCGTCTGATCGACTCCCGGTTCTAGCTATGACTCACTTGCGGCCCTTGCCGCGTGTGCGTCTGTCTTGTTCGATCATATCCGGCTGTTTGCTGAACCAAACTACCTCAGCACAGCCGACGCCTATGGAGCTATCGCTCATGCAACGTATTTTCAGTATTTTTGCCACCCTTACCTTGCTGCTGGCCAGCGCCGCACAAGCCGCCATTCCGGTTACGCTTTACAAAAATGCCGGCTGCAGCTGCTGCGAGGCCTATATCGCTTACCTGAAAACCCACGGGTTTGAGGTCAAAGCCGAAGACCGTACCGATATGGAGCAAATCCGCAAACAATGGGGCTCGGCCAACGCGGCCAGTTGCCACACCATGCGCATCGGTAAATACACGGTAGAAGGGCATGTTCCCGTCGCCGCAATCAGCAAATTGCTCAAAACCAAACCTGTCATCGCGGGAATTGCCGTACCTGGCATGCCAATGAACTCGCCAGGCATGGGGACGGAAAAAGCCGGCACGCTGACTGTGTATGCACTCAACGGCAAGGCCGACGGTGCGCTGCCGGTGTTCGGCAAGTTCTGAGCCGGCATTTAAACCAGCATCTATCCTGACCATTGCATGCGGCGGGCCTGGCGCTGTTAGCGCCGATGTAAAAAAGACCCGCCGCTCTGGAGCAAAGCCTATGGATCGTCGTTCTTTTATGCGCTACGGCAGTGCCGCTCTAGCAAGCCTGGCTGTAGGCCGCGAAGCCTTTGCACAGTCGGCCTCTCACACAATGACAATGACCGCCTCGATGCCAGGCATGGCAATGCCAGCTGCCACCGCTGCCGATGCACTGTTACCGGTGAGCGATCTACCCGTTGGCAGCACCCTGCCCGCCTTGCGCATACTGCCCAATCAAGCCACGCAAGCCGGTTTATTCAAAGCCACGCTAACTGCCCGGCCCGTCGAGGTGCAATTCAAACCCGGCTTGAGTACTACCGCCTGGGCTTATAACGGTCAGTTGCCCGGCCCGCTGATTGAGGTCATGGAAGGTGACACGCTGGAAATCCGCCTGGTGAATCAGCTGGCTCAACCCACCACCGTTCACTGGCATGGCCTGCCAGTGCCGCCCGACCAGGATGGTAATCCGGGCGAAGAAGTGCCGCCCGGTGGCGAGCGGCTGTATCGCTTTACCTTGCCACTTGGGACTGCCGGAACCTACTGGTATCACCCGCATCCGCATGGTTATACGGCCGAGCAGGCGTGGATGGGTCTGGCTGGCGCGCTGATCGTGCGAGCCAAGGCCGACCCGCTAGCCAACCTGGCTGAACAGCATCTGTTGTTCTCCGATCTGAAACTGGCCACTGATGGCCGCATTGCCGGTAATTCGGAGATGGACTGGATGAATGGGCGCGAAGGCCAGTTTGTGCTGGTCAACGGCGCCCATCAGCCAGTCATTAACCTGAACGGCGCGCAGCATTGGCGCTTGTGGAACGCCTGCAATGCCCGGTATCTGCGTTTGTCACTGGCAGGTCGGCCGTTCCAGTTGGTGGGCAGTGACGGCGGTTTGCTTGCTCAGCCAAGAACAGTCACCGAACTATTGCTGTCGCCAGGCGAGCGCGCGCAGATTGTGGTGAGCGGTGCTGCTGGTGCAGTCACGCTGCAAGCAACTCCTTATGACCGCGGCAAAATGGGCGATGTCGCCATCGAACAAACACTGACTTTGGCCAAGGTTTTGTTCGATGGCGCAAAGGCTGCGCCATTACCCACCCGCTTGCGCGACATTGCCCCATTGACCACACCGGTGGCCCGCAAAGAAGTCCGCTTCAGCGAGCAAATGAGCATGGATGGCGGGGTGCATCAGATGATTCCGCTCATCAACGGCAAGCGGTTTGATATGCAGCGAGTTGATCTAAGCAGCCAGCGCAACGCGGTTGAAGCCTGGTCGCTGGTGAATGATTCAGACATGGATCACCCTTTTCATTTGCATGGCACCCAGTTTCAGGTGGTCAGCCGCAGCATTGAGGGCAAAATCGTGCCGGAGCCCTTTTTGGCCTGGCGCGATACCGTCAACACGCGTCCCGGTGAAACGGTGGTGATCCATACAGTGCAACATCAGCGCGGTAAAAGGATGTTTCACTGCCATATTCTGGAACATGAAGATCGCGGCATGATGGGGATGCTGGAAGTGATTTGACCACCGTAGCCAACGGCCATCACCGCTCGCCCACTTTTGCTGTTTCAAGCCGACCTGCGGGTCGGCTTTTTCATGGCCGGTCATAAAAACGTCAAGTATTGATTATTTCAAAAGACAAGACCGACCGTTCGTCTAGTAAATGCCATTTACATAAAACCAACCCGTTTCAACTCCCTCTAAACGACAGCTACCAGCAACTCGGTGGCGGTAAGGCTTTGCTCTTTACGAACAGGTTCATGAACAACACGCTGCATCAGCCGAAGCCGTTTTCTGGTTCTCGGCAAAGTACATATATCTAGTCGGGAGTAATTGAAATGAAGAAGCTCATCACTGCAGTATTCGCATTGTCTCTACTGGGCATCGCCAGCTTTGCTCAAGCGGAAGAAGGCTGGGGTAACGCCACTGGGACCTATCTGCCTCATATGCATGTGCATCCGCATGATCAACCCAACGGAACAGCCAGCAAAGGCATGTAATTTGCGTGCGTTCGCCACGCCAGGGTAAATGCCTCAACGTTGGACACTGGCGAGCAATTGAAAGCACGTAGTCGATCGCACCTCCAGATTCAATCCAGAAAACCGGCGTCATCAGCCGGTTTTCTTTTGCCTGCCATTTGGAGTTGTCAGCAAACCAGACCATGCCGCCCGGCTCTTTTCAAAGTAAAACCGTAGTTCGGCTTCGTGCCTGGCCCCGCGTTTGTTAAACTTGCGGCATTTCCGATCAGCCGAGTAATTCGCCGTGGCCCAATATGTAATGTCCATGCTCCGCGTGAGCAAAATCGTTCCGCCCAAACGCCAGATCATCAAGGACATTTCCTTGAGCTTTTTCCCGGGTGCCAAGATCGGCCTGCTCGGTCTGAACGGCTCGGGTAAATCTACCGTCTTGCGGATCATGGCTGGTGCCGACAAAGAATTCGACGGCGAAGTACAGCATCTGGCCGGTGTGAAGATTGGCTATCTGGAACAAGAACCCAAGCTGGATGACAACGCCACCGTGCGCGAAGAAGTCGAAGGCGGCATGGGCGAAGTGATGGCTGCGCAAAAGCGGCTGGAAGAGGTCTACGCCGAATACGCTGAACCCGATGCTGACTTCGACAAACTGGCCGAAGAACAAGCGCAACTGGAAGCCATTATCTCCGCCGGTGCTGGCGACAATACCGCATTGCAACTGGAACTGGCCGCTGACGCGCTGCGCCTGCCAGCGTGGGATGCCAAGATCGGCAACCTCTCCGGCGGTGAAAAGCGTCGCGTGGCACTGTGTAAATTGCTGCTGTCCAAGCCCGACATGCTGCTGCTAGACGAACCAACCAACCACCTGGATGCAGAATCGGTGGAATGGCTGGAGCAGTTCCTGGTACGCTTCCCTGGCACCGTGGTGGCCGTTACCCACGATCGCTACTTCCTCGATAACGCTGCCGAGTGGATTCTGGAACTGGACCGCGGCCATGGCATTCCATGGAAGGGCAATTACTCCAGCTGGCTGGAGCAAAAAGAAGCGCGCCTGGAAACCGAATCCAAGCAAGAAGGCGCCCGCATCAAAGCCATGAAGCAAGAGCTGGAATGGGTGCGCCAGAACCCCAAGGGTCGTCAGGCCAAATCCAAGGCGCGTATCGCCCGCTTTGAAGAACTGTCCAGCTTTGAACACCAAAAGCGCAACGAAACCCAGGAAATTTTCATTCCGGTCGCGGAACGTCTGGGCGACAAAGTTATCGAGTTCAAGGGTGTGTCCAAAGCCTTTGGCGACCGCCTGCTGATCGACAACCTCACCTTCAACGCCCCGGCGGGTGCCATCGTCGGCATTATCGGCCCGAACGGTGCCGGTAAATCCACGCTGTTCAAGATGATCGCCGGTAAAGAACAACCGGATAGCGGTGAAGTCGATATCGGTTCCACCGTGCAAATGGCGTTCGTTGAACAAAGCCGTGAAGGCCTGGACAACGAAAAAACCGTGTTTGACGATGTGTCTGGCGGTGCGGATTTGCTGACCGTGGGCAAATTTGAAATGAGCAGCCGTGCGTACTTGGGCCGCTTTAACTTCAAGGGTGGCGATCAGCAAAAGATGATCGGCAACCTGTCTGGTGGTGAGCGTGGCCGTCTGCATCTGGCTAAAACGCTGCTGAAAGGCGGCAACGTGCTGCTGCTGGATGAGCCGTCTAACGATCTGGACGTGGAAACCCTGCGCGCGCTGGAAGACGCCCTGCTGGAATTTGCCGGCACCGCGTTTGTGATCTCCCACGATCGCTGGTTCCTTGACCGGATCGCCACGCACATTCTGGCGGCGGAAGGCGACTCTCAGTGGACCTTCTTTGACGGCAACTATCAAGAATACGAAGCCGACAAACGCAAACGTCTGGGTGAAGAAGGCGCCAAGCCAAAGCGGATTCGCTACAAGCCAGTGACACGTTAAGCTGGATTAGTCAGCGGAAACAAAAACGGGAAGCTACGGCTTCCCGTTTTTGTTTCGCCCCGTAGCCCGGGTGGAACCCACTCCTTGAGGGTGCCCCACAATGCCCCTGGATATTGCATTTGACAGTTGCAGCGGGGCAGTGAGAATCCGGGGTGGCAACGCGTCAACAAGCCACCCAATGTGATTTTGATTTTGGCAAACATTGCCCCCGGATTCTCGCTCACGCTTCATCCGGGCTACATTTCTGCGTTGTCGCCGTCCACCAGCCACCATGTGCATTGGACAAGCACAAAACCCGCACCGGTGGTATTGTGTCGCCCTTGTTGCGTATTAGCCTGCTAATACCTTGAATTTGCTTGAAATTTAAATGTGATCTGAAATGGCCGCCGCCCCGTACAAAAAACTCATCCACGTCTCAACCCTGGAAAACCTGGACACCTGGGCCCGCTTTCGCCAGGCCATGTGTGTGGATTGCCAATCCGCCTGTTGCACCATGCCAGTCGAGGTGAAGCTGCCGGATCTGGTACGCATGGGCGTGGTTGATGCGTTTGAAGCGGAGCATGAAGCGCCCAAGAGCATTGCCAAGCGCCTGGAAAAAGCGCGGATTGTGGCGCATTTCAACTTCAAGCATGAAGTGTTCACGCTGGCTCAACGCGCCAGCGGAGATTGCATTTATCTGGATGCCGAAAGCCGCCTTTGCACCATTTACGACAAGCGCCCGAATACCTGTCGCAACCATCCAAAAATCGGCCCGCGCCCTGGTTTTTGCGCTTACAAGAATCGCTGATCGTCGCTGATCAGCCCTGCGGCGTGTTCTCATCATTGTCATAAAGTCTTCATACAATGGTCGCGCCGCTGGCGTGCATCCTGGCGTTAGCTGGCATTCAGTCAGCCCACGTTTGCCAGGAACTGCGTCAGATGAGCGTTACCGTGCCCTTCCCTAATCCAGTGCGTGACTGGATTGTCAGTAACCTGCAGCGCGGCTGTACTGTGCCCGATGTCGTGGCCGAACTGCGCACCAACAATGTTTCGCCAGACCTGGCGCAAGCCATGGTGGCCAGTGTGGCTCATGCCTTGACCACACGTTCGCCGCTGCCTGACGGACAACTCGTGCTGTACGAGCCTGCTGTTAGCTATGTGGCTGATCCGAGTCGGTTACGCGGGGGATCGGTACTGCATTGCGTTGATCGCGATATCCACGTGCTTGCGCGCATGGAAGAACCAACTGCGGCGTTACTGGGTAATGTGATCAGCATTCGCGAATGCGAACAACTAATTGAACTGGCACGCCCGCGTTTACGGCCATCCACCGTGGTCGATCCGGCAACCGGCAAAGATGTGGTGGCCGATCACCGCAGCAGCGAAGGCATGTTTTTCCGGTTGCTGGAAACGCCCTTGCTGGAAAAGCTGGATCGGCGCGTGGCGGCCCTGACTGGTTTGCCGGTGGAAAACGGCGAGGGATTCCAGATTCTGCATTACCCGGCCGGCGCGGGTAGCACGCCGCATTTTGACTTTCTGCAGCCGACCAATGTCGCCAACAGCGAATCGATTGCCCGCAGCGGCCAGCGCATCAGCACGCTGGTGATCTACCTGAACGATGTGCTGGCAGGCGGCGAAACCACCTTCCCGCAAGTAGGCTGGTCAATCTCGCCGCAGCAAGGCAACGCCATCTATTTTGAATACTGCAATCGCCACGGCCAGACCGATCCGGCATCACTGCATGCCGGCGGCCCGGTGCTCAAGGGCGAAAAGTGGGTGGCGACCAAGTGGATTCGGGAGCGCAAATTCGTGCCGCGCTCGGCGGTCATGGCCTGAGGGCTGACCCAACCCGGTTTGCGCGCCAGCCAGCGTAACTGGCATGCGCGCGCCGTCGTCGATTACATCAGATCGTTAGCGATCCAGCCTTTGTCGGTCAGGGTGAACGCCTCTTTCAGCTGCATCTGTCCGTCACCGGCAATCAACCGCGCCACCATGGGGAACACCCGCTGCGCCTCCGGATCACGCGCCCACGGGGCCGGATCAATCTTGTAGGTGTAGGTCACCGCAGTGGTTTTGCGGCCATTGTCGTCACGCGGTGGCTCCCAACCGACGATCTGGTTCAGGCTTAATGTCGCCGCGCAGAAATCGCCGTGATGCGTCACTTTGCTGCCATCAGATGTCTGGCTGATCATGTCTTGCTTCAGAAAATACTTCTGCCCTTCTGGCGTGAGCGAATAACGCTTGCCCGGCAAGACGCCGGATTTATCCTCACCGGTGTATTTGATGGTTACATCCGACGCACTGACCAGTCCCAGTTTTTGCAGCACCGGCATTTGCAGGGCATTGCGTCCGCCAATTGCAAACTCAGCCTGAGTCACCTCAACGGGCCAGGTGTATTTGGCCAGGCACAGGTGCCCTTTCTGCGCCAGATATGCTTGCATGCCTTTGCTGAACGTCTCGGCAGTGGGTTCGGTCGATTGCTTGTTGTTGCACGCGGCCAAGGTCAGCATGCCGGTTAGCGTGGCCAGACTGATTAGCGCTTTGCTCAGTGGTTTCAGATTCATTGTTTTCACTTTCATGGCAGTGATCATGTTCAGTTATCCGGTGCCGCTCATTCATTTCCCTGAACTACGAGAGCTGAATGAGCGGCCGGTTTTTGCAGTTTTCCCGACTTCCAGTTCTGAACTAGATGACTAGTTCACGCAGGTGCCGGAGGTTGGTGCATTGGCCGGTGGCTTGTAGCCGTCGGTCAAGGTGTTCAGGAAGCAGATCAAGTCCGACATCTGTGCCTCGGTCATGGGTGGCGTGGAACCCGCGGCGCGGCCATCCAGCGGCATTTGCGTGTCGATATTCACGTGATACGCCGTCGGCAGATCGTTGTACTTCTGCACGGTGCCGCCGGTGTATTGCGTGGTAATCAGGCCATAAGTCGGGAAGTTGGCGTCTGGCGTGGCTTTGGGCGTGCCGCCGACGGTGGGGTACCAGATTTCCGGATTGGTATCGCGCGTATTGTAAAAGCGCACGACCTGATTCAGCGTATGGATCACACCGTTATGGAAGAACGACCCGCGCGTTGCCACATTGCGCAGTGTTGGCGCTTTGAACAAACCGCAAAACGCGTTGGCCGCGCCGGGTGCTGTGGGCAGGTGATCGGTGCGCAACGGGCCGCAGATACCCATATCAGAATAATTCGGGTCCTGATTGGCCGGGATCGCCATATTGCGCGGCAGGCTGATGCCTTCATAAGAGAAATCGGTAAACAGCGCGCTGCTGCCATTCAACCCTGCGCCCTGGTAATGGCATGATGCACAGTTGCCGGTACCGGCGTCGGTGAACACTTGCAGACCACGCAATTCGGCTGCGCTCAGCGCGCCACCAATCTTGTTACCCGCCCACAAATCGAACTTGCTGGAATACGGATGAAAACTCACGTCTTCCAGTTGATAGGCCTGCAACGCTGCCCGGATATTGGCAAACGCGGCATTGGTATCGGCAAAGGCATTGGCACCAAACGCCTGCAAGAACAGCGGGGCATAGGCTGCCGCTTTGACTTTGGCGACCACATCAGCCGGTGACGCGTTGGCCATTTCGTTGGCGGACAACAGCGGTATGCTGGTCTGATCCGCCAACGTTGCTGCGCGGCCGTCCCACGTCAAACCACCGCCAGGACCGGGCACGCTCACGCCGTCCGGGTTGTCCAGCAGATCGGCATACGGGGGAATATTGTCTTTGTAGCGCAATGACGGCACCGCACGAGTACCCGCTTGCAGCAGATCACTGCCACCAAGCTGCACCGCCAGATTGTTGGGCGGGCCATAAGCATAATTGGGATCGTGGCAGGTGGCGCAGGCCATCTTGCCCGAACCGGACAGCGTTGCATCAAAGAACAGTTTGTCACCCACTTGTGCCGCCAGGCTCAACGGTGCCGAGGCCGAACTGGGGCTCGGTGCACTGGTTGGCGTTGGTGTGGGCGTAGGCGTAGGCGTTGGTGTCGTCACATTGGCAGAGCTGTCGTTGCCACTACCGCCGCCACATGCGGCGACGATCAGCGGTAAAACACACAGCGCTAACCGGAAATACTCTCGCATTTTCAGAACCTCGGTTGCACCTGCGGGACTGGTCTTCGCCAGCCCGCGCTGGTGACAATAAATCCGGGGAAACCATTCATGGTCTCCCCGTTTTGCTACGGGCGGTATTCAGCCCGTGATGAGATGACGCGCTGTTATTTCACCGCCCACACACCGGCCTGGGTGGCATCCGGACCTACTTGCGGAGTCAGTGTCTGGGTGTCCGACGACTGTTTCTGCGTGTAGGTGGCTGGAATCACGTAGGCATGATTCATTGGACGAACCGAATCGAAGTGGGTGTCTGCGCTGCCTGCGTATTCCGGCAAATTCAGGATGTTGTTCGCGATGAACTTCTCGGTGTACTTGGAGCGGTTCATGTACGAAGCATCATTGGCCGGATCAGCCAGCTGGAACATGTCTTGCAACGTGCGTACGAAGGAGAAGTGGCTGTACGGATCGCTATCCTTGATCCCCTTCGGTGCGTTTGGCTGGTTGGTCAACACCGCGAAAATACTTTCGCCATGACCGCGATTGCCCTTGGCGTAGTTATTGACGGAGGTGTCTTGCGACCAGGTGCCATCGGCGTTTTGCTTGAGCGGAGTGGCAACGGTGCTGTTGGAAACGTTCCAGCCGCAGCAAGAGTTAAAGCCGGAGGTTGCCGTGCCTTCATCAAACATCAGCACAATCGCTACCCGTTTCTGACGATTAGCCCACAGCGGCGAGGCTTGAATCTTCTTCACCAGTGCATCTACATAGTTATCGCCACGGGTGATGATGTTATTGCCGCTGCTGCAATCGCTGGCCGTACCACTTGGCGTACCTGGCACGCTGATCGAGTGCATGTCATCACACTGGTCCGGCATGATGAAGTTGATCTGGCCCACTGCGCCGGACTGCAAATCGGCACCGAACTGATCGACTACGTAGTTGGCTGGCACGGCATATTTTTTGCCGTTGAGCAAATTGGCATCCCACTGCCCGCCACCCAGCGTGCGGTTGCTGAATTTCCATTCCGGCGCGCTACGCACGTTCTGATAAGCCATGCCCGGGTGGTGTTTGGTTTTGTACAAACCAGCCGGCATTGGCAGCACCAGACCCGGTGTACCGATTTGCGTGGCATTGCCACCCAGCGTGCCCGGCGCGTAGACGTTATCCGTTGCGGTCACAGCAGCATCGGCCACGCCGTCAGTCCGGAAGTCCTGACCCGGGTTCATCGACTCGCTGTAAGTGCGCCACTGCAGACCCTTGGCGGTCAGCGCATTGAACAGATTCGGCTTGCCCACGATATTGTGATTAACCGCGGCAGTCTGGGTACAGGTAGTGGTAAACGGCGAGGAAGCCAGACCTGGTTGGGTATTATCCGGCAGCGGCAGATCCTGCACGGCGTTAGCGCCGGTTGCATCGCAGTTCCATTGGCTGTCGTCGCTAATACCGAAGTCATCAGCGCCGCCCAGTGCGGTGTAGTTCGGCTCGCTCGGGTTGCCCGTTGCAAAGTAGCTGGTGAACTGGTTGCCGGCTTGCAGATAGGCATTGATCTTGGGTGCGTATGCCGAGCCCAGGATCGTGGTGGTGCCTTTGTTTTCCAGCATCACGATAAACACGCTGTCGTAACGCGGGATGCCTTCCACATTGAAGGCTGCTTGCTGCGCCTGCAGGAAAGTGATCGGCGTCCGGGTATCGGCAGTGGTCGCTGTTGCGGGCGTTACGTGCGCCAGACCCGTCAGCTCAGGATCACCACCAGCTACCGCCAGGGCATCCGGATACAGTTCTTTGCTATCGAACTTCTTGGTGGCGTAGGCAAAGCGGTTGTACAGCGCGTTGGCTTCTTGCAGCAGCGCAGTCTGGGCAGTGCCAGTCACAGTGGTGACGTCAGACAACAGTTGGGCTGCGGTAACGCCAACACGTGTCGCCAGATTGGCTTTCTCGGTCTGGTAGTCGGTGCTGTTGGCTTCCACCATGCGCTGGATTTCGCTGGACATCGGGCTTACCACCACGGTACCGGTGGATTGCTCGGTCACTTGCGCAGCCGAAGCGCGAAGAATGATGTGGCTGCCCGTGGCCTTGCTATTGGCAGTGTTGACAGCTGTGGCGCTGACATCGGCAATGATCGCGCCCATGCCGGCCATTGGCAGGGCGAAGTGGCCCGTGCTGTCGGTCGTTACCGGGTTTTCGCTGGCGTCGCAAATACCGTTGTTGTTGCTGTCATAACAAACGGTGGCGCCTTGGTAATAGCCGGCCTGAATGGTCGGGGTAGTTGCGCTGCCGGAAACCAGCAAACTGCTGTTTACCACACCGTGCAGCATGGCGGCTGTCGGGGCAGGAGTCGGCGTAGGCGTAGTGGAGCTGGAGCTGGAATCGCCACCACCACAGCCGGCCAGTACACAGGCGGCGGCAATCGCGGTAAGGGATGAAGTCAGACTGATATGTTGGAGCGTTGACACTGGAACCTCCCGAGGATGATTTCGTTTTGTGTGACCGGCGCAGTGGCTTGACTGCCAATGCAGTCGGTCTTTGAAAAACGGGGCAATCCTAGGGAGCGAACATGAAGAAAGCGTGACGCTACGTTCTGATACAACACACTTACATGAACTTTTTTTTATTCTGTAAACCAGATAAAAAGTTATGCGTTAAACGGATATTTATATTCGTTTAACGCATTGCCGCTGCAACAAATCGGAAACAGAAGCTTCACATAGCAACTTGTAAAAATTTATGTCCGTTTCCCACAACGCAAACGCCCGAAGAAAACTCCTTCGGGCGTTTGCGTTTGAATGGGGCTTGCTTACGTGGCGCAGTCTCAATGAGAGAAAGCCAATTCTTGTACCAGCGGCCAAAAACAAAAAAGCGCTTGGTCTGCACCAGGCGCTTTATTTAAGTACTTCGACCAACTCTAATTGTAACAACGCAATCCGGAGATTGTTTTTGTTTTGCTGCGGACCGCAAGTCATACCAGCGTACGCTGAACTTGCGATGCCATGAATTCTGGCGTCCCCACGGGGAGTCGAACCCCGGTCGTCGCCGTGAAAGGGCGGTGTCCTAGGCCTCTAGACGATGGGGACAAGGATGAAACTGAACTGCGTGTGTTTTCGGTTTTGGATTAGCAAGAAGAAATGGTGCGCCCGGAGCGATTCGAACGCCCGACCCTCTGGTTCGTAGCCAGATACTCTATCCAACTGAGCTACGGGCGCACTGTAACTTCACAACTAACAACAGACCTGCCAACAACTTTACTACCAACACCACTGGGAATGGTGGCGTCCCCACGGGGAGTCGAACCCCGGTCGTCGCCGTGAAAGGGCGGTGTCCTAGGCCTCTAGACGATGGGGACGTCTAAACATTTATGCGGCTACTCAAGAGTTACTGCATTCCTGAGCAGCCGCATTGTTTTGGTGGAGCTAAGCGGGATCGAACCGCTGACCTCTTGCATGCCATGCAAGCGCTCTCCCAGCTGAGCTATAGCCCCGAAAGAGATGCGCATTGTAGGAGATGAATCTAAACCTGTAAACCCCTAATGCGCATTTTTTTTAAATATTTATTACCAGAGCGCCCACCAGGAGCCGGTTTCCCAATAGCTATCCTGCAACACCACGGTGTTCGGGTAGTTCTGCAGCAGCACGCGCTTGGCATCGTCACGCAGTTGGGTCAGGCCCAGCTTGTCGTACGAACGCACCATGATGCCCAACGCTGGTTCCACCTGCTTGGTGTTGCTGAATGATTCCAGCAGCCCCTTGCCGCGATTGGCAGCAGCCAGATATGCACCACGGCGGTAGTAGTATTTGGCTACAAACAGCTCATGGTTAGCTAGCGCCCCGATCAGATACCCCATCCGCGTGCGGGAATCCTCGGCGTATTTGCTATCCGGGAAGCGATCAACCAACTGTTTGAAGGCATCGAACGAGTCACGCGCCGACTTTGGGTCACGCTCGGACATGTCCTGCTTGGCCAATGCCGACAAAAAGCCCTGGTTCTCATTAAAGTTGACCAGACCCTTCAGATACAGCGCGTAATCCATACTCGGATGAGACGGATACTGCTTCATGAACCGGTCCAGCGTAGCCAGTGCCAACTGCGCGTCAATATTCTTGTACTGGTTAAAAGCCTCTTCCAGCAACGCTTGCTGGGCAAAGCGGCCATAAGGGTAACGAGCTTCCAGTGCTTCGAACAGCTTGGTCGATTTTTCCCAGTTTTTGCTGGTTTGTTCGCTTTTCGCTTCGTTGTAGATCTTCTCAGCCGACCAGCCCTTGGTCTCGTCTTGCTCGTCCGGCGTCGATGCGCAACCGGCCAGTAAAAAACCGGCCACAGCGAATGCTGCGATTCGCGGTAAAATCTTGTTCATGATGAATCCTGAATTAGAACCCGACGATTATAGCGATTTCGCGCAGCCGCGTATCCTCACTGTGCCCGCTGAATGTGCTGGCTCACGTCTGGACGCCGCGCTGGCGCAATTGTTACCCGACTATTCACGCAACCGGCTGGCCGGATGGGTGAAAGACGGCCTTGTCACTGTCGATGACAAACCTGCCTCCCCAAAGACCAAACTATGGGGCGGCGAAACCTTGCGGGTGGATATCCAGCCTGATCCGGAAGAAGTCGCCTTCCAGCCAGAGAATATCCCGCTGGACGTAATTTACGAAGATGAAGCCATCCTCGTTATCGACAAACCGGCCGGGCTGGTTGTTCATCCTGGTAGCGGCAACTGGTCCGGCACTTTGCTTAATGGACTGTTACACGCCTATCCGGAGCTTAAAACCGTTCCCCGCGCCGGCATCGTACACCGTCTGGACAAAGACACCAGCGGCTTGATGGTGGTAGCGCGTACCCTGCCCGCGCAAAACCATCTGGTCAAGCAGTTGCAAGCGCACACGGTCAAGCGCCATTACCTCGCCATTGCCCAGGGTCTGGTCAAGCGTGATGGTACGGTAGATGCGCCTATCGGGCGGCATCCGCGTGAGCGTATCCGCATGGCGGTGGTTGGGACAGGCAAGCACGCGGTGACTCACTACCGGGTGCTGGAAAAATTTGATGGCTTCACGCTGGTTGAGTGCCGTCTGGAAACCGGCCGCACTCATCAGATTCGCGTGCACATGGCGCATATCGGCCATCCGCTCGCCGCAGACCCGGTCTACAGCGGTCGTGCCAAGCGGCTGGAGCCTGAGATCATGCTGGCGCTGGAAGACTTTGATCGTCAGGCTTTGCATGCACGCAAGCTCAGCCTGGTGCATCCGGTGACCGGCAAAACCATGACCTGGCGCTCGCCGATTCCGATCGACTTTGAATCCTTGCTCAACACCATGCGCGCGCAAGCCGGTCTGGATGAAACCTGGGATGAAGAAGAAGACTGGGGTGACGACGACGACGACCACGACATGGAGGTCATCTATGTCCGCGAATGAGGCCGCCGATCAATCGGATCAATCGGATCAATCAGACCAACCGGATCAATCGCAGCCGCCACGCTTTCTGATGCCCAACTGGCCAGCACCCGCCAATGTAATGGCGCTGATGACCACGCGGGTCGGTGGCGTCAGCAACCCGCCGTTTAATCAGCTCAATCTGGGTAAACATGTGGGTGACCATCCGGCGGCAGTGGCCGAAAACCGCGCTATTTTGCGTAGTTACCTGCCCGCTGAACCCAAATGGCTCAATCAGGTACACGGCATTACGGTAGCCAGCGAAGGCGGTTGCGATGCCGATGCCAGCATCAGTACACAAGCCAACGAAGTCTCAGTCATCATGACAGCCGATTGCCTGCCGGTGCTGTTTTGCGATCAAGCCGGTACGGTCGTCGCCGCCGCTCACGCCGGGTGGCGTGGCTTGTGTGATGGCGTACTGGAAGCCACCGTGCACAAAATGGCCAGGCCTGCGAGCGAAATCCTGGCGTGGATGGGCCCGGCAATTGGTCCGGAACGTTTTGAGGTGGGCGATGAGGTCCGCGCGGCGTTTATGGCGCATGACCCTGCCGCTGCCAGCGCATTCAAACCCGGTGCGACTGAGGGCAAATGGTTGGCCGATATCTACACGCTGGCGCATCAACGCCTGACCGCCATCGGCGTTACCGAGGTCTATGGCGGCGGGCTGTGCACCGTAAGCGATGCAGAAAACTTTTTCTCCTACCGCCGAGATCACCAGACTGGCCGCATGGCTGCCTTGATCTGGCTGGCGGCTTGAGCCAGCAACTCATCTGGCGGACGTGGCCGATTGCTTTGTTAGCGGCCCGCCCTCCCCGCCCTTTTCCACGCATAAGTACATAGCGATTTGAACATGCCAAGCCCAACGCCCGAAATCAATCCCTGCCCCAAATGCGGCGCAGTGGCCGAAGTCCGCAAAGCCGGTGGCAACCGTGTCTGGCTGGAATGCAGCAAATTTGGCCGCAACGGCAATTGCAGTGTGATCAGCACCCCGCAACCCAATCGCAAGGAAGCGATTGCGGCCTGGAACAAGCTCAAATAACGCCATCTTCTGCTAGCCCTGTGGGCGTCATCTGCTAGGACAAAGCGGCACCAAACACATGGCCCATGCCGAACGTGACCGCAGCGCACACTCCCGCCGTGAGCAGTTGGCGTAACGCCGAGAAACCGGCCGTGCGCCCGTTAAACAGCGATGTCACAGCGCCCACCAGCAATAACGCCAGCGCACTAAGCACCACGCTGCCTGCCATCGCCAGCCAGCCGTTGAATAGCAAAAACGGCAGCACCGGCATTAATGCGCCCAGTGAAAACAGCACAAACGAAGTCGACGCCGCCCGCCACGGATTGCCGCCCATTTCCTTGGGATCAATACCCAACTCTTCACGCGTCAAGGCATCCAGAGCCACGGTTTTGTCTTTCATGATGCTGTTGGCAATGCGCTCAGCGTCGGCCTTGGGCAAGCCCTTGGCGCGATAGATCAAGATCAGCTCGTGCTTTTCAGCTTCTGGTGTTTGCTCCAGTTCTTCCGCCTCTTTGGCGATTTGTGAACTGGCCAGTTCGCGGGCGTTGGTCACCGATAGCCATTCGCCCAAGGCCATCGACATCGCCCCGGCCAGCAAACCGGCCACTCCGGTCAACAGTACCGTATGAGCCGCCACGCCCGCCCCCGCCACGCCCATGATCAAACAAAAATTGGAGACCAGACCATCGTTGGCGCCTAGCACAGCGGCCCGTAAATCGTTGCCACTGGACACACCGTTGTGCCACGGCTCTGCTTCGGCAATGGTAGGACCATCGATTGGACCGCTGGCAATGGCCTGCACAATCGCTGCATGACCGCGTTCCTCGCCCGACAACTCGGCGGCATCGGGCTGACCGGCATATTTATTGCGATCGGCAAACTCGGCGGCGGCCACGCTGTTGATGACAAATCCCGGACCAAACCAGCGAATCAACTGGCGCAGCAAACGGGTTTTGAAATCAAAACTGAAACGCGGCATTGTCACGCCATTGGCATCGAGTCGATGCAGCCAGATTCTGGCGTGGCTGCGTTCTGATTCCGCCAACTGCTGAAAAATTTCTTTGCGCGTGGGTTCGACCTCGGCCGCAGCCAGCGCATCATATAAAGCGGCACTGTTCATTTCATCGCGCCAGTTGGTCAGAAAACGCTGGATATTGGGTGAATGCTTCACGGCATGATCCTGGGTGTGGCAATCGGTAACCATTCATTATCGCCATGGCGCGGACAATTGCCGCCAACAAATACCAGCGCGCAGTTTTGGGATTATCCCGGTACTGCCCTTACAATCTGCTCCAATTACATTCGCCCGGGCATTTTCCGTGACGCTAAACCGCCGTTCTGCTTACCGTTTTTCTGCATCGCTGCTGCTTGCAGTGGCGCTCGCTGCTTGCAGCAGTACGCCCGCCACGCCGGTCCCGGCCGGGTTTTATCGCGTGCAAAAAGGCGACACGTTGTACCGGATTGCGACAAACAACGGGCAGACCGTGGCGAATCTGGCGCGCTGGAACAACCTGAAAGACACCACCTCTATTGAAGTCGATCAGGTGCTGCGCGTGCGTCCGCCGACAGCAGGGTCCGCAACGCCTGGCACAGCTGCCAAACCGGCGCCCGCCAAACCTGCAACGCCCGCCCCGGCGCCCGCTGCTGCACCCAAACTCGCGCTAGTCTGGCCCGCCAAAGGCACTGAGCTGAAAACCGCAGCCACCCGCAATAACGGGATTGATATCGGTGGCCAGCGCGGCGACCCGATTCTCGCCGCTGCTGCAGGTAAGGTGGTTTACGCTGGCGAAGGTATTCGTGGCTACGGCAAGCTGCTGGTGATCAAGCACAACGAAGACTATCTGACCGCCTACGCCCATAACGATTCGTTGCTGGTCAAAGAAGGCGATAACGTCAGTCAGGGACAGAAGATCGCCACCATGGGTGATAGCGGCACCACGCGAGTCATGCTGCACTTTGAACTGCGCTACAAAGGCAAAGCGGTTGATCCAACCGATTCTTTACCGTGAAGCTTGGGCAGGCAAAAGCGCCCGACTTCCACCCAACAAAAAGGCCCGCGTAGATGCGGGCCTTTTTGTTGGGTAGTACTTGCCACGTGGCGGCTGTTAATGGCTGCCATCCATGATGAATTTAATCAGGAACAACACCGCCACCATCACCACCGGTGCCCGCAACTGGCGCCAGCGGCCAGTCCCGGCTTTCATCACACAATACGCAATGAAACCACCAGCAATGCCTTCGGTAATCGAGAAACAGAACGGCATCATCACGGCAGTGATAAACGCGGGCACGCATTCGGTCAGGTCTTCCCAATCCACTTTGACCAGTTCGGAAGTCATCAACACACCAACAAAAATCAGCGCGCCAGCAGCAGCGTAGGCAGGCACCATTGCGGCCAGCGGCGAGAAGAAAATCGCCAGCACAAACATCAAGCCCACCACCACCGCCGTCAGACCGGTACGGCCCCCAACCGACACACCAGCGGAGCTTTCAATGTATGTGGAAATGGCCGACGTACCCATAAACGCGCCGAGCATGGAACTGGTGCTATCGACCAACAGTGCTTGCTTCATGCGCGGGAAGCGGCCATTTTCATCAGCCAGACCCGCTTTGCTGGCCACGCCGATCAAGGTGCCCGATGAGTCAAACAGGCTCACCAGCATGAACGAGAAAATCACCCCGCCCATACCCAGACTGAAGGCATCTTTGATAGCCAGTTGCCCGAAAACCGCACCAATAGCGGGTGGCATGGCGGCAATACCGTGGAATTTCACATCTCCAAACATGAACCCCAAGGCGGTAGTTACGGCGATGGCGATCAGCACCGCGGCGTGTATCCCGCGCGAAGCCAGAATGGCGATGATGAAAAAGCCCAGCGCGCCCAGCACGCATGGCAAGGAAGTCAGGTTACCCACGGTGACCATAGTGGCCGGGCTGGCGACGACGATCCCGGCATTGTGCAAACCCATCAGGGCGATCATCAGGCCGATACCGGCGGCAATGCCGACGCGCAAAGACTGCGGAATATTGGCGATCAACCAATAACGTACGCGCAAAACAGTCAGCAGAAAGAACCCGACTGCGCCCCAGAAAATGGCGCCCATGCCCACTTGCCAGGTCAGATGCTGCCCGCCCACCACCACAAAAGCAAAGAAGGCATTCAGGCCCATGGCCGGTGCCAGCGCGATGGGCAGATTGGCAACCAGACCCATGGCGATGCTGCCCACGGCGGCGATCAAGCACGTCACCACGAACACCGCCTGGGTATCCATGCCCGCGTTCGAGAGAATCTGCGGGTTTACAAAAATGATGTAAACCATGGTGAGAAACGTGGTGATCCCGGCGATCACTTCGGTACGCGCATCCGTACCATGCTCACGCAGTTTGAAATAACGTTCCAGCAGGCCTGGGCGCAGCGGTTTTGCGGAGGTTTCCAGCATGTTTGATTCCGGGTAACAGGTTACTGAGGTCTGAGGTTCAGACAAACCCGCGCAGCTTAACAAAAGCGGCGATAAGCACGAAGGCAGAATTGCCCAATTTCATGACGAGCGAATAGCGGTCTGACGCGCGGCAAGCCGCCATCCTGCGGGCTTTGATGCCAGACAGGTGCATCCAATCGGTTACTGACCCGCTTCACTGGCGCCCAAACCGTGCTCGACCGCATATACAGCAGCTTGCACCCGGCTGGATAAACTCAGCTTCTTCAGGATGTTCTGTACATGAATCTTGATGGTGCTTTCTGCCAGATCCAGCCGTCGCGCAATAACCTTGTTGCTCTCGCCCAAAGCCAGGTAGCCCAGAATCTCCCGTTCTCTTGGTGTGAGTTTTTCATCGTCACGCGGTACGGCTGGCGTGGCGCTGGCCACGCGAAACTGTTGAACCAGCTTGGCAGTCATGGCCTCGGCCACCACGGCCTCACCGGCGTGGGCGCGATGGATGGCGCTGACCAGATATTCCGCGTCGATATTCTTGAGCAGATAACCCCGCGCACCGGCGCGTAAGGCCGTTGCCAAGTCTTCGGCATCTTCCGAAACTGTCAGCATCAGCACTGCCAACGTCGGGACGTCTTGTAGCATCAGCCGTAGCGCTTCCACGCCAGACAAGCCGGGCATGTTCAGGTCCAGCAGCACCACGTCTGGCTGTAAAGCATGCACAAATTTGACCGCCTCGGCACCATCGGCGGCTTCCCCTACCACTTCCAGCCCGGCCTGGCGCCCTAGCAGCAGACGTATGCCGCTACGAAACAAAGTGTGGTCATCAACCAGCAGTACGCGGATCGCGTTGGGCATGCGAACCCTCTCCCTGAGCCATTTCATTGGCGGTTTCGTGTGCGGTACGCGCCATGGTCAACGCCACGGTCACGCCTTTTTCGTTAATGAATTCCAGTTGCGCGCCCAACCGCTCGGCGCGTTCCCGCATGATATTCAGGCCCACGTGGCGCTCTGCGCGGCTGGCCATTTGCAATGCATCAAAACCACGTCCGTTGTCTTTGATCAGCAAACGCAGTGGCGCATCGTTGTGCAAAACCACTTCAACCTGAGTGGCCTGCGCGTGCTTGCGCACATTGGATAGTGCTTCTTGCAAAATAAACAGCAGTTGCAATTGCGCATCGGCCAGCAGCGGCCGTCCCTGCCCGCTCAATGTCAGCGAAGTGGTAATCCCGGTCTGTTTGCGGAATTTATCGATGACGGTACGCATGGACCCTGGCAAGTCGCCTTCTTGCAAACGGGTGCGGAAATTAAGCAGCAGTTCGCGCACATCGTCATAACTTTCTGTCACCCCGGCCCGCAACATCGGCACGACATCTTTAGCCTCGTCCAGGGCATTGCGTTTGAGCGAATCATCCAGCATTTGCACTTGCAGATTCAAAAAGCTCAGGCCCTGCGCAATGCTGTCGTGCAAACCTTGCGCCATCAGATTGCGTTCTTCCGACACCGCCAGTTCCCGCGCCCGGGCCGCCAGCCGCAGGTTTTCCAGCGCAATACCCAGATGCTGGCCTAGCGTGGTCAGCAATTGCGTTTCGCGTTCTGCAATCTGCCGCTGGCCGACAAAATGCAGCGTAATCAACCCCAGATAAGACTCACCCGCGCCAATCGGAAAGGCGCTGACCTGGGCAAAGCCCGCTTCTGCGCACGGCAGCTGCGGCATTACCGGGCTGTAGCGCATTTGCTTGATGACCGTCTGCCCTTGCTGCGTCGGGCCGCAATGACAATCTTGCGGATGTCGGCAGATCTCGGCCTCACGCAAGCTCTCGGGCAAGCCAACACTGGTCATCAACCAGGCCGAGTCCTCCAGCGGATCAATCACCCGCACGCTACCCGCATCCGCACCAAACCAGGCGACGAGCCGCTCCAGTACGCCGTGGCACAGGGCATGTGCCGTTTGCGGCCCGTTCACAAAAGCAACCACGTCATATAACAAAGACAGTTCACGATTCTGGGCGTTGAGTTCTGCCGTTTTCTCCAGCACCCGTTGCTCCAGCGAGCTGTAGGCTTCTGCCAGATGATCTGCCATCTGGTTAAAACCTTGCTGGACTTCGCCAAATTCATCGCGGGTTTCTATGGGCAGGCGCACGGTAAAGTCCTGCACTGTCATGCGTGCGATACCTTCGCGCAATCGCCCCAGCGGCCGGAAGATCAGCAAGAACATGAGGTAAATCTGCGTAATCGCCCCGGCAATGGCCAAGGCGATCAGGAACATCTGCGACAAGCGCAACCACAGCGTGCGGTTGGTATTGAGCTGTTCAATCGACAGCACCAGTTGGTTCACCTGGTCGACAAACTGGTCCAGATCGCCACGAAACACTTGCCAGTCAGCCAGCCGCTGGCCGCGCATTACCGGGTCTAGCCACTGAGCTGTCCAGCGTTGGTAGTTCTCTTCGATCTGCGCAAATTGCTGTTTGACTTGCGGATCATTGGGCAGATACAACGGTCGCGCCGGATCACCTTCGCGCAGCAGATCCAGCGTTTGCTGGAACTCTTTCTGCTCGTCTTTGAGCCTGGTAGCGAGTACCGGATCATGATTGGCGGCGTAATGCTCCAGCGTCAGACCCATTTTGTAGGTGCGCATGCGCAAACTGCCAGCGGCGTTGATGGCCGCCCCGCCACCCTCCAGCTGCCATGACAGGTACAAGGTGATGCCTATCGCCATCAAACCGACCGCCAACGTTGCGGCCAGCACTGCCAGCACCCGCATGGAGAGCTGACGTGCAGGTCTAAGCTGCGTGTTGGGTTTAATGATTACCGGCTCGGTTTGCATGCTGTTTTTCCACGCGCCGGATAATGCGGCAGCGTTATTCGATGGCTTGGGCGGACTGCAGGATAAAGTCGGCGATGGCTTCAACGTTATCCAGTTCGAAGCAGGTCAGTTGATGTGCTACGGGCGCAACGTCATTGCTCACCAGACTGATAATGGTCGGCTCAGCCACAAACCGCGGCGGTTTGCCATTGGCGGCGCGCCAGACTTCCAGCTTGGGATACGGATGCTGGCGAAAGCCTTCAATCAAGGTGAGATCAGCTGGCGCCAGGCGCTGCAACTGCTGGTGGATGTCCGGCTCCGGCGCATCACGCAGTTCATGGAAGATGGCATAGCGATACGGCGACACCACCATCACCTCCGCCGCTCCGGCAGCGCGAAAACGGGCGCTGTCTTTGTCTGGCGGTTCTAGCATGATGTCATGATGCGAATGCTTGATGGCGTTAATGCTGACGCCACGCGCCGTGAATATGACGATCAGCTTTTCGAGCAAGGTGGTTTTGCCACTGCCGGAACTGCCAACCAGGCCGAAGACGCGACGAGTCAAATCAACCGCCGGTTTGCGACATGAAACGCACGATCTTGCCTGGCGTTTCGCGGAACTCGTGGCGTTCCGGTTTCAGTTCAATGGCCAGGCGGATGGCGTTTTCCAGTTCCGCGTCGGTCGCGCCGTCACGCAGCAATGGGCGGAATTCGAATTTCTCTTCCTGACCCAGACACATATACAGCGTGCCGTCCACCGCCAGACGTACGCGATTACAGGTGGCGCAGAAATGCTGCGAAATCGGCGTGATGAAGCCAATCCGCCCACCCCCATCGGGCGTCATCCAGTAACGCGCCGGTCCACCCCCGAGTTCGTGGACCTCTGGCACCAGGCCAAAGCGCTCTACCAGCCGCTCGCGCACCGGCCCCAGATCGAGATATTGCGCGTTACGGCCAGTCTCGCCCATGGGCATGGCTTCGATCAGCCGCAGGATAAAGTCGTGCTCCATGGCGAATTCGGCCATGCGTTCGATCTCGTGATCGTTCACGCCTTTCATTGCCACCATATTCAGTTTGATCGGCGCAAAGCCTTCTTCTTTGGCGGCGTAAATGCCGCGCATCACCGCATCGAAAGTATCGCGGCCAGTGATGTGTGCATTACAGGCACCATCCAATGTATCCAGGCTGATATTGAGGCGATCAACGCCCGCCTGATGCAATGCTTTGGCGTGTTTAGCCAGTTGCGTGGCATTGGTGGAAAGCGATAGATCATGCAACCCCGGCAAGGCTTTGAGGCGGGCGGCCAAGTCTGGCAAATTGCGGCGCAGCAGCGGTTCGCCGCCAGTCAACCGAATGCGCCCTACTCCCAAACGGGCAAAGGCGGCGACCAGGCGTTCGATTTCATCGAAGGTGAGCCAATGTTCTGGCTCTTCAAAGCCGTGAAAGCCTTTGGGCATGCAGTAAGAACAGCGCAGATCGCAGCGGTCAGTGACCGACAACCGCACGTAATCCACCCGCCGCCCGAAGCGGTCGGTCAGAACTGGTTTAGCAAGTTGATGCAGCGGTGCGTTCATGGTGCTTCCATTGTATGCCGCTAATTATGCTTTATGAATGGCTTATGTAACTACGTAGCCCGGATGGAGAGTAGCGGGAATCCGGGATTGTCATGCCATCAATTGGGGCAGGCGCTCATTCTTGCCAGTATTGTTCCCCGGATTCCCGGCCTGCGGCCTCCATCCGGGCTACCGGTCTTGTGAGAGGTCTTCAACCGCGTGGCCGCACCACCTGCCATGCCCGGACTAGATACGTGGCGGAGCCAAAGCCGCTCCATACGTGCACCAAGCGGGTAAACGGGAAGATCACAAACAACGACATCCCCATAAACATATGCACCTTGAACAGCGTTGGCGCTTGGGCGATCAGGTCAGCAGCGCCAGCCTGGAAGGTGACGATATGCTGCGCCCATGCCATAAACAGCGTCATCATGTGGCCATCCATATGGTCTTTGGAGATGAAAATCGTCGACAGGCCCAGCAACAAGGTCACCAGAATCCATCCTAGAGTCAGTTTGTCGCGCCAGTTGGTCAAAGCTTTCAGTCGTTCATCACTAAAACGGCGATGTAGCAGCACCAACAAGCCAACCAGTGTCATCGAGCCAAACACACCACCGGCCACCATGGCGATCATTTGCTTGGTGCTGTGCGCTACGCCCAGTGCATCCCATACCCAGATTGGCGTTAACAGGCCGCCCAGATGCCCCGCAAACACCATCAAGATGCCGATATGAAACAGATACGAACCCAAACGCAATTGGCCACGGCGGATCAATTGGGTGGATTCGCTTTTCCACGAATACTGCTCGCGCTCGAAGCGCACCAGACTGCCGAACAGAAAAATGGCCAGCCCGATATAGGGGTAGATGCCAAACAGAAAGTCATTCATCAAATAAGCTCCTCAATCACAATTACGCCAGCCAGGCTACTACTCCCCTCTTTTGGAAGAGGGGCAGGGGGAGATGGCTGCAATACCGAACCAACCATTGCGGCTCGGCTCGCGGAAACCCAATCTCCCCTAGCCCCTCTTTGCGAAAGAGGGAACTACGCTTGCGGCTTGCCAGCAATCGCGCCTCACGCCGCCGGGCGCGCTGCCTGACGTGGATAAAACTGCACGGTTTGCGTGCCCGGCTTGCCCAGCAATGGCTCGACGCCCTCAACATTGGGACCGAAAGTTTCCAGCGCTTCATCCATATCGCGGACCGGCGGTTGCACCAACGGCAGTGGCTTGACGCTGGCCAGGCTCACCAAGGTGCTGAACACACAAGCGTACGGCGAGGATTTCTCGGCCAGGCGCTCGCCAATCACCGCGATCACATGCACGGCTTCATCGAGGAACGACAACGCAATCTCGGGAGAGACACCGCCGAGAAACTCCAGCATCAGCGGTAAATAGTCCGGCAGCTCATTGGCTTCGATCTGCAAGCCATTCTGTTTGTAGGCTTCCATGAGGTCGACCATAGCCGGACCGCGGTCACGGCTTTCGCCGTGGATATGCTCGAATAGATGCAGCGAATATTTGCGGCCCCGATCAAACGTATCGACGTAGTTTTCCTGCGCCTCAATCAGCGCCAGCCCACTCAAGTACTGCAACAGCGGCGCCAGCTTCAGTCGCAAGCCATCCGGCGAATCGGCCAGCAGGCGGTCCAGTTCAGGCAATGCATCGAGCAGGTCTTGTTCCGGGTATTGCAACAGCGCGGACATCACCTGGAAGTGGATGGTTTCAGGAATATGCAGGGATACACTCATCACTCCACCTCCGAGTTTTTGCGCGATTTAGGCATATCCACAAAAATGGTCGAGCCTTGTTTACGCTGACCAAACAGCCCCTCAGTCGAAACGCCACCCGAACAGCCATTGCCAAAGGTAAAGCCGCACGAGCCTTTATCGTTAAAGCTGTCTTCGACCATTTCCTTGTGGCTGGACGGAATAACGAAACGATCTTCGTAATTGGCAATCGCCATGATCTTGTACATATCTTCGACTTCGGCCTTGCTCAACCCAACCTGATTCAGTACATCCAGGTTCTCGGTCTTGTGCACGGTCTTGTCGCGCATATAAGCACGCATCGCCAGCATGCGATCCAGCGCACTCAGCACTGGTTTTTCATCGCCTGCGGTCAGCAAGTTCGCCAGATAACGCACGGGAATCCGCAGTTCTTTCACGTCCGGCAGAATGCCGTTCTTACCCAGCACACCGCGCTCAGCAGCCGACTGGATGGGCGACAACGGCGGCACGTACCAGACCATCGGCAAGGTGCGATATTCAGGGTGCAGCGGGAAGGCAATCTTCCATTCCATCGCCATTTTGTACACCGGCGATTTGGTGGCGGCATCGATCCATGAATCCGGAATGCCCTGCTTGCGCGCTTCAGCCTGGACTTCGGGCGAATGCGGATCGAGGAAGACCTTGAGTTGCGACTCGTACAGGTCTTTTTCGTCGGCCACGCTGGCGGCATCGGCGATCAAGTCAGCGTCGTACAGCATCACGCCCAGATAGCGAATCCGGCCCACGCACGATTCAGAACATACGGTCGGCTGGCCGCCTTCAATACGCGGATAACAGAAGGTGCATTTCTCGGCCTTGCCGGACTGCCAGTTGTAGTAAATCTTCTTGTACGGACAGCCAGAAATACACATGCGCCAGCCGCGACATTTGTCCTGATCGACCAGCACAATGCCATCGTCTTCACGCTTGTAGACCGAGCCGGATGGGCACGAGGCAACGCATGCCGGGTTCAGGCAGTGCTCGCACAGCCGTGGCAAATACATCATGAAAGTGTTTTCAAAGGTGGCGTGCATCTCTTTCTGGATGCCTTCAAACAGCGCGTCTTTGGAGCGCGCCGAGAACTCACCACCCAGATCGTCTTCCCAGTTCGGGCCCCAGTGGATCTTGTCCATTTTCTTGCCGGTCAGTACCGAGACTGGCCGCGCGGTTGGCGGCGTTTGCGATTCTTTGGCGTTTTGCAGATGTTCGTAGTCGTAGGTAAACGGCTCGTAGTAATCGTCAATTTCCGGCAGGTTCGGGTTGGCGAACATACTGGCCAGAATGCGCAGCTTGCCGCCTTGGCGAGGCTCCAGTTTTCCGTTCGGCAAGCGGTTCCAGCCCCCTTTCCACTTCTTCTGGTTTTCCCATTCCTTGGGGTAGCCGATGCCAGGTTTGGTCTCAACGTTATTAAACCAGGCATATTCAACGCCATCGCGACTGGTCCAGACGTTTTTACAGGTCACCGAACAGGTATGGCAACCGATGCACTTGTCCAGGTTCAGCACCATGGCTACTTGGGCGCGGATTTTCATTTTTGTTCTCCTTCTACCAGCGGGCCTTCCATCCAGTCGACGTTCTTCATCTTTCTCAAAATGATGAACTCATCACGGTTGGCGCCTACGGTGCCGTAGTAATTGAAGCCATACGCTTGCTGCGCATAACCGCCAATCATGTGCGTCGGTTTGGTCACGGTACGGGTTACCGAATTGTGGATACCGCCACGTTTGCCGCTCATTTCGGCACCGGGCACGTTCACGATTTTTTCCTGGGCGTGGTACATCAAGATCATGCCGTCCGGCACGCGTTGCGATACCACCACGCGGGCAGTCAGCGTGCCGTTGCTGTTGAAAGCTTCAACCCAGTCGTTATCCACCAGCCCGGCTTTTTTGGCGTCAGCTTCAGATACCCACACGTGCGGGCCGCCACGGCTCAAGGTGAGCATGCGCAGGTTGTCTGAATACGTGGAGTGAATGCCCCACTTCTGATGCGGCGTGATGAAATTGAGAACAATCTCTTTCTCACCGTTGGGCGACTTGCCCAGCATCGGCGCGACGGTTTTCAGATCGACTGGCGGCTTGTACACACACAGGCCTTCGCCAAAATCGAGCATCCAGCGGTGGTCTTGATAGAACTGCTGACGGCCAGTGAGCGTGCGCCACGGGATCATTTCGTGCACGTTGGTGTAACCGGCGTTGTAGCTGACTTCTTCCGACTCAATGCCTGACCAGGTTGGCGAACTGATGATCTTGCGCGGCTGCGCTTGTACATCGCGGAAGTGAATCTTGTCGTGTTCGCGGCCAATGGCCAGATGGGTGTGATCGCGGCCAGTGACTTCCGACAACGCCTTCCACGATTTCACCGCCACGTGGCCATTGGTTTCCGGCGCCAAGGTCAGAATCATCTCGGCCGCATCAATCGCCGTTTCCAGCTTGGGCTGGCCGTTGGCCGCTACGCCGTTCAACAACGCCAGCTCGTCAATCTCGGTGCCGGTTTTCCAGAAGATGCCCTTGCCGCCGTTGTTCACGTTTTTCAGCAACGGGCCGATGGTGGTGAATTTCTCGTAGATGCGGTTGTAGTCGCGCTCAACCACGGTCATGTTCGGCGCGGTTTTGCCGGGGATCAGATCACATTCGCCATGCTTCCAGTCTTTTGGCGCAAACGGCTGACCCAGTTCGCCCGGGCTGTCATGCATCAGCGGCGTGAGTACCAGGTCTTTTTGCACACCCAGATACGGGCCAGCGATTTCGGTGAACTTCTTGGCGATGGCCTTGTAGATTTCCCAGTCGCTCTTGCTTTGCCACAGCGGTTGCACGGCTTCGCTCAGTGGATGAATGAACGGGTGCATGTCAGACGTGTTCAGGTCGTCTTTTTCATACCATGTGGCTGTTGGCAGCACGATATCGCCGTAGAGACACGTGGTGGACATGCGGAAATCCAGCACGGTCAGCAAGTCCAGTTTGCCTTCGGCGGCGGGGCGGACTTTCACTTCTGATGGCTTGATGGCGTCGTTTTCGTCGCTGAACACGGCGTTTTGCGTGCCGAGCAAATACTTGAGAAAGTACTCGTGGCCCTTGCCCGACGAGCCCAGCAAATTGGAACGCCACACAAACAGGTTACGCGGGAAGTTCTTGGGGTTATCCGGATCGTCGCAGCTCATGTTGAGCGTGCCGTTCTTGAGCGATTGCGCGGCAAACTCAACTGGATTCACACCCGCTGCTTCAGCCTGGCGCACCACATCCAGCGGATTGGTTTCCAGCTGCGGGGCAGATGGTAGCCAACCCATGCGTTCAGACTTGGCGTTGAAATCAATCAGCGACATGCCTTCGTATTGCTTGGCATTGGCGGTCGGGCCGAGGATTTCTGACACCGCCAGTTTTTCGTGACGCCATTGGCTGGTGTGGGCATAGAAGAACGAGGTGCCGTTCATTTGGCGAGCTGGACGTTGCCAATCCAGCGCAAACGCCAGCGGGGTCCAGCCTGGTTGTGGGCGTAGTTTTTCCTGGCCCACGTAATGCGCCCAGCCGCCGCCGCTTTGGCCGACGCAGCCGCACATCATCAACAAGTTGATGATGCCGCGATAGGTCATGTCATTGTTGAACCAGTGATTCAACGCCGCGCCGACCACCACCATGCTCTTGCCATGGGTGTCATGCGCGTTTTGCGCGAATTCGCGGGCGATAACTTCGACATCTTTGGCTGGTACGCCAGTGTGTTTCACTTGCCAGGCCGGGGTGTATGGGATGTCTTGATCGTACGAGGTGGCGACGTTAGCGCCGCCCATGCCGTTATCCACGCCGTAATTGGCCAGCATCAGGTCATACACAGTGGCAACCAGCGCGGTACTGCCGTCTTTCAAGGTGACGCGTTTGGCTGGCACATTGCGGAACAGCAGATCATCTTGTTCGCCGCCAAAGTAGCCAAAGCCAACGCTGGCAGCTTCATCGTGCGAGCCCTTGAGCGACAGTTGCGGATCAACGTCCGTCCCGTCGGCCAGGTTTTTCATTTCCAGATTCCACTTGCCTTTACGGCCATCGGCTTCGTTCCAGCGTGAACCAATGGTGCCGTTCGGTACGGCCAGCGCGCCGGTTTTCTGGTCGACCAGCACGGTTTTCCAGTCCGGGTTTTTGGCCTCGCCCAGATCATCGGGCAGCATCGAAGCGCGCAAGAAGTGATCCGGCACCAAGCCATTGCCATGCTCGCGCAGTGTCACCAGCATCGGGAAGTCGGTGTATTGCTTGCCGTAGTCGCGGAAGTAATCCGATGCGCCGGTTTTGTGGAATTCATTGAGCACCACGTGGCCCATCGCCATGGCCAGCGCGGCGTCCGTGCCTTGCTTCGGGGCCATCCACAGATCACCAAACTTGGCCATTTCGCCAAAGTCGCTGGAAACCGCCACCGTCTTGGTGCCCTTGTAGCGCACCTCGGTATAGAAGTGGGCGTCAGGCGTACGGGTCATCGGGATATTGGAGCCCCACACCATCAGGTAAGTGGAGTTGTACCAATCAGCCGATTCCGGCACGTCGGTTTGCTCGCCCCACACTTGCGGGCTGGCTGGCGGCAGATCGCAGTACCAGTCATAGAAGCTCAGCGGCACACCGCCAATCAGGCCCAGATAACGTGCACCAGCGGCGTAACTCACCATGCTCATCGCCGGAATAGGCGAGAAACCAATCACGCGATCCGGGCCGTATTGTTTGACCGTATACGCGTTGGCAGAGGCGATCAGCTCAGTGACTTCGTCCCACGTGGTCCGTACAAAACCACCCAAGCCACGTACCTGCTTGTAGGAGTCCGACTTGGCTTTGTCTTCAACGATGGACTTCCAGGCGTCGATCGGGCCCATGGTCTGGCGGGCTTCGCGCCACAGTTTGGCCAGTCGACCACGAATCATTGGATATTTAACGCGCTGCGCCGAATACACATACCAGGAATACGACGCGCCACGCGGGCAGCCACGCGGTTCATGGTTGGGCAGATCGGGCCGGGTGCGCGGGTAATCGGTTTGCTGCAGTTCCCAAGTGATCAGGCCGTTTTTGACAAACACACGCCACGAACAGGAGCCGGTGCAATTCACGCCGTGGGTAGAGCGCACGACCTTGTCGTGTGTCCAGCGATTACGGTAACCGTCTTCCCACTTGCGGTCTTCATTGACCACAACGCCGTGGCCGTCGGCAAAGGTATCCCGCGTGCGGGAGAGGAATTTCAAGCGGTCGAGAATGTGACTCATGCGAACCCCGTTTTGAGCATGGTTGCGCTCGCCAAAAAGGGACAAGCGCCATTGGACTCCATGCTAGGCGGGTGCTGCGGCGCCGAATATTCGTCAGTGGGGGTGTCGAGCCAAGGGAGAGGAGCTAGAAAGGACTAGTTCTTTTGGCCAGGTAGGGCGCGACCTTATCAGCACTTTACGGACGGGCATTGCCGCCTGCCGCCGACAGAAATCGTTCAGCAATGTCTTTAATTTCGGCTTACCCTGGAAAGGGCTGTTTGCCTGCGGGAGGCAGACCAGAACAAGCCCAAGGCCCCATCGGCCCATCAATTAAAAGAGCATCCAATGAACCGCTTTGCGTTCCATTGCCGTTCGGTCACCCTGCTGTTGCTGCTGACATTGGCCAGTGGCTGCGCCACGCGTGCGCCGCTGGCAGACTTTCCACGCCCGGCCACGCATGCACTGGCCGCTGACAAAACCGGCCCGCTGGCTCAGTCGGTGCACCAGCCCGCCGGAATCGACTCCGAGCAATCCGGCTTTTATCTGCTGGTGAGCGGCAAAGAAGCTTTTGAAGCGCGCCTGGCGCTGATTCAACAAGCGCGAACTTCACTTGATCTGCAGTATTACGCCGCCGCGCAAGACCGAACCGGCACGGCGATCCTGAACGCACTTCTGGCGGCATCTCGCCGGGGCGTGCGCGTGCGCGTCTTGCTGGATGATCTGAACCTGGACGCTCCGGATGACGCACTCGCCGTCATGGCGGTCCAGCCCAATTTTGAAGTGCGTATATTCAACCCGATCACCACCGGCGGGCGCTCGTTTCTGGCCAGAGCATCGGCCATGCTGGGCGACTACGATCATCTTGAGCGGCGCATGCACAACAAGTCGCTGATTGCCGACGGCGTGATGGCGATCATTGGCGGTCGCAATCTGGCCGATCAATATTTTGATGCTCGCGCTGACATGAATTTTCGCGATCTGGACGTGCTGACCGCAGGCAATTTGCCCGGACGGCTGGAAGCCAGTTTTGATCGCTACTGGAACAGCAAAGAGAGCTACCCGCTACCCGCGCTGGAATCCCGCCCGCCAAGCGCAGAAGCCGTCGCCAGCTTGCAGGCCAATCCCGTCTCGCCACCACAAGCACCGGGGACAGCAACGGATGTAATGCTGTTGCCGATACCGGATGCGGCCAGTGCCAATGCACTGTTGAACAAGGCCACTGGCCAGTTGATCTGGGCGCAAGCCTGGCTGGCGGTGGACAGCCCATCCAAAGTTGAGCCGGACGACGAACATGCGCAGGATCATGCCGGCAGCAAACCGGGGCGCGGTCTGGCACTGGCGCTGCAGCAGGCCCACCACGAGTTCATCATTCTCTCGGCGTACTTTGTGCCACGCGATGGCGGCACTGCCACGCTGGGCGCGCTGCAACAACGCGGTGTGCAGGTCAAAGTGTTGACCAACTCCTTAGCATCTACCGACGTGGCGGCAGTGCATTCGGCTTATCGCAAATATCGCAAAGCATTACTGGCCAGCGGCGTGCAGCTCTATGAATTCAAGCCAGTGGCGGGCGTTAAAGGACTGGGTTTGTCCGGTGGCTCGTCGCGTGCCAGTTTGCACACCAAAGCTTATGTGATTGATCGGCGCATCTTGATGATCGGCTCGTTCAACCTGGACCCGCGCTCAGTCAACCTGAACACGGAACAAGCAGTGCTGATTGAAAGCCCGGCGCTGGCCCAGCATGTGGCCCAGCTTTACGATACCGCGGCCACGCCAAAATACAGTTATCACGTCGAGTTTGATCCGGCCGATTCATCCGAACCGGCCAGTTCGCGCGACTTGCAATGGGTAAGCGAGGAAAACGGCGCGCCGGTGACCTACACCAGTGAGCCGCAGGCGGGCATCTGGCGACGCATGATTAATGGCGTGGTGGGTTTGTTCCCCGCAGACGGCGAGCTTTAGTACCGGCGGGGACGCTCGCAACGCATTACCCGGCCACCGGTTTTTGTTGCCGCCGATATTCATTGCGCTTCATGGCCATGTATTCGTCCAGATCCATTTCATGCAACTGGCGCGGATAACGCTCGGTGGCGGTAAACCAGTTGCGCATGCGCAGTTCCGGCTGCTGCTCGGCCGGAGCGGATTGCGCCCCCAGCCATGATTCAATGGCCAGGTAGTAGCGGATGGTGTTGCGCTCAACCAGACCGCGCACACCGCCCACAGGTTGCCCATCAATCTGGGTAAAGCCCACCTTGTCGCTGCCCAACGTCCCCAGATAGCTTTGCAAAGCCAGTTTGGCGGTGAGGCCATAGCCATAGGCATAAGACAGATGCACAAAACTATGGCCTGAATCCAGCGGAATGGATTCCAGATTGATCCGGTAATCGTGTGTGCCCATGGGGCCATTACCGGCGTGCAGCACCACATTTGAATAACCGGCGTCGGCAGCAAGCGAATGCCAGGAAAAATCCAGTTCATGCGCGGCGGTGAGCGGCTGATCCACTTTGCGACCCACATACACCACCAGTTGCTCTGCTGTCGCCCCGATGTGGCAATACTTGATATTCAAATGCAGGATCAGGATATCGCACCAGTGCGCCGGGTCATTTACTGCGGCTTTGAACTCCGCAAACGGGTGATCGACCACGGCGTAAATTTCGCCCTTGAGTTGACTGTCAGTCTGGCTGGATTCAAGCACCAGCGGCTGGCCAAAAGCGTTGTGCTGCAACTGGGTGGTCAAAGCAGCGTAGTGGGCCTGCAAAGCGTTGGCGTGGTTTTCCGCCGCACTGGCAACACCAGCCAGCAACAAGCTGACCAGCGCAAACTGGAGCCACTGAAAACAAAACCGGGTGCGGCGAAACATGGGACCTTCCCTTTCGGCAGAGACTCGCTGAACGATTCTGGAGATGTAAACCCAGCATGCCATTGCAACGCATCCGGCAGAATCCGGCATCCCCCAAATGACCGTCGGCATTTGTCTGACACGCAAATGAGAATGTGTTTGGCATTACCAGCCCCGCCAACGCGGTCTAATGGCGCCAGTATCGAACACCAGTCAGCCCACCTGTGAATCTGGCTGGTCGCCGTTCGGCAAACTGCATCTGATGGAGATAAACATGACCACACTGGCTGAGCTGACCCCCCAAGATCTGTACATCCTGCGCGAAGCCGCCGAAGGCAAATCCATCGGTCTGGATTTT
The DNA here is from genome assembly GCF_031291215.1 of Silvimonas sp. NCBI lineage: Bacteria > Pseudomonadati > Pseudomonadota > Betaproteobacteria > Neisseriales > Chitinibacteraceae > Silvimonas > Silvimonas sp. The sequence goes on from NZ_JARLJK010000117.1 coordinate 73,637, forward strand.
AGCCAGGTACGCCACTTGATGGACACCGACCCGCCGTTGATTGAGGCACGGCCTATTTATGGCTGGCAAATTACAGCTGCTGGCGAGCAAGTGCTGCTACAGCACTGAGTCCCGTCCAGACAAAAACAGCGCCTGCATAAGCGGCGCTGTTTTTGTTTTGCGGTGCCTGGCCTGGTATCAGCAAGGCATGTCAGCGCCTTTACGGGCATAACGCCACCAGGTCAGCAGCACACAAGTAACGTAGAAGGCCATCAGCACATACAAGGCGGTTTCAGCTTCGCCCGTGGCTTTCATCGAAAAGCCAAACAGTTGCGGAATCAGGAAGCCACCGTATGCGCCAATAGCACTGATAAAGCCAGCGGCAGCAGCCGACTCCCGCACGCCGTCCACTTCAGCAACTTGCATGGAAGTACCCAGCTTTTTGGCTTCGCGCTGTGCGGTACTCACAAAAATGGTGGGGATCATCCGATAGGTAGAACCGTTACCAATCCCGGCCAGGATAAACAAAGCCTGGAAGGACATGAAGAAGCCCCAGAAACTACCGCCCGCGCCCTGATGCGGCAGAAAACTCAAGGCCATACCCACCGCCACAATCATCAAGGCAAACACACCCAGCGTCACTCTGGCACCGCCCACCTTGTCGGAAACCCAACCGCCCACCGGACGGATCAGCGCACCAATCAACGGTCCGATAAACACAAACGACGTGACATCGATCCCGGTGAACTGGGTTTTGGTCAGCAGCGCAAACGCAGACGAGAAACCGATAAAGCTGCCAAAGGTACCCAGATACAGCCAGCACATCAGCCAGTTATCTTTGCGACGAAAAATCACTGCTTGCTCGGCAAACGAGGCCTTGGCGCTGGACAAATCGTTCATGCCAAACCAGGCGGCAATACTGGACGCAATGATAAACGGCACCCAGACAAAACCGGCATTTTGCAGCCAGATATGGTGCTCTACACCATCTTTGACAAAGCTTTGCGGATCGCCACCAAACACGCCGAACATACCGGCGGTAATAGCCATTGGCATCACAAATTGCGCGACCGATACACCCAGATTACCCAAACCGGCATTCATGCCATTTGCATAACCTTTTTGCTTCTTCGGGAAGAAATACGCGATATTGGCCATGGAACTGGCAAAGTTGCCGCTACCCAGGCCGGTTAGCAACGCAATGATCAGCATGGTCGGGTAAGGCGTTGAAGCATCTTGCACGGCGTAACCCAGCCAGATAGCAGGGATCAGCAAAGACGCAGTGGAAATGGTCGTCCATTTACGGCCACCCAGAATCGAAGGCAGAAAGCTGTAGAAAATCCGCAGGGTGGCGCCGGACAACATGGGCAGCGCGGTCAGCAAGAACAACTGGTCTTTGGTGTACTGAAAGCCAATCAACGGCATTTTCAGCACCACGATGCTCCACATGATGGAGATCGAAAACGCCAGCAGCAAACAGGGAATGGAAATCCACAGGTTGCGTTTAGCAACTTTTTCGCCCGAGTTTTGCCAGAAAGCGGAATCTTCCGGCTCCCAGCGAGAGATGACAGCGGCAGACGCCATGATGATTTGTCCGTGAGATGAGATATGTCCCAAGGCTATATAAGTTGCCGCTGCAACTAAATTGGCCAGAAGTGCTGACTGGCCCATGCAGAAGAACCAGACTCAACCGCCAGTTGGCCAGGGCGATCTAGTCCATTTGAACTAGACAAGCCCAATCGACCAGGTAGCTCAATGCGGAACAATGGTTTAATACGAGGTTTGCCGGTCAGGCCAACTGGTCGCACCGCCTCTGCACAGGAAATCAACAAGTCATGAATAAACGTGAGTTTCTCGCCGCCGGTGCCGCCCTGATCGCCACGTTGCCCGCCAGCGCATTGGCCCGCAAAAAAGACAAACCCGCGCCAGCAGCTCCCGCCGTACCCGAGCCTGCGCTGCTGACAATTTCTGGCGCCATTACCCGCAGCAATCGCGGGCCGCTGAACCCGGCTTTTGACGTCATGCTGAAAAAACAGAACGTGCATTTTGACTCGGCATGGAGCCTGACTTACGCCGATTTGCTGAAAATGCCCGCAGTGGAAATGCACGCCACGCTGGAATATGACGGCAAGTCCCATTTGCTCAAAGGCCCGTATCTGGCCCAGTTACTTGCCACCGCTGGTGCCCCGACGCGTGATGGAGTGAAAGTGTTGCTGCGTGCGGTAGATGGCTACGCCGCAGGGATTTCACTGGGCGACCTACGCAAATATCGCTACATCGTCGCGACCCATATGGACGGCAAACCCATGCCACTGGGCGGGTTGGGACCACTGTGGGCCGTATACGCCCCCGACGCCTTCCCCGACATGACCGCCAAACCCCTGCCCGACCGCTTCGCCACCTGTCCGTGGGGGCTGTATCACGTTGAAGTGCAGAGTGGTTGATCACGCCGCAGGCAGAAACAGCCATCTGCAACAAAGTCAGACGATTTTCTCCGCAATGCCAAAGCAGTTCACCAAGTCGTCCTGACGCGACGCCGAAGCGTGCCCTTGTGGTACCCCCTTGGGGCAGACAGAAAGATTCGTACGGCAAGCTTCGGCAACAAAGTCAGATGATTTTCTCTGCAATGCCAAGGCAGTTCACAAAGCCGTCCTGACGCGACGCCGAAGCGCAGACAGTACGATTCGTACGGCAAGCTTCGGCAACAAAGTCAGGGCGGCTTTGTGAACTGCAAACAAAGAAAGACTACTGACGGGAGGGTGTCAGTAGCCCCTCTGTACATTGGCCTCACGTCATCCGACGCTACTGCCAACGTACTCAGGAGATTGCATCATGAACACCATTGCGAATCCGTTTTGCTGGACTGAAATTGCCGTCACCGACATGGAGCGTGCTGTGCTGTTTTATCAAGCCGTATTCAGAACCGTGCTGCATCGTGAAAACTTTGGCGGCTCACTCCAGGCCGTGTTTCCACACGCCGAAGATCAGCCCGGTGGCGCGCTGTTCAAGTCAGACAATTTCCTGCCAGGCCGCAGTGGCATTCGCGCCTATATGAATGTGGGCGAAGAAAAGCTGGACGACGTACTGGCCCGCATCGAACAAGCTGGCGGCAAGATGGATTTCCCGGTGGTTGATCTGGGCAAAGGCATCGGCTTTATCGCTGGCATGATCGATTCCGAAGGCAATAGCGTCGGTTTGTTTTCGACCGTGGGTTAAGGACCGCCAACAAATGCGCCGAGCCGACCGCCTGTTCCAGATCGTGCAATTTCTGCGCGGTCGGCGTCTGACCACTGCCCGCTGGCTGGCCGAGAAACTGGAAGTCTCGGACCGCACCATTTACCGCGACATTCAGGATTTGATGTCTTCCGGCGTGCCCATTGATGGCGAAGCGGGCGTCGGTTATGTGCTGCATAAAACCTTTGACCTGCCGCCACTGATGTTTGATCGCGATGAACTCGAAGCCATCACCATTGGCCTGCGCATGGTCAAGTCTTGGGCGGGCGCTGGCCTGGAGCGCGCGGCCAATAGTGCGCAATCCAAAGTGCAGTGCGCGCTGCCCAACGAGTTGCGCCAGCGCTTTGGGCGTATCGCCTTGTATTCGCCCAGCTGGACCAAACCCTTTAGTGGCGATGTATTTGATGTGGTGCGCGACGCCATCGGGCACAACTACGTCATTGCCATCGACTATCAACGCCTCGATGGTAGCGCCAGCGAAATGCGCAACGTGTGGCCGCTGGGGCTGTTTTTCTGGGGCAATAAATGGACGCTGGCCGCCTGGTGTGAGACGCGTCAGGCTTTTCGCAATTTCCGGCTGGATCGCATCAGCGAGTCCCAACTCTTGCAGCGGCATTTTGTTACCGATGCCGAACGCAGCCTGGATGGCTATCTGAAAGCGATTGGCGCGCCAGCCAATACCGACGATTAAGCCACCCGAACCCCGCCGTACCTCAATGCATGAGCCAGTGTGGCTTGCCCGGCGCAGGCGATTTCCCGCATAATGCAACATTATTGCAAAAACAGCCTGCAGCGGCGGCCATGTCTCACTCCCATTCCGATCACGCTTCACATTCCCACGCTCATTCGCACGCAACCGCCGTTGTTCGTCCGGGCTTACCGGCACGACTGTTCGCGTTTAGCGCGGCGCAACGTTTGCTGATTGCGCTGGTGCCTTTGGCGCTGGTCTGGTTCATGACCTGGTGGGCGCTGTAAATGATCCAGCTGGATGACATCACCGTTTGTTATCGCAAGCATCCCGCCGTGCATCATGTCAGCGGCACCTTTACCGCAGGCGGATTGACCGCCGTGGTCGGCCCGAATGGCGCCGGTAAAACCACGCTGCTCAAAGCCATTACACGGCTACAGCCGCTCACCACCGGCAAAATCACGGTCGATGGCGAAATCGCCTATCTGCCGCAACTGGCCGAGCTGGACCGACAGTTTCCGCTCACCGTTAGCGAACTGGTTCTGGCTGGCGCCTGGAAGCGTAAAGGTGGCCTGAAAAGCCTGAATGGCGATGAAGTAACCCGCACGCAAGCTGCGCTGGAACGCGTTGGTCTGGGTGGCTTTGGCCAACGCCCGATCTCCACTTTATCGGGTGGCCAGCTGCAACGCGCCCGCTTTGCCCGCTTGCTGGTGCAAGACACGCCCATCATTTTGCTGGATGAGCCGTTCAACAATATCGACACCCGCACGCGCGACACCTTGCTGACACTGCTGGAACACTGGCGCGATGAATCGCGCACGGTTGCGGTGGTGGTGCATGACATGACCATTGCCCACTCGCACTTTCCCGAAACCGCTTTGCTGGCCCATGAGGTGATTGCCTGGGGGCCGACAGCCACTACGCTCACCGAAGAAAACCTTGAGCGCGCCCAACAAATGACCGAATACTGGCAAAACGATGCCCCGTGGTGTGCCCAAGCATGACTTTGAATGAACTGTTTATTGCGCCGGTTAGCGACTTTGCCTTTATGCGCCGCGCACTGGCGGGCTGCGTAGCTCTGGCCACCGGCTGCGCGCCGATGGGCGTCATGCTGGTATTGCGCCGTATGAGTCTGATGGGTGATGCGCTGTCTCACGCCGTGCTCCCCGGCGCGGCCATCGGCTTTATCTTCGGTGGCTTTGCGTTGCCTTGGCTGGCGGGCGGTGGGATTGCCGCAGGTTTGCTGGTGGCGTTACTTGCCGGTTTGGCCAGCCGTTATACCAGCCTGAATGAAGACGCCAGCTTTGCCGGGTTTTATCTGGTGTCGCTGGCCGTTGGCGTGGTGCTGGTATCCAAATGGGGCAGCAATGTCGATCTGATCCACTTGCTATTCGGCTCGGTGCTGGCAATTGATGACCCGGCGTTGTATCTGCTGGCGACCATCACCAGCATCACCCTGATCTGGCTGGCAGTGAACTACCGTGGGGTGATTCTGGAATGCGTTGATCCCGGTTATCTGGCTGTCACCGGCGGGCGCGGCAGTCGTTATCACCTCGGTCTGATGGTGCTGACGGTGCTCAATCTGGTTGCCGGTTTTCAGGCGATGGGTACGTTGATGGCAGTCGGCATGATGATGCTGCCCGCCACTATTGCCCGCCTGTGGGCCGATACGCTGGCCGGACTGCTGTTGTCGGCCTGGTTGTCCGGCTTGGCCGCTAGCGTTATCGGGCTGCTGCTGTCGTACCACCTGAACCTGCCTTCCGGCCCGGCCATCGTGCTGGTGGCCGGCATCATCTATCTGGTATCGCTGTGGCTGGCCCCACATGGCTGGCTGGGCCGCCGCGCCAGCAAAACTCATTTGCAACATTAAGCTCCAAGGATCATCCCGCCCATGCCACGTCTGATTCGCTGGCTCTCGCTAGCATTCCTGTGTTTTTCCGGTCTGGCTCAGGCCGCCACCCCGTTGCCGGTAGCAGCCAGCTTCAGCATCTTGGGTGATCTGGTGCAGCAAGTCGGCGGCGAGCGCGTTTCGGTATTCCGCCTGGTCGGGCCAGATGAAGATGCCCACGTATTCCAGCCAACACCGGCCGATATCGCCCGCATTTCACGCACCCGTTTGTTCTTTGTGAACGGGCTGGGGCTGGAAGGCTGGCTGACCCGCTTGCAACAAGCCGCCAATTACCAGGGCACCGTGGTTACCGTCAATCAGGCTGGCAATACGCTGGTGATGGATGAAGACGGCAAACGTGTCACTGACCCGCATGCCTGGCAAGACCCTGCGCGCACCAAAGCCATGGTCGGCGTCATCAATGCGGCGCTGTGCAAAGCGGACGCTGCAGGTTGCGGCTATTACCAGCAGCGCACCACGGCTTACCAGAAACAGTTGGACGATTTGGCCAGCTGGGCGACCAGCGAGTTCAACAAAGTGCCACCGCAAAAACGCGTCATTCTGACTTCGCATGATGCATTTGGGTATCTGGGCGCTCGCTTTGGCATCAAGATTCTGGCACCGCAAGGGGTTTCCACCGATGCCGAGCCCAGCGCCAAAGATGTGGGTAAGCTGATTAACCAGATCAAGCAAAGTGGCATTCATGCGGTGTTTATGGAAAACATCAGCAATCCGAAAATGGTGCAGCAGATTGCTGCCGAAACCGGTAGCAAACCGGGCGACAAGCTGTTTTCGGATGCGTTATCCAAAGATGGTGTGGCCGATACCTATCTAAAAATGTACCGGCACAATGTGACCACGCTGGTCGCGGGTATGGCGCAAAACCGCTGACACCGCGCGGCCATCAACCAGTTCAGCGTTTGGTCGCGCCACGGATAACACGGCTCAAGCGCCCAGCCGCATCCCGAATCTCTTCGTGGTTCAGCCCTGCATAGCCCAGCAGCCAGCCCTCTCGCGTAATCGGCCCCAGATGGGCGTAATGCAAATCACGCAACGCCAAACCGCTGCGGCGGGCGGCAGCGGTCAGCGGCGCCTCCTGCCCCGGCTGCACCAGTCCGGCAAACTGCAAACCGCTGGCAAATCCGGTCGGCTGAAGTAGTTCGCCCAGCGGCGCCAACGCTTGCAGCATACAGTCGCGGCGGCTGCGGTACAGCAAACGCATGCGCCGCAAATGCGCGCTGAAATGCCCCTGGCTGATAAATGCCGCCGTCACCGCTTGCTGTAACTGGCTGCTATGACCGTCGCAAGCGCGGCGGCCCGCAATCAGCGCGGGCATCACCGGCTCGGGCGCGACCACATAAGCTAGGCGCAATCCCGGAAACAACACTTTGCTGAAGGTGCCTACGTACAAGACGCAACCAGCGTCATCCAGCCCTTGCATGGCAGGCAGCGGTTTATGGTCGTACTGGTATTCGCCGTCGTAATCGTCCTCCACAACCCACGCGCGCTGCGCTTGCGCCGTGCTCAGCAAATCCATGCGTCGCGCCAGCGACATACGCATTCCCAGCGGATATTGATGCGAAGGCGTGACGTAGATCATCCGGGGTTTGGGCAGAGTGCAACTGCCATCCGGCTCGCGCCAGAGCAGCCCTTCCTCATCCAGCCCCACCGGCTGCAATATCGCTCCGGCGGCCTGAAAGGCGGCGCGGGCACCGTGGTAACCGGGGTCTTCAACCCAAGCCACGTCGCCCGGATCGAGCAAAGTGGTCGCCAGCAATTGCAGCGCCTGTTGCGAGCTGGAAAGAATCAGCACTTGCCCCGGATGACAGCGCACCCCGCGTGATTGCGCCAGATACGCCGCTATGGCCTGGCGTAACGGCAGATAACCTTGCGCATCACCGTAATCCATCAGCGCATCACTTTCCGGCCCGCGCACAATGCGCGATTGCAAGCTCAGCCACAGCTCGCGCGGAAACACGCGCAGATCAGGCAAGCCAGCGCTGAAATCTCGTTGATCCGGCACGTCAAAACGCAGCCGCGTTGCCAATTGCGTCGCCAACCCGCGTTGCGACGGCCCGGCAATCGCCTGCCCCGCCACCGGTTTGGCCGGAAAGCGCGTCAACACATCAATGGCGACGAATGTCCCCGCGCCCACCCGCCGCTGCACATAACCTTCGGCTTCCAGCCGCACATACGCCGCTTCGACCGTAACCCGAGCCACGCCCAGTTCGGCCGCCAGCACCCGTGAAGCGGGCAAGCGCTGGCCCCGCACGTACAGACCTTTGAGGATATGTTCGCGCAACTGGCTGCAAACCTGGTCCTGCAGGCTGGGCGCATTGATGTCGGCGGGTATCAAGGAAAAATGCATTGGCCTTATCTTGGCAATGAAATTGGCATTAAATGGCAGGCCATTCTCGCTTTAAACTGCCCCTGATACCACCCCGCCTCAGGAAAAAAACAATGCAGACATGGAGCAATGAACTCGGCCAACCTTTGGGTAAACCCTTGCCGGATTGGCAAAATCCACCTTTCCCGATTGCTACCACGCTGGAAGGCTACGGTTGCCGGATGGAACCGCTTGATGTGGCAAAACACAGCAACGCGTTGTGGGAAGCTTTTTCGGAAGATATCGAAGGCCGTGTCTGGACTTATTTGAGTGTCGGGCCATTTGCCAACAAGGCCGGGCATGACGGCTGGTTACGTACGCTGGCAAGCAAGTCTGACCCGCAACCGTATGCCATTGTCGATGCCGCAACCGGCTTGGCTGCGGGTATCGCCACCTATCTACGCATTGCGCCAGAAACGGCGAGTATCGAGGTTGGCTGGCTGACTTTCTCGCCGCGCATGCAAAAGACCAAACTGGCGACCGCGGCGATGTTCTTGCTGATGCGCAACGCCTTCAAGCTTGGCTATCGCCGCTATGAATGGAAGTGTAATTCGCTGAACGCACCGTCCCATCGCGCAGCGGAGCGTTTGGGTTTTACGTTTGAGGGGATTTTTCGCCAGGCCGCCATCAATAAAGGACGCAGTCGCGACACCACCTGGTTATCGATTATTGATAGCGAATGGCCGTTACTGGAGGTGGCATTTGAACAATGGCTGCAGGCGGATAATTTTGATGCGGCTGGCCGTCAGCGCAGCAGCCTGTCGGCGTTGACCAGCGCGGCGCTGGCCCAGCGGGCGACATAACAGGCTTGGCCAGTTACAACCGCACCGCCACATAAACGCCGACAAAACGCGCAGCCAGCATCTTGCTGGCTGTGTGCACTTCTACGGTCATAGACAGCCGCCCTTTGCCACGGCGCCGGTACATGCGCTGGAAGGCAGCCAGTTGCTGTTCATCAACCGGCAGCACATGGGCAGAAAAATCGCCGGGGATCGGCAACAGGAAGTCAGTAGCACCAGACTGGATCACCACATCGGCGCCCTCGCCCGCGGCTACATTCACCACCATCCAGCCAGCTATCGTCGCCAACGTCGAGATACTGCCACCAAAAGCGGTGGCGTGATCGTTGCGGTTGGGTTCGTATGGTACCGCGAGCGACCAATCATCCACATCGCCCATGACGTGCACTTGCATCGCTGCCAAAACAGGAAAGCCGTCACGAAGACGGCTATTCCAGTAGTCAGCAAATGCGACCGTCACACTCAGGACCCGGACGAATTGACCGGATAACGCGGTGGCAGGAACAAAGCGGCAATCTGCTTGGGGCGATTGTGCGCAATCAGCGGCGCATCTGGCATTTCGTTAACGGTGCGGGCGCTGCCACCCAAAGCCGGGACAACTGCAACGGCGTTGGCACGCACTGGCGCCATGCGCGGCGGTGTGGCTACGGCGTTACTGCGGGCTTCGCGATTGCCACCACGTTCACGCCCGTCGCGGGATTCACGCCCTTCACGATTGTCGCGGGTACGTTGCGGCGGGCTGGCGGGTGCTGCGGGCTCCATATGAGTACCCGGCGAAAAGCCTGGCACTGGCGTGAGCTGGAAAGTCTTCTTGATCAGCTTCTGGATGCCGAGGAAAGCCTTTTCTTCGCCCGGATCAACCAGCGAAATGGCAATGCCCTTGGCACCAGCACGACCGGTACGACCGATACGGTGCACGTAGTCTTCCGGGTTGCCTGGCAATTCAAAGTTAACCACGTACGGCAGTTCGGAAATATCCAGACCACGCGCGGCAACGTCAGTCGCAACCATCACCTTGATACGGTTTTCCTTGAACGCGGCCAACGCTTCCATCCGCGCTTTCTGGTCGCGATCACCGTGGACAGCCTCAACTTCAAACCCTTCGCGCTTGAGATCACGGGCGAGTACATCAGCACCTTGTTTGGTGCGGGTGAACACAATGACCTGCTGCATGTCTTGCGTGCGGATCAAATGCGCCAGCAAAGCTTTTTTGCGATGGGTTTCGCAAGGATGCAGGATTTGTTCAACGTTTTCGTTGGTGGCGTTCTGGCGAGCCACTTCAACTGTCACTGGTTCGTGCAGGAAGTCGGCCACCAGCTTTTTGATTTCGGGCGAGAAAGTCGCGGAGAACAGCAGCGTCTGCTTGCGGTTGGTCAGCAAATCCATGATGCGGCGGATATCGGGGATAAAACCCATATCCAGCATGCGATCGGCTTCGTCCAGCACCAGAATCTCGACTTGCGACAAATTCACGGTTTTTTGCTGCACGTGATCGAGCAAGCGGCCTGGCGTGGCGACCAGCACTTCGACACCGGCACGCAGCGCAGGAATCTGGCCATTGATGTCGACACCGCCATACACCACGTGGCTACGCAGAGCTTGATGCTTGCCGTAGGTTTTGACCGATTCATAAACCTGATCGGCCAGTTCGCGGGTTGGAGTCAGGATCAGCGCACGCACCTGATGGCGAGCCGGAGAAACACTGGTGTTGGCGTAAGGCGCGAGGCGAGTGAGGATGGGCAGGGTAAACGCGGCGGTTTTGCCGGTGCCAGTCTGGGCTGCGCCCAATACATCCTTGCCTTCCAGCACCACTGGGATCGCCTGAGCCTGGATCGGGGTTGGGCTCTCATAGCCTTGTTCTTCAACAGCTTTGAGTACTGCGGGCGCCAGCCCCAGCGTTGCAAATGTCATCCTGCGCTTACTCCAACGAGCTTCATTCATTGATTCAGAGAACCGGAGCGAGGTATCGGAAACCTCCGGATAATCAACGAGTTTATCACGAAAACAGCTAACTTTATGTGCTTTTGCCGTGACGGGCCTGTCAGGCGTTACCTGACCGGGACTACAAGGGTGAGTGCAAGCCCGCTGTGCGTGAGGTGGCAGCGCTTGCCATGCTTGCCCCCGCGCACGCATGGTTTAGAGCGGAACAATCAACCATACGATGATTGACACAATGTAAACAGTTACGCCAAATCATGAAAATATGACACATACATTGACGAAGCGAATCCGGATAATGTGCAACATCGTAGTTGAGTAATGCAGTTCTCCAATTCTCCGTTTGGCCTGTTCTAACCAACTCGAGCTTCTTCTTGTTAGCGCCCCCGCCAGCAGGATGACTCAGTAGAACGTGAAAGCCCTGGCCCGCTTTGCAACCGCTCCGGAATGCAAAGTGGGCCATTTTTTTGCCTGGACCATTGGCTTGATGATACGTACATTGAGTATGATAGGTAAGAATATCTAACAACAAGACCCCAGAGCCCGCTTGATGAATGTGCAATTGCTGGTTAATCCCGACGTTGAAACGCTGCGTTCGTGGCAACGCGGCACCACTCTTGAAGTGCCCGCACTGGGCCAAAGTTTCATGCTGACCAATGACTGGGAAAGCGCCCGCAATGGCGACCAGCCCGGCACGTACCGCGTCGGCGAAGCCTGGTTATCGCGTGACACCCAGTATCTGCCGCGCCTTAACTTCAAAGTGGCCGAGCCCATTGCCACACCGGTTCGCCGCACTAGTCCGCCCGGATTTATCAGCGGCGTGTATTGGCACTCGGCCAAAGAAGCCATTCAGGTGCGCCGCGATGGCTTTCGTGCCTTCCCCCCTGCCCGGCGCAAGCAAACCATGAGCATTGCCGAGCCCGGCAAGATCACCATCCATACCCGGCACCCGCGCACGCTGGAGGCGATCAACCGCCTGGCAGAACGCATTGGTTTAAGTGAACAAGCGCTTTTGCTGGATGCGCTTTACGCCGGGCTGGGCCAGATTGCGTCCAGCCGGCTGGATACCGCCAAAGCGGAGGCTTTTCTCAAGGCATTCAGCGTGACTCAGGTCGTTGATAAAGCGGTAGATGAAACCGGCCAGGATTTGTTCGCCCGGCTGTAACCGGCGCTGACGATTGATCCGGGCAGTAATTGCCCGCCAAACCTTGTTGCACCGCACGTCGCAGCCCGTACAGATACGGGTGGAGGTAGTCCGGCGTGTTCGGTTACAATTGCAGACTTTCCTAATTCACCGATCAGGCAGGAGAAACACCCATGTCGATGGCTGACCGCGATGGCGTCATCTGGTACGACGGCAAACTGGTTCCGTGGCGCGACGCGACCACGCACGTGCTGACCCACACGCTGCATTACGGCCTGGGCGTTTTCGAGGGCGTGCGCGCTTACGAAACACCAAGCGGCCCGGCTATCTTCCGCCTGCAGGATCACACCGATCGCCTGTTCCGCTCCGCCCACATCTTGGGCATGAAGCTGCCGTACACCAAAGAACAACTGAACGCTGCCCAACTGGCCGTGGTGAAAGAAAACGGTCTGCAATCGTGCTATCTGCGCCCGATGGCGTTTTATGGCGCGGGCAAGCTGGGTGTGGCTCCGCCTCTAGATGACGTGCACGTAATCGTCGCTGCCTGGCCGTGGGGCGCGTACCTGGGTACTGATGGCCTGGAAAAAGGCATCCGTGTGAAGACTTCGAGCTTCACCCGCCACCATGTCAATATCACCATGTGTAAAGCCAAGGCTAACGGCAATTACATGAACTCGATCCTCGCCAACACCGAAGCCACCCGCGACGGTTACGACGAAGCACTGCTGCTGGATGCCGAAGGCTACGTGGCAGAAGGCTCGGGCGAGAACGTGTTCATTGTGCGTCGTGGCAAGCTGTACACGCCTGATCTGACCAGTGCGCTGGAAGGCATCACCCGCGACACCATCGTGCAACTGGCTGAAGAACACGGCATTCAGGTCATCGAAAAACGCATTACCCGCGACGAAGTCTATAGTGCGGATGAAGCGTTCTTCACCGGTACTGCCGCCGAAGTCACGCCGATTCGCGAACTTGATGGCCGCACCATTGGGGAAGGCCGTCGTGGTCCGGTTACCGAACTGCTGCAATCCCGTTACTTTGCCAGCGTGAAGGGCCAGGAAGGCTCCCGCGCTGAGTGGCTGACCCCTGTCAAGTGAGCGAAGCATGAGTCAACTGAAAGAAAATACCCTGCGTGAGATCGAAGTCGGTGCCAGCGATTTGCCGCTGCACTGCCCGATGCCGGATATGGTGAGCTGGAACGCCCATCCGCGGGTGTTTTTGCCGATTGAAAAAACCGGTGAAGCACTGTGCCCGTACTGTGGCACCCGCTATCGTCTGAAAGCTGGCGAAGTGCTCAAGGGTCATCACTGAACCTTGCGGTGAGTCTTGGATAGAACGGCGCATCGCGCCGTTTTGTCTTTTCGGGTAGCGGCTTTTCAAGCAGCCGCTTTCCTCTTCGTTTTAAGTAGCGCCCACTCTTGCGACACTGCATGAAAAAAATACTGATCGTGGCCCCAGCCTGGGTTGGCGACGCCATCATGGCTCAGCCGCTGTACCGCCGTCTGGCCGAGCGCCATCCTGGCGTGCAGATTGACGTGCTCGCGCCACCGTGGACGCGCCCGGTTCATGCGCGCATGCCCGAGATCAGCGAAACCATCGACAACCCGTTTGGTCATGGCTCGTTGCGGCTGGCGCAGCGCATCAAACTGGGAAGGCAACTCAAGCAACGTGGCTACGATCAAGTCATTGTGCTGCCCAACTCGCTCAAATCGGCGCTGATTCCGTGGTTTGCCGGTATTCCGGTGCGCACTGGCTGGGTAGGTGAAGCGCGTTTCATCCTGATGAATGACACCCGCACGCTCAATCCGCTGGCTCTACCGCAAATGGTGGAGCGTTTTGCCGCACTGGCTGATGACGCGGGCAAACCATTGCAACGCCCGGTGCCGCATCCGCGCCTGAAGATCGATGAAGCCTCGCGCACGGCTGCGTTGAACAAACTGGGCCTGACTGCAGATCGCCCCATCATCGCCTGTTGCCCTGGCGCCGAATATGGCCCTGCCAAACGCTGGCCGGCCAATCACTTTGCCGCACTGGCTCGTCAACGCATGGCGCAAGGCGACCAGGTCTGGCTGTTTGGCTCCAATAAGGATGATGAAATTGCCAGCGAGATTGCCGCGCTGGCACCCGGCGCGGTCAATCTGTGTGGCAAAACCAGCCTGGCGGAAGCGATTGACCTGATGTCGTTGGCACAAGTGGTGGTCGCCAATGATTCGGGCTTGATGCATGTCGCGGCCGGGCTGGATCGCCCGCTGGTAGCCATTTATGGATCCAGCTCACCCGAATTCACGCCGCCGCTATCCAACCGGGCTGAGATCGTCACGCTGGATCTGGAATGCAGCCCCTGTTTTGAGCGCGTTTGCCCGCTTGGTCACATGAATTGCCTTAATCAGCTGGAAGCCAGTCGCGCCAATCGTGCCATCGAAAAACTGCTTTTGCTGGGCGCGCATACCTGAGCGCCCATGCCCACAAATACGCTGGTCGCGGCCAGGCGGCAGCTCAGGCCGTACCGGTTGGACACAGTTACCACTGCGACTTGGCTGAATACCGCTACGCCCCCATAATGGTCAGCATTCTCAAGTCACTTTAAAAAGAACTGCCACTGCGATGGTCGTCAAAAAATTCTACGGCGCCACCACCCGAGATGCGCTTCGGCAAGTTCGGGACGAACTTGGCCCCGACGCTCTGATTTTGTCCAACCGCCAGGTTTCCGGTGGCGGGGTCGAGATCATGGCTGTTGCCGACTCGGACGTCGCTACCCTTACTGGTGTAAAAACCGGCGGTGCATCGCGCACGCCGTCCCGGGCTAATGGCGCACGCCTGCTGCGTTCCATTCACGACGATACCCCTGCAACACCGACCGGTCGGGCGCTGGAACGCTCTTATGCCATCCCCGACGAAGAACACGAAGACAGCGAACCTTCGCTGGCTGATCTGGCTCCCACGCCACAAAGCAACGCCCCGATTCCGACACCGGTGCCTACCCCTGCTGCGCCAACCACTTACGCCAGCCTGCTGGACGAACCACTGCCCCGGCAGACCGCGCCAGTGCAACCCGCGCCCGCAGTAACGCCGTCGCTTGGTTTGAAGTCGACACCGCCGCGCCGCGAAGAACCACTGCGCACTGCGACCAATTTCCGTTACGAAGACGCCAACGCCAGCCAGCCATCGCCGCCGAATAAAGAGGCCATGGAAGACATCGCGCGCGAAATCCGCTTGTTGCGCGGGCTGATGGAAAGCCAGATCGCTGGCATGGCCTGGGGCGAGTTGTCGCGCCATGCGCCAGAAAAACTCGAAGTATTACGTCAGTTGCTGGCCGGCGGTTTCTCGCCTGCCTTGAGCCGCCAGCTGATCGAAAAAATGCCGGATATCGGCATCGAACAAGGCTTGCGCTGGATTAAAGCCGCGCTGGTGCACAACCTGCCAGCCAGCTCCGATGATTTGATCGAACGCGGCGGCACATTTGCCCTGATCGGGCCGACTGGCGTGGGCAAGACCACCACTGTCGCCAAACTGGCCGCTCGCTGCGCGCTGCTGCATGGGCCGGACTCGGTTGCGCTGCTGACCACCGATAGCTACCGGATCGGCGCGCAAGATCAACTGCGCATTTATGGCCGCATCATTGGCATTCCGGTACATGACGTCAAAGACCAGACTGATCTTGAACTGACACTGGCCGATTTGTCTGACCGCCATCTGGTGTTGATCGATACCGTGGGTATGGGTCAGCGGGACCAGCGCATTGGCGAACAATTGGCGCTGTTCGGCCAGGATCGGGTTTCGACCATCCTGCTGCTGGCGGCCAACGCGGCGCCAGCCACGCTGGATGACGTTGCCCGCCGCTACAAAAATCCAACATTGGCAGGCTGCATTCTGACCAAGCTGGACGAAACCATGAGCCAGGGCGGTTGTCTGGATGTGGCCATTCGCCACCGGCTGCAATTGCAGTTCGTCACCAATGGGCAGCGCGTGCCGGAAGACCTGCACCGCGCCAATGTTGAATACCTCATTGACCGCTCGTTCCGCGGCGCGGCCGACAACCCGGTATTCCAGCTGCGGCAGGACGAATACCCGCTGTATATGAGCTCGCAAACCGGGGCAACTGAAGTTCCGCTTGATCTGAATGTGAGAAACCGCCGTGGCTAATGGCTGGCTGGATCAAGCGGCCGGCTTGCGGGCTTTGCTTAGCCCGACACCGTGCCGCAGCATCAGCCTCAATGGCGGCCGCGGTGGCAGTGGCGCTACCACCTTGGCGATCAACCTCGCCGCCGCCTTGGCCGAGCGTCAGCGTGAAGTGTTGCTGCTGGATGAGTTTGAAGGGCAGTCCAACTCTTTGCATCGCTTGCGACTGGCGCAGGCTTATCACTTTGAGTCCGTTCTGCGTCGCGAAATCTCACTGGCCGACGCGGTGGTGCAAACCGATGCCGGTTTCGCCATCCTGCCGGTCTCTGCCCGCGCCACCATGCTGGCGGGCTTGAACGAGCGCGAACTCTCCTGGCTGGCGCAAGAGTTTGAAACGCTCACGGCAGAAGTCGACTTCCTGCTGCTCGATACCCGCCCGACCACCCTGTCTGGTGTTCCAAATCTGTCTTTGGCCGCTGACGACGTGCTGATCATCGTCTCGCAAAACGCCGAGTCGATCACCGACGCGTACGCCACGATCAAGGTGCTGTACACCGAATACGCCCGGCGCGAATTCCGCATTCTGGTCAACCGTGTTGCCAGCCTGGAAGACGCCAGCCTGCTGTTCGACCGCATTCGCAGCGTTGCCACGCAATATCTGGGTGCGGAAATTCGTCTGCGCCTGATTGGTTATGTGCCGGAAGATGACAAACTCAAACGCGCCATGCGCCTGGGCCGCACGGTGATCGAGGCTTTTCCTGAAGCGGAAGCCAGCCATGCTTTCCGGCAACTGGCCGATGCCATGCTGCGCTGGAAGCGCCCGAATCAGTCGCAAGAAACGCCGGGACACTTTGTTTACCGGCTCGTGGAATCCAGCCGGATTCTCACCGACCGCTTGCAGAACTGACCCAGGTTTTCGCCGCACTCATGCCAGATACCTCGCCGCCGACGCTGTCCACGCTTGCTGAACTGCGCCACGATGATCTTGGCGAGTTTCTCTATCTGGCCGGTCGGCTGGACTCCAATGGCAGTGCCGCGGTCTGGCCCGCCACCCGTACCTTTGCTCGCAAAGACTTGCGGATCAACGCCGCTGCAGTGGATTACTGCGATGGCGCCGGTCTGGCTCTGTTGTATGAGCTAATCCAGAGCGGCGGCGTGGTTGAAGGTTTGCCGCAACGCTATACCGCGCTACTCAATGAGCTCGATCCCCAGACACCACTCAAGGTGGAAGCTCCGGCAACGCGGCCCGGCTTTCTGATTCGCTTGGGTAGCAAAGCCGCCGATGTCTGGCGCGGTGTTTACGATCTGCTCGCCTTTACCGGCGAACTGACTGAAGCGTGGCTGGTATTGCTACGTCGCCCGAGTATTTTGCGCTGGGGCGACATGATCGAGCAGTGCGTCAAAGCTGGCGTCAACGCTTTGCCCATCGTGTTGTTGGTGGCGTTTTTGTTGGGTGTCATTCTGGCCTTCCAGTCTGCTGTGCCCATGCGCCAGTTTGGCGCGGAATTATTCGTCGCCAATCTGGTCGGTCTGGCTTTGGTACGCGAACTGGCGCCTCTGATGACTGCCGTTCTGCTGGCCGGGCGCACTGGCGCTGCCTTTGCGGCAGAACTGGGCACCATGAAAGTGAATGAAGAAATCAATGCGCTGGTCACGCTGGGACTGGAACCCGTGCGTTTTCTGGTGCTGCCACGCATTCTGGCCGTTACGCTGATGGCGCCGTTGCTCACGGTGCTGGCCGAGGTAGTTGGTATTTTCGGTGCCGGGCTGGTGTTGTTGAGCTTCAATATCCCGCTCACTACCTCCGCCGCCCAAGTCATGGATTCGGTCGGGTTTTCCGATTACATCGGCGGTTTGGCCAAGGCCACCGTCTACGGTTTTGGTATTGCGGTGATCGGCTGTCGGCGTGGCTTGAACACGGGTGCCGGAGCCAGCGCGGTTGGCGCCAGCACCACGCAGGCGGTGGTTAGCGCAATTGTCATGCTGGTGGTGTCCGATGGCTTGTTTGCTGTCGCCTTCTACTACCTGGGGTGGTAGATGGACATCATCAAGGTTGAGAACCTCACCTGCGCCTATGGCCGCAATATCGTACTCAAGGACGTCAACCTGACTGTACAGGAAGGTGAAATCCTGACCATTCTGGGCGGCTCCGGGTGTGGCAAATCCACGCTTCTTAAACACATGATCGGGCTGGAAACACCGCGCCGCGGCCACGTGCTGATCAAGGGCGAAAACCTCACCCTGGCCGATGGCGATGAGCGGCGGCGCATTCTGTCGCAGTTTGGCGTGGCGTATCAATCGGGCGCCTTGTTTGGCTCCATGACGGTGCTTGAAAACGTCATGTTGCCACTGGAGTCCTACACCCAGCTGGACGCCGCCGCGCGTGATCTGGTGGCGCGTCTCAAGCTGCGTCAGGTGGGGCTCGAACAATTTGCCGACTACCTGCCCTCGGCGCTTTCCGGCGGCATGCAAAAACGCGCAGCCATTGCCCGGGCACTGGCGCTGGACCCGGCCATTCTGTTTCTGGATGAGCCGTCCGCCGGGCTGGACCCGATCACCTCTGCCGAGCTGGACGCCCTGATCAAACGACTTGCGCAGGTGCTGGGGCTAACCTTTGTGGTGGTCACACACGAACTCGCCAGCATCTTTGCGATTGCCGATCGGGCCATCATGCTGGATAAACAGAACAAGGGCATCATTGCCGAAGGCACGCCCACCGATTTACGCGACCATCACCCGGACCCACGC
Organism: Silvimonas sp.; assembly: GCF_031291215.1. NCBI lineage: Bacteria > Pseudomonadati > Pseudomonadota > Betaproteobacteria > Neisseriales > Chitinibacteraceae > Silvimonas > Silvimonas sp. The sequence goes on from NZ_JARLJK010000117.1 coordinate 92,561, forward strand.
GTAACCCGGTTCTTCAGACGCGGAGCAACATGACGCATAGCAAGCATTACTTTCGGCTGGGATTATTTGTGGTGATCGCCGTGATCACCGCAGCGCTGCTGTTCATCGCGTTTGGTGCGGGCCGCTGGCTGGGCAAAAGCGTCACCATGGAAACGTATTTCGATGAATCGGTCCAAGGTCTGGATGTCGGTTCCAAGGTGCGCTATCGCGGCGTAACCGTGGGCGAAGTCAGCAAAATTTCATTTACCTACACCAAATATCAGCTGGATTCCCCGCCGTCCGAGCGGCTGCAATATGTGCTGGTCGAAACGCGTTTGCGCCCCGAACTGTTTGGCGGCAAAACCATGCAATTGCCCAGCCAGGAGACGCTGCAGCGCGAGATAGACCGCGGTTTGCGGGTGCGGATTACACCGCAGGGGCTGACTGGCACCAGTTATCTGGAAATCGACTACTTCAACCCGTACAGCAACCGGCCGCTCGCGATTTCCTGGGCGCCGCTCGATTTGTATATCCCGTCTGCCCATAGTGCCGTTTCACAGTTGATGAGTGCCACCCAAGACATCATCACCCGCATGCAAAAGCTGGATGTAGAAACCACCGTGACCCGCTTGAATCACCTGCTGGCCACTACCGACGACAAATTGGGGCAGATTCCCATGGCCAGCATCGCCAAATCGCTCGATAGCGTTGCCGGCAAGCTGGACAAACTCCCGCTGGACCAATTGGTGAGCGATGCTCGGGCGATGCTCAACGAGGTGCATGCCACCAGTGCGCAGCTGCATGCCATGCTGGACGCGCCTGGCATGGCCAGTGCGCCGGCCAATCTGGCTGTCAGCAGCGCAAAACTGCGTGAGTTGCTCGAAAGCCCGCAGCTGAGTGACTCGCTCAAACATCTGGATCAAACCATGTCGCGGCTGGATCAGCTTACCGCCGGGCACGAAGGCGAACTGGGAGAAACCTTGATGAACCTGCACTCGGCCAGCGATGATTTGCGCCGCCTGACTGATCGCGCCAACAGCAATCCAGGCAGTCTGCTGTTTGGCAGCACGCCTACCCCTTACCCGTTGCCCGCCCAATGACCCGCGCCCCGCTCCGCCTCGCCGCCCCGCTACTCGCCGCCGTTGTGCTGCTGGCCGCTTGCTCCAGCACGCCACCGCAAGAATCCCGCTATCAGCTCGATACGCCGTACCCGGCAGCCGCCGCACCCAGCGCGCCGCGCTTTAACGACACGCTCAAGGTCATGTTGCCCAATGCGCCTGGCGAGCTAGGCGGCAGCCGCTTCATTTACCGCGAAACCGACCAGCGTTATACGCGTGACCCGTATCGCGGTTACACCTCACCGTTGCCGTTTTTGCTGGCCGACCGGATTACCGACTGGATAGGCCGCTCTGGTTTATTCAGCCATGTCATTCCATCGCGTTCACCGTGGCCGTCGCGCTATGTTCTGGAAAGCGACGTCGATGCGCTGTACGTCGATCTGCGCCCAGGTCAGCCGCGCACTGCACACGTCCAGTTGGGCTTTCGGGTCCGCGATACCACGGACAACCGTTTTGTGTACGACGGGCAGATCTCGGCGAGCGCTCCGCTAGCCGAACCGGTTAGCGGAGACAGCATCGCCACTGCGCAAGCGCAGGCGCTCACACAAGCCTTGAGCCAACTCGAAACCGCACTACGCAGTGCTCCGGTTTCCGCGCAATAAACGAACCAATGAACGCTCTCGCCGTCGTATTGGCGGCGAGACGCGCCAACCGGCAAGGTTGGCAGGTATGGCCAGAACATGCCGTTTCAACCGCTCGCGAGTATGCGCCGCCATTGTCCAGTCATCATTGCCGCACATGCTTCACGTACTTTTCTTAAAATAAGCTTGGGTTTTGTTGAATCCCGACAGCAAGCATGGCCCGGATTCAGGCAAAATCAGCCCTAAGCATTTCGAGAAAGATATGGTTGCCGTCACCCGCCCCTTAGCCCAATCCATTGCCGAAGCCGCCGACCCGGCGCGTTGGCTGCACGCCCTGTCTGGCCGCTATCCGCCCGAGCAGATGCGCCGTCTGCAACAAGCGCTGGAATGGTCCGCCACGCTGTACCAGGGCAAGACTCATCCCGACACTGGCGAGCCGGTGTACCCGCACGCCGTCGCTTCGGCGTCGATTGTGGCCGACCTGAATCTGGATGCCGATGCCGTCATCGCCACGCTGCTGTTCGGCGCGCCCGACAGCCTGGCCGATGCCCCGGTCGCCATCGAAACGCATTTCGGCAAAGCCGTCGCTACGCTGGTTGAAGGCGTCTGGCGCGTACGCAAGATTCATACCCTGACCCAGGGCCGCGCGCGCGGTGCCGACAACGCCGAGCAAATTGAAGCCTTGCGCAAGATGCTGCTGGCGATGGTCGAAGACATGCGCGTGGTGCTGATCAATCTGGCGTGGCGCACGCAAACCATGCACACGCTGGCTAAAGTGCCGGATGAAGAGCGTCGCCGCATCGCCCGTGAAACGCTGGATATCTACGCCCCGCTGGCTAATCGGCTGGGCGTCTGGCAGATCAAGTGGGAGCTGGAAGACCTCGGCTTTCGCTATATGGAGCCAGAGACTTACAAGAAGATCGCCAAGCTGCTGGACGAACGCCGGGTTGATCGCGAGAACTTCATCAATGACGTGCTTTCCACGCTGCGCCGCGAGCTGACCGCTGCCGGAATCAAACACGTTGATCTGATGGGCCGCCCCAAACATATCTTCAGCATCTGGAAAAAGATGCAGAAGAAAAAGCTCGATTTCTCCGAGCTGTATGACATCCGCGCGGTGCGGGTGCTGGTGGATGACGTCAAGGATTGCTACACCGTGCTGGGGATCATCCACAATTTGTGGCAACCGATTCCGGGCGAGTTTGACGATTACATCGCCAACCCCAAGGGCAATTTCTATCGCAGCCTGCACACAGCGGTGATTGGCCCGCAAGACAAAGCCGTCGAGGTGCAGATTCGTACCTTCGACATGCACGAGCACGCCGAATTTGGTGTGGCCGCACATTGGCGCTACAAGGAAGGCGGCAAAGGCGATAGCAAATACGAAGAGAAAATCGCCTGGCTGCGGCAATTGCTGGACTGGCGCGAAGACATGGCGCAAGAAGCGCATCTGGCCGATGCCTTCAAAGCCGAACTCTTTGACGACACCATTTATGTACTGACGCCAGCGGGCCGCGTGATCTCGTTGCCCAAGGGCGCCACGCCGGTCGACTTCGCCTATCACTTGCACAGTGATCTGGGACATCGCTGTCGCGGCGCCAAGGTCAACGGCCATATCGTGCCGCTCAACACACCGCTGGAAAACGGTCAGCGTGTAGAGATCCTTGCCGCCAAAGAAGGCGGCCCGAGTCTGGATTGGCTGCATCAGGGTTATGTAAAAAGCCACCGTGCGGCGCAGAAGATCCGCTACTGGATACGCCAGCAGAATCTGGATGTGGTGGTGGCAGCCGGTAAAGCGTTGTACGACAAAGAAGCCTCGCGTTGTGGGGCCACCCAAGCCAATCAGGAAGACGTCGCCCACCGTTTGGGCGTAAAAACCGTCAACGACCTGTACATTGCGTTGGGGCATGACGATGTGTCGCTGCGCCAGTTGGCGGATGCCTTCAACACCAGCCCACCGCCGGTGGAAGAAACCGTCAATCCGGAAGACGTCGTGCGCCGTGCGCGCGCCGACCAACACGGCGAAGGCATTCTGATCGAGGGCATCGACCAGTTAATGACCTTGCTGGCCAAGTGCTGCAAACCGGTGCCGCCGGATCAAGTCATCGGCTTTGTCACCAAAGGGCGTGGTATTTCGATTCACCGTACCGATTGCCCGACGCTGAAACGCCTGGCTGCGGCATCGCCCGAACGACTGATTCGTGCGGATTGGGGCAAGCAAAAAGGCAACGTCTTTGCCACCGACATTCTGGTGGAAGCGCATGATCGCCCCAGCTTGCTGCGTGATCTGTCTGACGTGATGTCGCGCGAGAAGATCAACGTTACCGGTGTGAACACGCTTTCGAAGAACACACTGGCACGCATGCGCTTTACCGTGGAAATTCGCGGAGCGGATGACCTACCGCGTATTTTCTCGCGGCTGGCCGACGTGGCTGGGGTGTTGAAAGTAGAACGCGTCTGAACGGACTCGACACCTGGATTATCTCCGAGGCGGCGTGTCCGCCATCGCCTTTGATGTTGTTCGGGGCTACCCCAACGTGGGGGCGATCACGCCGGTTGCCAGCAAGATGGTCTGCGTTAGACCAAACAGGGCGATCAACGATGCACCGGTCCAAGACAGCGTGCGTTGCCAGCCACCGCTGTGGCCATGCGCTGGCAGCAGTCGGTTGATACCCATCGACCCCAGACTGATCAGCGACACGGTAATCGCTACGCCCAGTGCCATCGCAAAGGTCGAAATCACGCCGGTCATGAAAATGCCGTTGGCCAGGCAAAAAATCAGCACCAGTATCGCCCCGGTGCAAGGCCGCAGCCCGACCGCAACGCCAGTCAAAGCCATCTGCCGCCAGTTACGGCTGGCATTGGCTGCGCCTTGTGCCCGGTAGGTCAATTTGTTTGCTGCGACTGCAGCGTTACCCGAACGCTTTGGTGGCATTCGCAATGGAGAAACAGAGCGTGCGGTTGCAGCATCGGGCTCGCAACCACAGGTATCCAGACCCCGCGCCAGTCGCCACAGCATCAGCAAGCCCATTGCGCCGAGGATGGCATAGCTGATCATTTGCAGCGCGGCGGCATGCCCGAGAATCTTCAATGTCCCGCTATCAAACAGCGCGGCTAGCCCGCCCACCAGTACAATCGCCGACAACGCTTGTACTGTGGCCGCCCAGGCGCTCATGGCCACACCATGCAATACCCGTGCCCGTTGGGTCAGAAAATAACTGCCGATCACTACCTTGCCGTGCCCCGGCCCCGCCGCGTGCAGCACACCGTAGATAAACGAGATCAGCACAATGCCCCACAGCGCCGCATTGCTGTGGCTCTGCCGGCTTTCTTGCAGATGTTCGCGCAAGATGGCGTTGAGCTGGCTTTGCCATTGCACGATTTGCCCCACGGCCATGCGGACGGGGTATGGCAGTTTACTGAGCTGCGATGGCGCTTCTTGCGGCGCGGCAAGCGCAGCGGCAATTGGAGCAGAGGCAGTAGACGATGCCACCGGGCTCACCGGGCGCCCGAAATAATCGACCGCGTGTGCCGGGCCGGCCAGCAGGCAAGCTGCCAGCAAGAGAGCGAGCCAGAGGGTGATCTTCGCCCGTAACCGGAGCGTGAATACAAGATTCAGCAATTGAGTTTCCAGACCAGCGGATTCACCGTGCCGTAAAAAATCGGATGGGCACGGTCTTCAAATGAATTGAGCTTGCAACTGCCAATGCCATCCCCGGTTAGCGTGACCGAACTGGCATTGGTGGGCTCGTAATCCACAAAATAAGATTCATCGTAAAAGCCCAGCGTCACCCTGCCCTGACGCGGATCGACGGGCTTATCCAGCGGCAAGGTAAATTCATAAACCAGCTTGGCGCCGTCCAGCCGCGCGGTGAAGTCGGTCGGCGCCTTGACATTAATGGCGCTGCGCTCAATCGCCAGATGCTGAAAATAACCGTAGTTCTGCAGATTATCGAATCCGCCTGCCTTGACCTTGGCGACTTCGGCTTTGCTTAACGGCTTGCCTGGCTTGCGGCCCTTGGCAACGTCACTCAACACGGCCGTGGTGAAATCTTCATCGAACACCCAGTGTTCTTTGAGTGCCACCACTTTGCCCTCTTTGAATTGAATGGCAACGTCGTATAGAACCCACACGTGGGGGTGCGCCGCTGCTGCTGCAGAATAAAAAGCGGCTAGCAGCGCCAGCAAATAAACCGGGCGAAGAAATGAATGCATTGAACTGGAGTCGAAACCCGCGTGATGAATTAAAAGGCCCGTGCAACTTTAACGATCGGGGCGTCTGAACGATGACACTCATCTGGCAGGCAGGTTCATAAACCTGCCGCTCCCCATGCTAACCGATCCGCCGAAACCCGCGCCCAACAAAAAGGCGGCCCGTAAAGGCCGCCTTTTTTATCTGTACTAGCCGTTGATTAACGGGCAGTACGACGCTCGCCCACTTTGACGATCTTCAGGCTGTTGGTGCTGCCACCCAGGCCAACCACATCGCCGTAAGTGAACACCACCAGATCGCCCTGTTGCACCACGCCGCGCTGGATCAGTTCCAGTTCGGCACGGACCAGCAGGCTTTCCTGGTTGGCGTTGTCATAAGACATGATGAACGGGTAGACATCGCGGAACAGAGCCAGACGTGCATAGGTGTCTGCTTCAGGTGTCAGCGCATAAACCGGCACGCCACTGATGAAGCGCGACAGCCACAGTGCCGAAGCACCGGATTGGGTCAGTGCAGCAATCGCCTTGACCTTCAGATGGCCAGCAGCAAACAGGGCTGCCATAGCAATCGACTGGTCGATGCGGGTGAAGTCACCTTGCTTGAGCACTTCGTCGCTGATGCGGTTTTCTTGCGACTTCTCAGCCTCAAGACAGATACGTGCCATGGCTTCCACGGTTTCTACCGGGAACTTGCCGCTCGCGCTTTCGGCCGACAACATCACGGCATCGGTACCATCCAGCACGGCATTGGCCACGTCCGAGACTTCCGCACGGGTTGGCACCGGGCTGGTAATCATCGATTCCATCATTTGTGTAGCGGTGATGGTGAGCTTGTTCTTGCGACGAGCTGCTTTGATCATCTTCTTTTGCAGCGCAGGCACTGCAGCATCGCCCACTTCAACGGCCAAGTCACCACGCGCAACCATGATGCCGTCAGACGCATCCAGAATTTCTTCCAGATTGCCAATAGCTTCGGTGCGTTCGATCTTGGCGATCAGCAGTGCCTTGCTGCCGGCGGCGCGCAACAGGGTGCGAGCCATGTACATATCGGCACCGCTCTTGGGGAAAGACACAGCCACGTAGTCAGCGCGCAGTACAGCGGCGACCTTGATGTCTTCCATATCTTTAGCGGTCAGTGCCGGTGCAGTCAGACCACCGCCTTGGCGATTGATACCCTTGTTGTTGGACAGAATGCCGCCCACTTTCACGCGGGTGTGCACCTCGCTGCCCAGCACTTCGGTGACTTCCAGCACGATGCGGCCATCGTCCAGCAGCAAGATTGCGCCAGCTTCAACGTCGTTTGGCAGTTCTTTGTAATCGAGGCCAACCACTTGCTGGTTACCCAGGCCGTCGTATTCGGCGTCCAGAATGAATTTGTCGCCGTTGACCAGATCAACCTTGCCGTCTTCAAACTTGCGCACACGAATCTTGGGGCCTTGCAGGTCAACCATGACGGCCAGCGGGCTGTTGGCCTTGCGTGCGGCTTCACGGACCAGTTCAGCGCGATCCATATGATCTTGCGCGGTGCCGTGTGAGAAGTTCATGCGTACCATGTTCACGCCAGCGGCGACAAGGCGCTCGAGCGTGGCGGAATCATTGGAAGCTGGACCGAGGGTGGCGACGATTTTTGTGCTGCGTTGCATGCAATTAACTCCTGTCTCTAATCGATTTATCGACTGATGTTCTGTTGCTGTTGCGATGTACAAGATGAAGGCTAGCCGGTGAGACAGGATGGCACGCCTGCCCGGCATGGCTAGTCAATACGAAGCTGAAGGGGTATGCAATACCCATATTGATTTATGTCGCGCATCGCGAGTGGTTTAACGCCGGTCTTGCACCGCCGGCCTGATCAATTTTGCAGTGGTGTCCCCAGCAGGAATCGAACCTGCAACTAGCCCTTAGGAGGGGCTCGTTATATCCATTTAACTATGGAGACGTCACAAACAACCAAAACCCGCTAGCGCTTGTTTTTGCCAGAAAATTTCGGTTTCCGAGACCATTCCCCGCTCGGCAGCCTGATATTTTACCGGGTTTCGTCCATTTGGTTTGCGTAAAGCTGTCACCCGCACGCTACAGATGTTGCATGACATATCGGGTGTCGGCATCAACGCTGGGGCGCATTATACCGATTGGGAGCCAATGGCGCGCTACTGTTGGGGTTAAAGCTGACACTGAGCAAATCAGGTGGTGTCCAGGTATGGCATACGCCGTTAAACAGTTCGATATCGACGGGTTAAAAACCGCATCTTCGTAAATTGCGCGACCAGCACTGCGCTTCACCCCCGCGACCAACGGTACAAAATGTCAGGGCAACCTTCTTCGTTATCGCTGCCATCCCCATGCGCAATCGCCACGAATCCGTGCCGCTCGTAAAAGGCGGCAGCAGCGGCGTTCTGCTGAAATGTATAGAGCTGCAAATCGCCAGCAGTCTTGGCCTTCACCGTGTCCAGCAAGGCGGTACCGTTGCCATGGCGCTGGTAACGTGGGCACACATATAACTGGTCGAGCCATGTAACGTCACCCGCTGTGGAATACGCTGCCATTGCTGCTATATGGCCATCGTCCAAGGCCAGAATGACATTGCCCGTGGGGATCAGCACATGGGCAATCCACTCATGAACTGCTGCATCGGCATGAACCAGCGGTGCATAGTCCGCCAATTCATTGCGTGAACGCATGTACATGCTGGTTAGCTCGTCGGCATCGGCCGGCGTCGCGACTCGCAAAAATACAGACATAGGCTTTCTCCAATAGCCCGCAATGTGGGGAAGATACCTTTCCTCAGACGATTCCAGCCACCGCCCGCGCTGTAAAAGACACAACTGCGCGTGCTGGGTGCTATCACAAGAAGATCGGGATGGGGGGAAGCCATGGAAAGGTTCACTTGGTTGATCGTGTTGGTCGGCGTGTTGCTGGCGCAAGCTGGCTGGACCTCCAGTATGGCAACGACAGCATGCGAGAAATCCAGCGCCAGTTCGCCCGCCACGGACTTTCCACCCAGACAACAGAATCATCAGCGAACAACAGTTGCTCCGCCGGGGACGACCTCCAATGTGAGCAATCAGTACAACTACGTTTACTGTCCAGCCTTTGCAGCACCTGCCGCAGCTTCACAGCCTGCGGACACCACGTCAGACGACTGGTCGGCCGGAGGCGACTTCACCGGCCCTGGCGATGCCCGTAAAACGCCGACCGACAAAGCCCATGAAAAAACCAATCCGACCAAGATCGACGTGCGCCTTTCCAAAGATATCGGTCTGACTGTCGAAACCCAGGACTCTGCCATTGCGTGGGCAGCATTGGCGGCAGCGGTGATTATCGTTTTGTTTGCAACCTGGGGAGTAGCGCACGCGTCAAAGCATCCGGAAAGCCCGATCACGGTCATGGGCTACGCATTACTTATTGGCGGAGTGCTCTTTCTGGGCGGGCTCGTGGGGTATTGGTGGAAAGACGATGTCAGCACCACGCTCACCACCGAACAACTGACCCGCCTCGCCAATTCGAGCGACCTGCAGCGGGCCATTGCCGACTTCAGCCAAGCCAACGATGAACGTACGCGGCTCCAGACACGGGTGGATGCCCTGGAAAAAGACCTGGCGCTCGCACAAGCGTCGGCCAAAGTGGGCTCCAGTCAGAATGCAAAGGTAGGCGACTGGGGGATTTCTGACTGGCCGCTAGCGCTTTTGCTGATGCTGGCCGCGGCGATGGTCAGCGGCTTGTGGGCACAGCGAGCCTTTGTCGCCCAGATCAATGCGCTGCAAGTCAAACTGGCCGAATCGAGAACGGCCATGACCAATGCAATTGACCTGCTGAACCAGGAGAATCCTGAACTGTCTGAGCACGCGCTGAACCCTGACCAGCAGCCGCCGGAACACTTACTGACCGCGCTGCGAGCCGCCGTGCGAATGCTCAAGCGCGCTATCGGCCGGGAATACATAGCAGGCAAATTGTAGATCAGCAAGCGGCGCGCCTTGGCAATACTACGATCTAGCCGCGCATTGCCACATCCCTCCTGCGTAGTGCAAAAGTAGCCCGGTTATCGGGATCTATATCCCGAACGATCCTGCATCTGCGCCTGATTCCTCAAAACTGGATGCAAACTTGTTGTGCTCCGTCGCAATTGCGAGTTCGTACACCGTTCTGGGGGTGGCCACGACCTGAAACCCCAGCTTCTGATGAAAGCGCATTGAGGCCACGTTGCTACCGGCTACCAATGCGCAAAGCTCAGAGTGGCCACTGCGCAAGAGCGATTCTGCGGCGATACGGTAAAGCGTAGCGGCCAGATTCTGCCCGCGCCAGGCGCTCCGCACTCCGACCGCCTCGACGCTGTTAGCCTGAATCAACGAGAACGCCTGATATTCACCATGGCGGTCAGCCAGGACGCGTCCGGCCTGCCAGTCGCACAGCTCCCACTCCTCGCGTATTGCTGCAACTGCAGGAATCGGTGAGTTGGGGACATCGACAAAGGTCTCGGCAAACAAGGCGCGTGCCTGTTCCCAGTTGATCTGGGCAAACGGTACCGCATGCAATTCCGCCGGCAATGGCGAGGCAGATTCGAGTGGCAACGGCAAAACCAGATTAAAAAACTCAAACAGTGGCGTAAAACCCAGCGTTTTGAGCGCTTTATGCTTGGCCACTTCCGGCAAATAAGCGGAAATGCGCAAGCGCTGTGCTCCCACATTGCGGACAGTTTCCATTACCGTTTGAATCAAATGACTTGCGACATCGTCATCGATGGCCACGACCGGGGCCGCGTAAGCGCAACCATCGTGCGCAATACCCAGCGTTACCCAGCCCGCGCAACCGGCGAGTTGGTCATTGCGCCAGGCAACAACAACCTGGCGGCCATGATCGTGAGCAGCATCTTGCAAAGCATCCGCGAGCCGGGCGGGGATATTGGGGAAAAGTTGCTTATCCCACAGCGCTTGCAACGCTGGCAATGCCCCGGATTGCAGCGGCGTTATTGTTATTGTCATATCTGTATCGAGCGTTAATGAGTGGTTATTTGCGTTACAACTTTTCGTCCAGCCATTAACGCCAACGCTCACCCGGATTTTTCAGGTAATGCACAAATACATAACGCCAGGGAATGGAAATGTAGACCAGCACAACCATTGAGCAGGCAAAGATATTGCCAACGATAGCCTCATCAACGTGTCCTGCACGCCACTGCGGTAGCGGCACCAGTGCTAACCAAAGTGTTTTCCACAATAACTCCCACAGCAATACCGGCAACATTTTCAACGGATAACGCAGGCCAAGCGCAGCCAGCAAAGAGAAAGCCGCCAGCATGCAAGTCACGATGCCTTGCATCAGTTCCCACTGCTTGTGTTGTTGCAGGATGCCAGGCCAGACCACGGCACCCAGCCCGACCACGACGAGAAGATACATGGCTCGCAGCAGATACAGCCGCAACAGCGATACCTCATTCGCCGCAGGAATATCCAGGGCCGGAATGGCAGAAGCGGGTAAAACAGATGAATCATTCACCAGGTTATCTCCCAAAAAATCGCCAGGACTACGGTTGTTTAGAACGCTAATTGCGTCAGACTGGTTTGTTGCATTGCTACGGCCCGCTCAGCGGGTGGCAAACTCGCTGGCCGGTACTGCTTTACCCCAGTGATAGCCCTGCCCCATATCGCAGCCAGCGCGCGTTAGCCAGGACGCCTGCTCCGGCTCTTCTACGCCTTCGGCCACCACCTTCATCCCCATGCCGTGGGCCATGGCGATGATGGATTGCACCAGCACCGCGCTACCCGGATCGCGCAGGATGTTGTTGATGAACGAGCTATCAATTTTCAATGTGGCAATAGGAAAGCGCGTGAGATAACTGAGCGCCGAATAACCGGTGCCAAAGTCATCGATGGCGATATTCACGCCCATGGCATAGATGGCTTCGAGCGCGACCTGGGTGGTATCACTGTCTTTAAGCAACAAGCCTTCGGTCATTTCCAGTTCCAGCCAGCGCGGCTCACAGCCGGTCTGGCTCAGCACGTTGCGCACCGTGGCGACAATATCGCTGGTCTGCACCTGCCGTGGCGACAGGTTGACCGCAATGTGCCAATCCTTTTGCCCGGACTTGTTCCAGATACAGGCCGTCTCACAGGCATCACGCAGCACCAGCTCGCCAATGGCAAGGATCAAGCCGGTGTCTTCTGCAATGCTGATAAAGCTGTCTGGCGCCACCCATCCGCGCTCCGGGTGATGCCAGCGCAACAGCGCCTCCGCTCCCACAATCTTGCCGCTGCCCAGATCAATCTTGGGTTGGTAATGCACCTGCAACTCACCGCGTACCAGACCGCGGCGCAGATCAGCCTCCAGGTGCAGCCGCTCGCTATCGCGTTTGGTCATGTCCTGCGAGTAAAACTGGAAGTTGTTACGGCCTCTGGCCTTGGCATCGTAGAGCGCGCCATCGGCGTACTTGACCAGCGTTTCCGCCTGCTCGCCATCGTCCGGGTACAGCGCAATGCCGATACTGGCGGAAACCACCAATTCGCGCCCTTCCAGCGTCACGGGCACTACCAGGCTGGCCAGCAGGTTTCCGGCAATGTGGCCGAGGTCCATTTCGTCGTGTATGCCGGGTAGCACGATAATGAATTCGTCGCCGCCCAGTCGGGCCACGGTATCGGTTGCCCGTACACAGTGCACCAGGCGGCGCGCGGTTTCGCACAACAACTCGTCACCAGCAGAGTGCCCCAGCGTGTCGTTGATGGTCTTGAACCGGTCCAGATCAAGCATCATCACGCCCACCTGCAAACCATCTCGCCGGGCACCGGCCAAAGCCTGGCTGATGCGATCGTTGAACAACGCGCGATTGGGCAAACCGGTCAGCACGTCGTAAAACGCGAGCGAATGGATTTTCTGGCGATACGCCAGCAACTCGGTGACATCCCGGCCAACCGCCAGCGCGCTGACCACGTTACCTTCGCCATCGAACTCGGGACTGAGGCGAATCTGCAAGGTTTTTTCCGCATCGCCAAAGCTGATTTCGATGCTGTCGGCCTTACCCGTTTCCAGCACCCGTTTCAGACAAAGTTGATAAGTTACCGGGTCGTTAAACGCAAATATCTGAATCGGCGTTTTGTTCAGTACTTTGTCTAGCGGCATGCCAACAAGCGCCGTATACGCCGCGTTGGCATAAACGCGGTGGCAAGTGCGGTCGTAGCGAACAATCACGTCAGGCGAGTTCTCGGCCAGATGCCGGAACTCGCGTTCGCGATCCTCCAGCAGCTTGGCCATGCGCCTGCGCTCGGCAATATCCTCAATCAACAACTCGTTGGACTGACGCAGTTCTGCAGTGCGCGTTTCTACCAGTTGTTGCACGTGGCGCGAACGCAAGGCCAGCCGCTGCAGATAAAGTGCCGCCAGCAAGCTGAACAACACACCCGCCACCAGTGTCAGCACCGATGCGATATGACTGGACAGAAAAGGTGCTGAAGCGGCTGAAACCACCACGTGCCAGGGCCGCCCTGCTGCGTTGAAATCATAGGTGGCGGCATCGGTGCGGGCGAAGGTCAGCCATACCGGCAATAGCGTGTCCGGCCGGATTGCTGGCGGTTCATTGCCATCGCGAAAAGCCAGGTTGCGTTCATCAGCACGGTCACCCGAGTAAATACTGATATCGATCCGCGCCGAATCTTTCAAAAATCCATTGCTGCCCAGCAATGCCCTGAACAAGCCTTCCGTGCGGAAAACTACGGCCGTATCGCCCAGAAAAGCGCGCTGGCGGGCCGCCGCGTCGACCAGCGAAGCGCCGTGACGATAGACCGGCATGAGCACCAGGAATCCGTGCGAGCCCTGGCCTTGTGCCAGTCGCAGGAGCGCCGTGGACTCGGCCAAGCCAGTGGGTACCGCCCGTTGCAGTGTTTCCGTTATGACCGGATTGGGCGAAACATCCAGGCCGAATGCGGCCTCATTGCCCTGCATTGGCTCAATGTAATCAACGATGTAATACGAAGGGCGGATGGCGCTGGGCACAGGTCGGCCATTTTGCAGCACCGTGACTGAAAAGCCCGGAAAGCGTTGGCGCAGCTGCGCTTCGTAGGTCGGACGCTCGGCTTGCGACAGCATGCGGTGAAAATTGAAGGCTTGGATATATGAATAGTGGGCCAGCAACGGCGCGCTGAAGGTATGAAACTGCTCGCGGCTCACCGAATCAAAAGTGACAAACAACTGATTCAGCCCGGCCAATAGCTGCACCGAATCATCCAGCCCGCGCTGGATGGCGGTAATCCGGGCGTCCGCCTGCTGCTGGAAGTCGAGCCGGGTCTTGTCGTACTCCAGCTGCCCTACTCCAATGAACAGCAACACCGTAATGACCAGGCCAGACAGCAAGGTCGGTATCGCAGCATTGAAAATGGAAAAAGGCCCGTGCGATCGGAGCAATTCAAATACCCTTTTGTGCCTGCAGACGTGGCTATTGTTTGTAATTGATGCGTATTGAGTGCGGCAATGCAGATGCACCAGGCGACCAGGCAACTCTGCCTGCCTGTGCAAAGTGCTTCATTTTGTCGGAAAAGTCTGCAGCGTGGGCAGAACTGTCTACTTCCCGATACAGTCGTTTGCGGGGCCCGACTGCGATAATTGGCAGATGCGAAGTAGCCACAGCTCTCTCACATTGCGCATCCGCGCCATCCCCTTACGCTGATCTGGTCGAGCCGGTCATGGGTCGGGCAATCTCCTGCAAGCCCTTCCACCCACGTAAATTTCAATTTCTTATTGAAGTATCAAAATATTACGCACCTGCCCCAGTTAAGAGGGGACGCCGGCAGGTCATCGGCCATTGCCGCCGTCCACTCGCAATGCTGTGGGAGACCGGTTAGAGCTCAAAACCGGTTGGTCACCAGTGCATCATTTTTTATGTGCCGTTTGATTTTGTACGGTAAAGGCGTAGGCGGGAGCACAGGTATTCCTTGCGTTTGCAGCAAACACGGCAATTCCGGTCAGAACGCCTGAAGTTCTCCTAAGCTAACACACCGGCAATGGTGGTCTGTTCGCAACCGAATGTTGCCCTGGCAGTTTTGCGGGCGATCAATGCGCGGTGAGGGTTAGCAGGATGTCGGCATACCATGTGCTATTGAGCCCGAGCACTTCGTCCTGGACCAGATCACGGGTACCTACGTCAATTCGCGACGAGTGTACGCCCAGCAAAACCCACGGGAAGTCCACCGTAACTGCCAACTCCGGATCAACCCGCATCACCACCGGCGCACCACTGGTGCCACGGTGGGTCCGGCCATCGGTCAAAAAATAGCCTTTGCCCTGAAACCGCAAACCGAATGCTGAAGCGATGATGGCGTGCCGGACCACCGGCATATGGTGCAAGGTATCGTGAAAGCCCAGTGGAAACCCCACCACCAGCACCGAGCTGCCCACCATGATTTGTCCCTGCAAATTGGCCAGGTGCTCGGGAGTAAAGGCGCGCCAGGCCATGTTTGGGGGCAACGCGGAGCGCTCAAGTTCAATTACCGCAACATCGACACTGCCGGCAGAGTCACTGCCCTGGCGCCAGACGCTTTGGCCATTACGGCGGTATAGCGGAATCGAAAAGCCGATAGATTGGGTCAGGTTGTCTGGATTGGTATGCAGTTCGATTTCAATCCGGTCCGGATAATGATTGCTGGGTTCATCAACCATGACGTGGCGGCTGGTAACCAGAAACAGGCGCTGATCACGCTCAAAGAAAAACCCGCTGGCATTGGTAAGGGGCTGTTGCTGCTGAAAGGTGCACACCCGTGTGGCCGCCAGCAAAATGGAATCTGTCATTGTTGGCGCTTATTCCCGCAAAAATACTCGATAGGGTTTCGGCCAGGTTCGCGCCTGCCGGGTCTCGTTGATAGCCACCACAAGGTAATGCTGAGCAATGGCAATGTCGGCGTGTTGTTTGCCAGTCGCTGCTTTGGATAATGCATCGAAAGCCAGTTGCCAGGTGTCGTGATTTGCGGTGAGCGCGCTACCTTTTTTGAGCAGGGCGTAATAGAGCGCGCCTTCCAGCGTATCCAGATAGCGCTGCAGGCTGCCGGTTTCTCCCGTTTCCAGCTCAGGGAGTAAAGGTGTGCTGGTCATATGGACCCCGCCAGTTGAAGTGATGGTTCGGTCGGGCACTGGCCCGCGTATGCTCCCTTCACTTGATTGCAGCGGTTGGCCTGGCGCTATCCACTTTCAGCGCAATGCCTTTGAACGGGGCCAGAACAGCCTAGTACCGGCTTGGTTGATACTCAGTGCGCTAGCACACGTAGCAATACATCCCCTTGATTACTGCAGTCTGGCTGCGTGTGATAACGCACAGATCAAGGGTGCGACTTGGGTCCACATTGTTTTTTTGTGGCGGCGGTGAGCGCTCAGTATGGGCAGTGATCAACCAGAGAATCCCTTGCAAAGACCGGATGCAAGCGGCTGGCTGAGCCAGGCTGAAGCCGCAGCTAACAGCATGCTGGGCCGATTTGCGCAGCGTCGGGCACGTCACCATCGCCCAAGGTGTGGCAACGCTCTACGGCACGGTGCAAAGCTGGGCCGAGCACGATCTGGCCGGTTTTACGGCTTTGCGCACACCAGGTATCTATCGAGTGATCAACAACCTCACCGTGATCTACCAGCAATATTCCCTGCGCACGATTTCTTCTGTCCGATACTAATAATCCGAAACCCAAGCGGTGAACTCAGGCGCGAAAATACGCCACGGCACGCGCCACGGCACGCCTGTGCGGTGCCCGGTTAGCGTGGTCGATAAAAGCCGTCTGTAATGTGGTGAGCGCTTATGTTCGAGAACGCACATAAGCCCTTCTGTGCAAGGCGTACACTCAACCGCATCGGCGCGCGCATTCGCGTGGGGTTCTAGCGCCGCTCTGCCCCGGAGTGTCGCTATGGTCATTGCGCTAAACCCGAAAAAAAATCAATTGCTGGCAGCGCTGCCACAAGAAGAATGGCAACGCTGGGCACCCCAGCTTGAACACATCGATTTGTCTCTGGGCCAGGTGTTGTATGAGTCTGGTTCGAAAATGAGCCATGTCTACTTTCCCACTACGGCGATTGTGTCCTTGCTGTATGTGATGGAGAACGGCGCCTCGGCCGAAATTGCCATTGTCGGCAATGAAGGCATCGTCGGTATTTCGCTGTTCATGGGGGGCGAATCCACGCCCAGCCGCGCCGTAGTGCAAAGCGCCGGACATGGCTATCGGCTCAAGGCCCAAGTCATGAAAGATGAGTTCATCCGCACACCGGTATTGCACTTGATGCTGCGTTATACCCAGGCGCTGATCACCCAGATGGCGCAAACCGCTGTGTGCAACCGCCACCACTCGCTGGATCAGCAGTTATGCCGCTGGCTCTTGCTCAGCCTTGATCGCTTGCAGGGCGACGAGTTGGTGATGACCCAAGAACTGATCGCCAACATGCTGGGTGTGCGGCGTGAAGGTGTCACCCAGAGTGCGCTCAAGTTGCAGGAGGCCGGGTTGATCCGCTATGCCCGTGGTCATATCTCGGTGCTGGATCGTACCGGACTGGAAAAGCGCACTTGCGAATGCTATGCCGTGGTCAAGAAAGAATACGACCGGCTTTTGCCAGAACCACTCGCCGAATAATGCAACGTATCTGTTCACCCGCAGCGTGGAATCCAACCGAATTGACACTTGGTGTGCTGCCGCACAGATGCTGGGGTGCGTGAAGCGCACATTTGACCTTCCTGTAATGACTGGAAGGATGATCATGAAATCCGATTCCGAGTTTCAAACCGAAACGCAAGAACGCCTGAAATGGCCGGCAGCGGCCAAAATCCGCCACGCTGCTATCGAACTCAAAGACAGCACGGCTGCACCACTATTTGCCAAAAATACCGGCGCCCGTCGCGCAGCCCGGCAGGCCGCGAGTATCGAAGGCACCGTACTGGAAAGCCATCAACGCGCGCCCTTGGCCAGTCACGGCAATGATGAGCAGATCAGCCGCGAGATCGCCCGACTGCTTGAGCAAACGACTGGCGTGTTGCCACGTTCGCTCAAGGTGCAGGTCGAAAGTGGCTGGGTCACGCTGACCGGCGAACTCGACTGGAATTACCAAAAGGCGAAGATCATTGCCGCCATCCATTACATGCCGGGAGTCGATGGGTTGAGCGACGAAATCACCATCAAACCCCGCGCCCGATTAATGTTGCACAAATGGGGGCCAGGCAACGCGTTGGGTGCGCCACGCCAGAACAAACGCGTTTTGATTGGCATGCTCGACACCCTGGAACAGGGCCTGTCTACTGAGCAAGCGCCTGAGCTTGCAAACCATACGGCGCTGGTCTCCGATACGCATCACGGCACGCCGGGCATGCAAAGCTCGGTAAGCAATATCCGGGGAATGCCATGATTTCGATCGCTGGTCGGGCCAGTGCAGCTTTGGGACCGTTAAGGGACTCGACGATCTCTTTTCCCAGATTCAAGGCCATGACGCCTGATACATCGCAATCTCCGGTTTATGTCTTTGATACGCATCTTGAGGCAGAAGCCGCCATTCAGGATCTGGCCCGCGCTGGTTTTGACGTCAAGAAACTATCCCTCGTGGGCAAGGGCTATCACTCCGAAGAACACCCGGTCGGGTTTTATTCAGTGGGCGACCGCATGAAAGCCTGGGGCGGCATTGGCGCATTCTGGGGCGGTATCTGGGGGCTGATGCTGGCACCGGCAGTCTTCTTCTTGCCGGGGTTGGGTCTGATGGCCATGGCTGGCCCGTTGGTAGCGGTACTCGTCAGTGCGCTCGATAGCGCAATCGTCGTCGGTGGCATGTCGGCACTGGGTGCTGCGCTGGTGCAGGTAGGCGTGCCGCACAACCATGCCATCAAATATGAAACGGCGCTCAAAGCAGATAAATATATGCTGCTGGTTCACGGCACTACGGCAGACAAAGCGCAGGCCAATCTGGCACTGGCCAAGGCGAAAGCATGGGAAACCTCAATGGCGGAACCACTTCCGGCGGTGTGACTCATGTTGGTCGAAGTTGCGGCCCCTCTTTTGGGAGCCGAGCAACAGGTCTGGCGGCCCCCTATCAGTTTCACGCCTTCACCAGCAGAACATATGCTTTTGCCGGATTTGTTGTGGTGCTTGACGCGCTTCATATTCGATATCATTCAGAAAAAACAACGCCATAATCTGGCCGATGGTGCTTTTTTCTGCGCTGGCATTGCTAGGCAGATCAGCAATCCGGCGCAGCGCAATCTGGTTGGGGAATTCATTCTCTATGGTGGCTTGCAGGATCAGGGAATCCACCTGCTCCTGACTGAGTGCCGGGCCAAAATCGTATTCAAATGACTTTTGATCGCCGCGTTTATTACAGTATTGAACGTGATAGCGCATTGTCTTGCTCCTGAATCCGCACTGCGGCAGCCGCCTCAGATGTGATCCGCTACTTGCATTGATGCACCTGGCAAACCGGTCACAGGCTTTACCTCGGGCATAGTTGTCGTTTGCTGTTTCAGTCGGATTTGCTCGTACCAGGCGCCGCGATTGAGCGCATTGGGATAATGCATTTGCGCCGCGCTAATGCCGTCGCCCGCTTTGCAGGTGGTACTGGCTCCGGCCAGAACCAGCATCTTCTCAATGTCCTCATGATCGCAATAAGCCGCGTAATGCAGGGCCGTATTACCAAACTCGTTGGCTGCGTTTGGATCTGCGCCTTGTTCCAGCAAGGTTTTCACCCTTGCGGCATCGCCGTAGAAAGCCGCTTCGTGCAGTGGCAACATGGCATCAACTCCCGGGAAAACGATTGGGTGGATGTTCAACGCATTATTGGCGACGTTCGTGATCCAGCCACCAGACGCGCGAAAAAGCGATGGCGCCTACTCCCGCCAGAAAGCTGATGCTCCACAGCAGGCTGCCGGTTGCGGCAAACAGTGAGCTCGCGCCCGCTGCAGCGGCCATGGCCAATAGTGTCAATTTATTCATGATGTTCTCCCAAGGGTTCCAGAGCGAAAGACCTTGGGCTCCCTCGTTGTCACATTGCGCCAGAAGGTGGGACTAGTCTGTTCGCCAGCGCACTGAATGCCTGCGATGGTGCGAATAAGCTCAGTGGTGAGGTAGCACGGATAAGCCGGAATTTGACTTGCCCGTGTTAACTAGCGGCGCCATGGGCCAGTCGCAAGAACAAGTACAAAGTGAAGTTCAGCAGTTTGGGCCGCGCCTATAAGCAATGACTCGCTAGATCGCAGATCCGCTTAACTCTCCGTTAGGAGGTTTTCATGAAAGCTATTACCGTTTACAGGATCCGTTTCTGGGACATCAACACCAGCAACTTCGTCTTGTCTGAAGGGTTTCTGACTCAAGATGCCGCCAGCGCAGAGCATGTGCATATCGACAGTAGGACCGCGCTGCAGGTCGATTGCGCAGATGTGCGCGATGGCCGGTATATCCCACCAGTGCAATCCGCTTGAGTTCTAAAGCATAGCTTGCACTATATCGAGCCATAGCGCGCTCGGATAAAGAGAAACCCACTCAGGTGCATCGGAGGTGGATTGGTCTGATGGACACCTAGTTAAGGGGTGGCTATGGCCGCGTAGCAAGTCCATTTTGGATCGACAGCGGGCTTTGGAGACTGATATCCCAACGTCTGCCATGTTGGGCTGCGCGTCTATGCATGTCCGCCAAGGCTTCCCGCTTTGCCGCGACGTTCGCGCAGGCTTCGCACCAGTGCAGGCGGTGGCGCTGGGCGCGCAGGCTGGATTGCCATTCATGGCCCTGGGCGCATTGCCAGCGCAGCGGGTCATTGCTCCCGACATAACTGACCGACAGACAGGTGCCGCCATGCTGTGCAGCCAGAGCCTGCGCGTCATCCAGCCTGGCCTGCTCCGCCAGGGCGCGGGCATCGACCCCGCGTGACTGGGCGGCTAGCTGGCGGGCGTCCTCAAACCGGGCGTTCGCCCGTGCATCCGGAATGACGACCGGGTGATTGACCACCATGCGGGTCAGACGGGTGCATTCAGGGCACCACGTACGAGCCGGCACCGCAAACCAGGTATGGCCGTGGGCGCATTGCCATTGCACTTTGTCGGTGGCGTGCACAAAGACGGTGGCAAGACAACGACCACCCCGTTCGGCGGCGTAGGCGCGCAGCCTGACCAGGTAATCTTCAGCGTACTTCGCCTTGAGACACTGTGGACAGCCTTTGAAATGCCGCTTCATGTACGCCCCCGACGACTGCCAGACGTGTCCATGGCGACAGCGCCAGGTCAACGGGGTTGTCCCGTTGATATAGGTGTCGGATACGCACGCCACCTCATGGCGCCGGGCCAGTTCGTGCAGCGCGGCAAAATCCTTGATGAGCCGGTCCGGCGTGCAGTGGGGGCACCAGTATCCCGTCCGCAGCCGGTTGGCGATGGTCTGCCATTCATGACCGCTGGCACAACGGAAGGCCAGTTTGTGTTTCTGGGCCACATATGCCGGACTCAGGCACTCACCGCCCCAGGCTTGCGCGATACGTTGCAGCGCGGCCAGTGCCTCCGCCACGGTTGCTGCCCGCACTTCTGGCGTGGTCACGCCGTAGGCCCAGTCGGGCCAGGAGGCAATGGCGTCCCGGACCGCCTGCGGCAATGTGGCAAGATGTTGCGCCCGTGCCAGGGCACCCGCGCTGGGGGTCATTTTTTTGTCCCTTTGATGGGGTTGCCGGGTTTGGCCGCCGGCGCACTGGCGGTCTTTGCCGTGACGACCGCCATCTCCCGCCCGGTGATGAAGATTTTTTGCGGCAACTTGAAGTGGCGCAGCTGCAGCAGTTCCAGCGGGCCTTCGCCACTGAGCGTACGCAGGGCGAAGCGCAGGTGGATGGTGTCATCCAGCGTCCAGTCGATGCGCCAGTCCGCACGGTCCACCTGCTCCACCTTGGCCTCGTCCAGCAACCGGATGAAGCCCCAGCTGCCGGTGTATTTGTGTTCATGCGCCATACCGCCCTGCAGCAGGTTCCAGGTGAGCCCGCCGCCCATCTTGTCCGGGTCATTGCCGGGCCAGTTGAAGCGTTCCCAGTATTGCTTCTGGTTGAAGTAATCCAGTGTCTGGCCGTCGATGGTCAATTTGCTGTCGGTCAGTCTGGGGTTGCCCATGGCCATCAGGTCGAAGCGGTATTTGCCATTACCTTCGGCATACATGCGGCTGGACAGGCGCGACAGCAGGTTGATGGCGTTGAGGAAATCAACATTGAACTTGACCGACTGGGCATTGAGCGGATTGGGGACCCACTGGTCGCCTTCGCGCTTGAGCAGACCGCCCAGTTCGGTTTTGGCAAACTGCGGAATGGTGCCTTGCGGGGCAATGAAACGGGCGAGTTCCGGCTCGCACACCTTGAAGCCGGGAATCTCCAGTTCTAGCCGCTCGGTTAGGCGGGAGGAGATCAAGCCAAAACCAGACTCCGACGATGAAATAGAACACCACCGGGAAACAGAAATCCGCATTCGCATACGCTGGTCAGACGCGCCCATGCCATATAGCTGTTACCGGCGATGCCCTCGGACGTAAGTTGCAGTCCCAATAGCCAGCCGAACTGACGTCAGGCCACAAAAACGGGGTTCGCACTGCCAAGGGTGGACTGCTACAACTTGGCTAGTTTTGCCCAAAACCCCGAAAAGGGTAACTGAGATGGGGATTGCAGGCGAACCGACTTTCGCGCCATCCAGCATCAATGTTCTGGCGCGGTATTTCCTCGGCGCGGCAAAAGCACCAGGTCAGTCGCTTCCTCCGCATCTCTGAGGAGCGTCTTGCGCGGCGTGCCTAACTGCGCACGCATGGTCAGGCCACGAGCAAAATCCGCGACCTGGATCGCACGCACCGCTACCGGAAAGTCGGACGGGATTTCTCCCGCGCTGATCCCGTCGCAAAAACGGCGTTCCACAAGCGCCACGCCGCCAGCCGCAGCGTCCTGCAGGAACTGCCGGACCTCAGCATCGTCCACGAGCGGCGCGACGCACACCATTAGACATCCCGGGGCAGATCCTTCCTCTGTCGCTGTTTCTACGGCAAGCCTCAGGAAGCTGGCGAGAGCATCGCGAAGCGTCGGTGGTGAGAAAAGCGCCTTCGCAGCGCGAGCGCCCTTCTTCTCCGCATACGCCTTAAGGACGCGCAAGAATATCGCCCGCTTGTCCCCAAAGACGGAATACAGGCTTGGCCGTCCCACACCCATCCCGGCGACGAGATCGTCAATCGTCACTCCGTCGTAGCCTTTCGACCAGAACACCTGAGTCGCCTTTTCCAGCGCCCCCATCTCGTCGAAGCTGCGCGGTCTTCCCCGCGGCCTAATCATATTTTGAATCATTTGGTTCAAAACTCATTGACATTCACCATTGCGTAAATTTATAACTGAACAATTCAAAATTAACAAGGTGGCCTTGGCCTCACAGGGCTTCACGACGCGGCCGTCACCTTTCACCACGGAGACAACCATGGAACATTCGATCGCACTCGTCACCGGCACCACCTCCGGGCTCGGTTATGCGGCAGCCAGCATGCTCGCCACCCAGGGCTACCGTCAGGTCATCGTCACCGGGCGCAGCCTGGGTCGGGTCCAGGAAACAGCCGCTCAGCTCGCGGCGGAGACCAAGACCCAGGTCTTCACGCCCCTGGAGCTGGATCTGGACGAACCGACCAGCGTTCAATCCGCCCTCGCAGAACTGGTCAAGTCAGGCCAACAGATCGATTTCCTGCTGCTCAATGCCGGGATGGTCCCAGGTAAGAAGCGCGTACTCACTGCGGCGGGCGTCGAGGCGTCGCAGGCCCCGCTGATTGGCCATCATCAACTGACTGTCGGGTTGCTCCAAGCCAACCTGCTGAGCCCCAATGCGCGGATCGTTATCACCGGGGCGGAACCTGCCCGAGGGGGTGTGCCCATGTTCCGCTACACCGACGTGGAGGCACTTGCTGCCAAATACCACAAGGGCGATCGGACTGCGGCTATAGAGGCCCTGCTGCGCAACGGGCCGAACGTGAAGTATGTGCCCAACAATGCCTATGCCGACGCGAAGCTCATTATCGCCTGGTGGGTCGCGGCGTTGGCGCGCCGGCTACCTTCCGGCATGGCCGTGTACGCTGTCTCGCCAGGTGCGGCGACCGCTACCAAGGTTTCGCGACAAGCTGGCCTGGCGGTGAAGTATCTGTTCATCCCAATCGCCAACCTCATCCCAGGCATGAACCAGACTCCTGAGACTGCCGCACGTCGCTACCTCCAGGCGTCGGAGTTCGGAACCGACGTTTCAGGGCAATTCTTCGCCTCAGCCCAAGGGAAGTTCTCGGGCCCGATTGAGGCCCAGCGCCACCCACACCTCCACGATGGCGCTAACCAGGAAGCCGCGTGGCAGGCCGTCGTCAATGTCTCTGGCATCAACTGGTCATGCCCGCATCCTTGATGCATAGCGCCCCTGAACAGGGGCGGTCGCTGCGAACCAGTCACGGTGACCGGAACCACCAGGCGATTGCGGAGCTCCGTGGCCGTTCATGCGCAGTCAGCTTTAATTTGAATTAAATAGTTAAAAATAATCTCTACTGTAGCCATAGCAACCTTTAACGTACAAAACAGTTCAAATCGTAACCAGCACGATGACCCAGACGTCGCAAGGGGAATACGGATGAAACAGTACGAAGCGAAGCGGGCGGTGATCATTGGCAGTACCAGCGGCATGGGGCTTGCAACGGCCAAGATGCTTCTGGGTGGGGGTGCGCGCGGTTTTTGACGGACATCAATACCCTCGCTTTTCGGGTGAAGGCCGAGTTCGGCACCTTCGACTTGCTCTCCGTGAGCACCGGGTTCAGCATCCGAGCGCCCTTCGATAGCATGACCGGGGCCGCTTTTCGCGGTGCAGAAGCTTGCGCCGTTAATGAACCGGGGAGGCTCTGTCGTCTTCACAACCTCGTTTGCCAACATCAAGGGGATGCCCGGCCACGCCGCTTACGCAGCTGCCAAGGCTGCACTGCGATCATTCGCCAGGACGCTCGCCGCCGAAATGCTTCCTCGCGAGATTCGCATTAACGCGGTGTCGCCTGGCCCCATCGACACGCCGATCGTTGGCAAGGTGTTTACCGGTAAAGACGAGGTCGCCGCGATTAGGGAGAAGATGGTCGAGATGATCCCGATGAAGAGCTTGGGGAAGTCGGAGGAAATCGCCAAGGCCGTCATCTTCCTTGCATTCGACGCGACCTTCACCACCGGCGCCGAGCTTCCGGTCGACGGGGGTGGTCTCAGATCTGAAGGTGGTACTGGTCTGTTACAACCTCAGTGGTCCCCGGTTAAGGGTGTTGGCTATGTCGAATGTCAATATAACAAGTCCCCTAACCACGTGTCCGCGCAGGTCTACGCTGCAGTCTCTGCCATCGGCCTGTTGCTACTCCGGTATCTCTTCATCGCCCCTACTTGCGTGCCGGCCCACCCGGCACGGAGGAGAACCCGTCGTCCAGCGTTTTCAGGAAAACCACGATGTCCCGGATTTCCGCATCACGTAGCACCGGTTTCCTGGGGCTATGCGTGAATGGCGGGTCAACGTAGTCAACGTTGATCCGGTAGGCCTTGGGTAGATCGTTGAACTTGTCGACTTTACCATTGGACTGGCGTGCAA
Organism: Silvimonas sp.; assembly: GCF_031291215.1. Taxonomy (NCBI): domain Bacteria; kingdom Pseudomonadati; phylum Pseudomonadota; class Betaproteobacteria; order Neisseriales; family Chitinibacteraceae; genus Silvimonas; species Silvimonas sp. The sequence continues at coordinate 118,006 of NZ_JARLJK010000117.1, forward strand.
ACCACTTTTGCGCATTGCTATCGCGCTCGCTGTAAAAGCGCACAGCGTCTTCAAGCTTATGAAATACGCCATTGTGGAAGAACACACCCCGGCCCGCCGAATTGCGCAGTGTTGGCGTTTTGAACATGCCGCAGTACTGCGTTTCCTTGGCCATATCGCTGCGCATAGGGCCGCATAGTCCCATATCAAAATATTCAGGGTCGCGATTGGCTGGGATTTCCTGATTGCGAGGCAGGCCCAGCGCGACGAAGGAATAATCGGTAAAGGCGGCGGGCCGTCCGCCGGGCCCTGGCGATGCCACGTGGCATTGGGCGCAGTTACCCTTGTCCGGGTCGCTGAATGCCTTTAAGCCGCGCAACTCGGCCGCGCTAAACGTGGCGTGGTCCGACATGACGGCGTCGAACTTGCTGGTAAACGGATGAAAGCTTGGGTCTTCGGTTTCGAAGGCCTCCAGGGCTTCACCCGCGTGAACAAAGGCTTTGGCAGGATCAGCCCATACGTTGGCACCGTACAGCCGCGCAAATGCAGCGGAGTAAGGTGAGCGATGCAGCTTGGCAACCACCGCTTCGCGGCTGGCATTGGCCATTTCGTTGGGGTTCAGCATGGGCATGGCCATCTGCTCGCGCAGGGAGGCCATGGAGCCATCCCGCATAAAGCCGCCGGTCGGGCCTTCGTCGTCACTGTCTTCCGAGGCTGGCACGTAGTAGTGGCGGGTGAACAGCGGCGTGAAGGTCAGGTAGCGCAGTGATGGCACAGAGCGCGCGCCGGCGTGTTTCATGTCGACCCCGCCCAGTTGTACGGCAAGGCCATTGGATGGGCCGTAGGCGTGATCAGGGCTGTGGCAGGTTGCACACGACATCTGGCCGGAGCCCGACAGCGTGGCATCAAAGAAGATCAGTTTGCCCAGTGCGGCAGCGGGGCTGAGTTTGTCCGGTGCAGTCGGATAACGCACCCAGACAGATGACTTGGGTGTGGGGGTGGGAACAGCGCTGAGCACGTTCAGCGAGAACAACAGAAAACCCGCCGCGAGTGCGGCGGGTGCAAAGGTTTTCAGGGGCATGGTATGGATCAGAAGTTGAACATGGCCATCAGGTCACCCACTGCCGTCTTGTTGGTGGGCAGATAGGCTTTTTGCAGCTGTACCGGGTTGGGCAGACGGTCGCGACTGCGGTTTGAGAGTGGTGCCAGCTTCCAGTTGCGTTCGATAAATTTCAGCACCGAGGCGTGATCGTAGTAGGTGTGGTCCACCTTGCCGCTACGGGCATATGGAGACACCACGATCATCGGGATACGCGGGCCATCGCCAAAGAAGTCCAGGTTCTGGATCGGGCCGGTATCGAAGTGACCACCGCCTTCGTCAGTGGTAATGAGGATGGCTGTGGTGCCCCACAACGCCTTGTTGGCCTGGACTTCATCAACGATGTGTTTCAGATATACCTCAAGGTCAGCCGGAGCCGAATAGCCCGGGTGCGCACTGGCCAGATTCTTGGGCACCACGTAGGACACCGCTGGCAGGGTGTTATTGGCCACATCACGGTCGAACGTGGTCAGGTTGACCAGGTTCGCCTTGAGGCTGGCGTTAGTCATGATGTTGGTGGAGGCTACCAGCGGGTCACCGATCACGTTGTACTGGGCTGCCATTGCCGCCGGCGCGGCCTGGGCAAGCAGACCCGGGTTAGACGCCAGATAGGTCTGGGCCTGCGTCTGCGTCATTCCCTGAGCCATCAGTTGGGAAATCACCAGCAACGCGCTTTCCGTCGTCACATCAGCCGCATCGCGCCCTCCGGTATACCACTTCCAGCTGATATTGGCCTTGGCCAGCGCCTCGGCAATAGTCGGCACAGTCTGCGGCGGGTAGGATAGCGGGCATCAAGGGCTGGATTCCGCACCTTTCCGCAGGAGTTAGAAGCGGTTGTAAGGCGCTGAGTTACTGAGGTTTGGCGCAGGGTTCCACCCCACCACCAATATTGAAACCCCAACCGTTCTCGGTTGGGGTTTTTTCTTGCCTGAACGCGCCAGTTCCCGCGTACTCGCGCGGGTTCCTGCGAACGCCTGCGGACTTCGCCAGCCACCCGAATTGGCCGTTCCGGGCCACATTCCACTCTCTCGTGGCCATTCCTCGCTCCGACCCCGCTCTCCGAAATAGGCCCGAAGTCCGCAAAGTTCACGACATCCTCCATTACAGATCAATGGGTTACGCGCGGACGAATCAAGTGGTTGGATTGCAGCATCGGGTAGCAAAGGAAACCGCTTGTGTTGTGTTTTGTCGGTATATATTGACAACTACCGACGTAATACAACATCATGGAGGCATGGAAACTTCGCATCAAACCATTCTGGATCTCGCCGCCCAGCGCGGCCTCATACGCCCGCGCGATCTTGATGCGCTGGGGCTGCCCAGTGTTGCCCTCACACGGCTGGTTCGACAAGGCCTGCTCACCCGCGTGGGTCGCGGTCTGTATGCCCGTCCCGATCGCAGCGTATCCGAGCATGGTACGCTGGCCGAGGTGGCACGCAAACACCCGCAAACCATCGTCTGCCTGCTGTCAGCACTGCGGGTGCACGACCTCACCACGCAGTCACCGTTCGAGGTCTGGCTTGCCGTTCCCAACAAAGCTCGTGCGCCGAAGATGGAATACCCGCCGCTGCGCATTGTGCGTTTCTCGGGCGCGGCGCTGACCGACGGTGTCGAAGATCACCAGATTGATGGCGTGACCGTTCGCGTGACCAACGTCGCCCGCACCGTGGCCGACTGCTTCAAGTTTCGCAATAAGATCGGTCTCGATGTGGCGATGGAAGCGCTGCAGGAGGCGTGGCGTGCCAAGCGCGTGAGCATGGATGAACTCTGGCGCTATGCCACGTTGTGCCGCGTGGCCAATGTGATGCGCCCCTACATGGAAAGCCTGTCATGAACGAACGAAACGTGGCGGCATCAGTACGGGCGCGCCTACTCAACCGCGCCCGCGAGACCAAGCAGGATTTCAACTTGGTTCTCACTCGCTATGCGATTGAACGACTGCTGTATCGGATCAGCATCTCCCAGCACGCCGATCAATTTCTTCTGAAAGGTGCACTGCTTTTTGACCTGTGGTTCGACATCCCTCATCGCCCAACCAGAGACGCTGATTTCCTGGGATTCGGCTCGGCAGAGCTGCCGCACATCGAAGCAGTCTTCAGAGAAATCTGCACGATCGAAACGCATGACGGAGTAACGTTTCAACCCGACACCGTGCACGCCGCTGAGATTCGTAAGGAGGCGAACTACGCTGGTGTGCGCGTGATGTTGCTCGGTGTGATTGATGGCGCGCGCTGCCAGATCCAGATCGATATCGGCTTCGGCGACGCCGTGACGCCTGGCCCGGAGGATGTCGAATACCCCGTCATGCTGTCGGAATTCGCCGCTCCCAAGCTGCGGGTCTATCCACGCTACACCGTGGTGGCCGAAAAATTCGAGGCGCTCTCATCCCTTGGCATCGCCAACAGTCGCATGAAGGACTATTTCGATCTGTGGATACTGGCGCAGCACACCGACTTCAATGGTGACACGCTTCGCCAAGCCGTTCAGGCCACCTTCGATCGTCGAAAGACCGCGCTGACTGGTGATGCCCCATTGGGTCTCACCGATGCGTTTGCACAAGATGCGCAGAAACAGATGCAGTGGCAGGCATTCCTGAGAAAGAATCGACTGGAAGCGCTGGCGCTGAATGACATCATTGAAGCATTGGTCGACTTCATGCTGCCTGTCATCAAGGCGGCCAATGCCAACGCGGTGTTTTCAGCGCGCTGGCAGGCCGGTGGTCCGTGGTCGCCTGCAGACGCGGGTTGATTTTCAAAGCTGAAGACCGACTCGATCGCGCTGCTCATCCCACAGCGCAGGCGGGTCCACCGCCAGGTCAAACAGCGTGACATGGTTCGGCAAGGCGTCATCCAGAATGGCTGCCACGATGTCGGGTGCCAGCGTGGTCAGGTTGACCATGCGGCTCACATAGCTGTTGTCGATTCCCTCCCGCGCGGCTATTTCCCTCAAGGACTTCGCTTCTCCTGATTCCAGCATCGCTAGCCAGCGGTGCCCTCTGGCCAGCGCCAGTTGGATGGTGGTCGGTACCACGTCCCATGGCCTGACCGGCGCGGTCTCGCCGTTTGGCAAGGTGACTAACTTGCGGCCGTTGCGGCGTTTGATCTGGATCGGCACGGACAGGGTCAACCTGCCGTCGCTGGTCTGCAGGATGTCCGGCTCGCCGGTTTTCTGGATGCGGATATGAGCAACCAGATATCAGGTAAATTATCGACGCAGGGGCGTCCGACGATGCCGGGCAAAGAAGTCCCACATCAATTTGCTTGCGTCCGGACCGTTCCCGGCATGGTATTTGATAGTGCCGTCACCCCCACTCCAGGCATGACCTAGTTCGCTGACGCGGCATACCCGAAGAAGTAGCTTGCGTCGCACTACGTAATCATCGATTTGATAACTGTGCGCTTTGCGGCCACGGCCGCTTCGCTTGAGCACGCTCGGGCGGACATCTGCATTTTGTAATTGGTTCAGTGCCATGAACTGCTGCACCAACTGTTGTTGGTTGATTGGGCGCACCATCTTGTCGGCATGTCCGTGGAGCAAAATCGCAGGCATTCGCAAAGTCTCCCCAAAACGTACCAATGCTTCCGCCATTGCACCATTGCCGCCAGCGACTGAACCACCCTGCATCACCATCAACGCCGTTAATTTGCCATTGCCTGCACCATAGACGGGGCCGGAATGCAGCCCTACGGCGGCAATTTGTTCCGGGTAGTGCAAAGCCAATATATGAGCCATCGCAGCACCTGCCGAAATCCCCGCCACATAGACGCGCGAGGGATCCAGGCTGTACTGCGTTAGAATCGTGCCGATGGCGCCCATGATCAAAGGCACTTCGCCGCCGCCTTCCTGCACGTTTCTTTCATACCATGGCCAGCAGCGTTGCGAGTGACGTCGCAAAGACTGCTGCGGATAGAGCACAGCAAAGCCCTTTTTCTCAGCGAGCGCGTTCATGCGTGTGCCCAGTGCAAAATCGTTCGCGGTCTGTCCGCAGCCATGCAACATGACCAGCAATGGACCGCCTCTATGATGCTTGGGAAGATACAGCTTATAACCCAGCCTTTGGTATGGCAGACACTGATGATCGATGGAGGCGTTATACCAGGAGGTAATCCATTGACCGGCAAGCGAAGCTGTAGCCTGGCTTGTCGATGCAGCGGACTTTCCTTTGTTTCGGAGTGGTTTAGCCGTCAGGCTGGACGGGCTGCTTTTACGGGATTTTCGTCGTTTTCCCCCGCCGAGCAAAGCCTTGGTCAGTTGCTTCTGTTGACGCAACTGCGCCGTGCTCATAGAGGCAATACCCCCGAGCAGCAGTCGTTTCAGACCCTTGAGCACGGTAGTTCTCGCTGGTTTTTGCAACGTCTTTGTATCGGAGTAAACGCGGGCATGGGGATTCCTTCATGACAGACTATATGGGTGCGGCGGAACAGACATCAGGCGGCCAATCGCGCCTTGCTGGCCGAATGTTGGAGCGTGTAAAGGATGCGATCACCTTGTCAGGTAGGTGATGCCATTTTTCACCGTCGGGCCTGACCGATGCTGGTGAGAGAAAGGGGTCTGGAAAACTATTGTTATCTGACTCGTTAACCAGAAGGCTGATCTCGTATGTTGTGTGGTGCTACTAAGTGATTTAGCTCGATGAAACGGAAAATGCATCTACGCTTTCCGAGTTGATGCGCATTTACGGCCTGGGTATGCGTCAGCAAACCGGCCGTGCGGCTAGTGCTGCTAATTACCACGCGTGCAAGGCCGAAAGCAAAACAAAGGTCAGATAGAAAACTGTTCCCGCAAACAAATAAATAAGCAGCATTGCCAACGTGGCGGCGCGGGGTAGTAGCCCTTCGTCCAGATGCAGTTTGGGCAAGCGAAAGCCGGGATTGTGTAGCGATTTGACGTGAAAAAAGTCCATGGTGTCATCCGAAGTATGTGCCGTTTGCAAATTCATTCCACTAATGCAGTTACTCCGCTGACTTGCTAGCCCGTCAGCTATTGGTGCGAATGGTGGCACGTCACCCAAGAACAAAAGCAACGTTCCACTCAAGGGCCAAGAGGTATGTGAATAGGGCGAAACGATTCGATCCGCAGATACATTTTGGTCTTTTGCTTTTACTTAATTGAGTCGTTCGCCTCCAACCCAGCCTACGGTTTCACTGTGGTCGGCTTTGAACCCATGCCGACTGCCCAACGCCAGCAGGCCGACGACGCTGCCCAGCCCCTGTGCAGCGGGGAACTGCTCCAGCACGTCGGCAATGGATGCCTGGGAGCGTTGCTCCAGGACAGCCAGCACGTTGGCCTTCAGTGTTCGGAAGTCGATCTCGGACTGTGCGACCAGTTCGCTCACAGACTCTAGATCGATGGGCGGCGCGTCTCCTTCTGCCATCTGCCCAGGCAATGCTTGCAAGGATGGGTCGTGCAGCACCCATTGAGACAAGGAGCGCAACCGACTGCTCGTGAGTTCCAGCGTGTACTGGAGGGTGTCAGTGGCCCTGACTTCATCCTTCAGGGCCAGTGCTGCGCGCTGGGCGTCTTTCAGCAGGTGATTGAGTCGACGTTGCTCAAGGTATTCACGACTCTGGACGAAGTGCTTCAGGCTGCGCGCGAAGGTCTGGAGCACCTCGTGAACCATGCCGCCCTGCTCAAGAAGGGTGCGCGTTAGCCGCAGAAGGAATCGTCGCTCCTTGGCCTCGAGCTGCCCCACGAACTCCCGCGACATAACGCTATCAAGTGCCTGATCAAACGTGGCCGCCTGTTCTGGGTCCGTAAGCAAGCGCCAGAAAGCAGAGAAAGTCCTTCCGGCGTCGCTCTCTGAAATCAGATCGATTCCGGCGAACAGCGAATCCAGCACATCTCCTCGATTGCCATCGTTGTCCATGATGCGTTCACGAAGATCGCGATTGAGCTGGTCGAACTGATCGCGGACACGGCGGAAATCACCGGCCAGATCGTCGGCCAGCGTGATGATCTCCCGCGTGCGCTCGAGCGCCGTTGTTTGGGGCAGCACGCGCATCTGCCCCTTCTGGATGGCATCAATCTCCTTGTCGATGCGGGCTTGCTCGGCCAAGCTCAAACAAGCCGACCGCGAAAAGAGCCTGCAGGCGTTGATGACGACCAATTTGCTCAAGCGCCTAGAAAGCTCGATTGAGTCCTTCCGCTTGCGTTTTAGAGTGGAAGACTTCCATGCTAAATCCCTAGCCGCTGCGGACAAAACGGAAAAGCTCATCCGTCAAAACGCTAATAATAAACCGCGGTCTGTACGTATGTATGTACGTGGAGAGGTTTTAAGCCCAAACGCAACAAGGGCCTACAAACCGAAGTCTGTAAGCCCTTGTTTTTATTGGTCGGAATGGCGGGATTCGAACTCGCTACCCCTTGCACCCCATGCTATTAAAATATGAACCGCAATGGACACTAATGCCCGTTAAAAACACACGCAACCCCTAGATAAACAAGGGTTTTATCGTTAAAATATCGTCCAGACACGTCCAACAGTGCTCGCCATGTTCCAGAGTTTCTGTTTACCCCTTTGTTTACCCCTGAGAACGATATGACCCGATATCCAAAAGCAGGAAAAGGTCAGAAATGGACTGCCCGGGAACTGGCGGTGATCCCCTCTGAATGGAAGGGCGATACGGTTAGCGATGGCGGAGGTCTCTCCGGCGAAGTAAGAATAAAAGCCGATGGATCGATCAGCATTCGATTCAAGTACGCATTTCGCTGGCTTGGAAAAGTGGCATGGCATCAATGCGGTAGTTACCCGGATGCCGGGATAGCTGATATTCGTGCCGAACGTGATCGAGCCCGCCAGAAAGTTGCCGAAGGTATTAATCCGAGCGATGAGAAGAAGGCTGCCAGGATTGAAGCCCAAACCGCCATCGAAGCGACCATCGCAGAAGCCAAACGCAAAACTGCTGAAAATCTCACGGTGAGTGACTTGTTTGGCGCGTGGCTGGCAGATGGTGTGGCCCGCCAGGACGGCAACGCTGAAATTACCCGGCGATTCAACAAAGATGTAATTCCCACTATCGGTGACATCGCCCTTCGTACTCTTAACGAGCGCGATCTCCTCAGCATGCTGCGAGTTGTACGACAGCGTGGAGTCAATCGATATGTCGTGAGTCTATTTGCCGATCTGAACCAGATGTTGGCTTGGGGAGAAAAGCGCAAACCCTGGCGCAGCCTAATGGCGGATGGCAATCCGGCAGACTTGGTGGACGTCGAAAAGCTGATTGATCCCAACTATCAGGAAGAACGCGATCGGGTTTTGTCTGCTGGTGAGCTAAGGGAACTATCTGAAATTTTTGAGCGGATGGAACTCGACTATGCTGCTCTTCCAGTTGGGAAAAAATATTCAGGCACCCGTCCCCTGGACCGCACTGCTCAGCTAGCTCTTTGGATTTGCCTCGGTACCCTTTGCCGCATTGGTGAACTGCTAAAAGCAGAGTGGCGTCACGTCGATCTGGAAAGCGGCGAATGGTTCATCCCTGCAGAGAACACCAAAGGTCACCGGGGAAAACGCCAAGAGCATCATGTTTTTCTATCGCCCTTTGCTTTGCGCCAGTTCAAAGAACTGCGTGCCATTTCAGGTGTAACGCCTTACCTGTTTCCGGCAAGCAATGGCGAGAACCACGTTTGCGTCAAAACCATTTCCAAACGCATCGGCGACCGCCAAGAGATGTTCAAAAACCGCACCAAACCGCTCTCACATCGGCGGCATGACAACACGCTCGTACTGCACAAGGGCGCAAATGGAGCGTGGACACCTCACGACTTGCGCCGTACTGGCGCAACGATGATGCAGGCGCTGGGCATTACCTTGGAGATCATTGATCGCTGCCAGAATCACCTGTTGGGCGGCAGCAAGGTGCGTCGACACTACTTGCATCATGACTACGCCAAAGAAAAACGTGAGGCCTGGCACCTGCTTGGTCAGCGCATTGAGGCAATTTTAGATAGCAGTAATCTCGTAACCTTCCAAACGAGGCAACGGGCATGACACCCAAAGAGCTACTAACCCTGATCGAGTTCCTCAAGGTTGACCATAACCCGGACATCGCCCTAAAAGTGATTCAGCATTTTCATGACCGAATGCAGGCCGATGAACTCCTGCCAGACGAAAAGGACCTGCTTTGCATGTGGATGCAACATGTATTTCCACAGGTACTCGCAAAAAAAAATGCAAATGTCGCGTTTGGGCTGGAAATAGGCCAAGGCGAACATTCACGCACCGACACGACGGCTCGTGATCAAACTGCGGCCGCCTGTGTTGTATTGTTGATGAGACGAGGCAAACGCTGGCAAGAGGCGATCGGAGATGCTGCAAATCTGTTATTCCGAGACGGCGAGGGAGGAAAAGCGGTCGAACGTGCCTACGCAAAATACAAGGGCGTATTTACCAGCTGCCCCAATGAATTTCTGTATGAACGCCTACTCCCGCATCAACTCCCATCATAAATGGCCTTCATCGTGGGTTAGAGACATCAATCAATAGGCATTAAAACCATAACCGTCCAACTACGCGCAAAAAGCGCCAAGGAAGCACGGTTATGTCCTCCAGCACGAACAAACCCTCCCGCTACATTGAACGCCTACCAAGCGTCATGGAACGCACCGGTTACCGGCGCTCAAGCATCTACCAAATGATGAAAGACGGCTCGTTCCCAAAGTGCCGAAAACTTGGGCCACGGGCGGTTGGCTGGGATCCAGATTTGATTGATGCATGGATCGAAGCTCGTCTGAACGCTGAGGGGTAGTTATGCCGCCCTCCACGAATCGCAGACACCGAGTGTTCGCCGCAATCATCACTATCGAGGGAACTCGAAATTTCCTTGATCGTGGGCGAACTCATGCTCAGGCTGCACTTGTGCGGAAACTGGCGCCCCAACGCTACAGCGTTTCGCAATTCCCGCTCTGCCTGCCTAACTACAAAAGCTAGAAGGGGCATTCCATGGAATCACTCGCCTCTCGGCTTCTAGGCCGTGGAGATGAAATTTGCATTGAGCAGGGGCAGATCATCATCCACGCCGCCAGTGGCAAACCAGTCCCTCGGGAATGGCTGAGCAAGAATGCTCCTTGCCTTGTCCAGGAAATTCTGGCCGCCCTCGGCACGGCGGTTGCTTACGAGTATTGTGATTACACAACGGGCAGTTATGGCAAACATAAAGCGGGTGGGGTCACCCTGCAGTTTCAGTCACTCCTAACTTGCGCAAAGGCCTACGTCATTTTCAATGCGGAGCTCACCCGCAGCCGGACTACCAAAGCAGCAAAAAAGGGAACTCCGTTGCCGAAAGGACATTTCCGTATAGGCAAACGTAGTCACTTCTACCAATTCTGGAAATCAACCGGGCTTGCCGAGCCCAAGCGTCTTTCGTCATTCCACGACTATATGGGAAATCTGAAAGGCATCTTGTTTACCGCAAAACTGCAGTACAACCGCATGGACGCCGGTACTCTCAAGCCCCTGTCGATATCCGCGCATGTTGTGCGCGCTGCATTTATGCCGGACTTCCCTCGGACAATTTCCGGACACGCGCCGGGCAATTGCCAAGCAAAGGTTCCGGACAAGGGTTTAGCTCAAGACCAAAGAACACAAGCATTCCAAGCGAAATGGGCTACGTGTGGCGAAGACTACGGCAATACGGCTAGCAGGAGACGCGGGTACAAGTAGTTAGGCTTACTCCTCTATTGCTTCAGGAAACCAAACGATCAAAGTAACGAGCCGCGGATTTCAGATTACGAGTTGGCATCGGTCGCTGGTAGATCTGAATCCCAAGCTGGCCCCTATATGACAGGAAACAAATCATGACCACCAAGAACCCCTTTGCCCCACGCGACGGCGAAACCACCGAGCAAGCGCAAGCCCGTGTGATCCTATCCCCGGAGTGCGTCAATGCTTTTGCAATGACTTTGGGCAAGTTCGCGGGTGGTGTGCCCGCTGAAGCGTTGATTTCAGAGCTTCAGCAACAGAATGCCGCCCTCCTTCGCGGAGACATGACCCGTGCGGAAAGCATGCTGCTTGTGCAGGCACACACTCTGGACGGGCTATTCACAGGGCTGGTCAGAGATGCCATGAATGCAGGAGATCTGGGGGCACTGGAAGTGCGCATGCGTCTTGCATTGAAAGCACAAAGCCAGGCTAGGGCAACATTGCAAACGCTCGCCGAAATCAAGGCGCCACGGCATGTCGCGTTTGTGCAGCAGGCAAACATCGGCAATCAGGTGCAGGTTAACAACGGTGCTGTCGCCGCGCCCGCGCGCACGAGAAAAAAGAAAAATCCGCAGAACGAACTATTGGAGACTAACCATGGGCAACGGCTGGACACCCGAACGCAAGGCCAGGCAGGCAGAGATGATCAAGCAATGGCGCCCGTGGGAAAAAAGCACGGGGCCGCGCAGCGCTAACGGTAAAGCCATTGCCGCCCGCAATGCAGACAAGGGCCGCCATCGTCAGGCGCTCCGTGAACTGGCCCGCGAGTTGCGGGCGCTGGGCAAAGCGCGAAGGGCATTACCGTCGGCGAGCGTTGAATATTGAGCAGGTCATCGGTACACACTTCTATCTGACTCGACGTTACTTGATGAGTTTTTTGCGGCATGCAAACTACACCAAATTCACATGTGATTCCAATGGGAATTTTATTCTTCCGGACGTGAGTTTCCTACAGCAGTATTCCCAAGCACCGCTGGTACACTTGTATTTTGGCATGTACTGCACCAATCGGGCTTACGAATGAATCATCAGCTTGCCCCCGGCATGCGCGTCGTCATCCGGGACGAAGAATGGCTTGTCCGCCGCGTTGACCCCTCCTCCGATGGTGGCCACCTGCTCAGTTGCGACGGAATCTCCGAACTTGTGCGCGGACAGGAAGCCTTGTTCCTCACCGAGCTGGAGGACGAGATCGCGATTCTCGATCCCGCCCGGACCGCACTGATCCCTGATGTCAGCAACAAGCACAGCGCGGCACTCCTTTATCTCGAAAGCCAGCGTCGCCGCAGCACCGCCAATGACGAGTCCATTCATCTCGGCCATCGCGGCGTGATGAACCTCGTGCCTTACCAGCTAGATCCCGCCGTGCAAGCCTTGCGCCAGCCACGTAGCCGCATTTTGATTGCCGACGCCGTAGGTCTTGGCAAAACGCTCGAAGCCGGCATCCTCGCCACAGAGCTCATCCAGCGCGGGCGCGGCAAGCGAATTCTGGTCGTCACCCAGAAAAGCATGCTTACCCAGTTCCAGAAGGAGTGGTGGAGCCGCTTTACCATCCCCTTGGTGCGCCTTGACTCCGTCGGCCTTGCGCGCGTACGCAATCGCATCCCTGCCAACCACAACCCCTTCAACTACTTCGACCGTTCCATCATCTCGATGGACACGCTCAAGAACAATCTCGAATACCGCAACTATCTCGGCAATGCGTGGTGGGACATCATCGTCATCGACGAATGTCACAATGTCGCTGCCCGTGCCTCTGAGACCGGCCTCTCGCGCCGCGCCCGACTCGCCCGATTGTTGTCCGGCCGCTCCGACACCATGATCCTGCTCTCTGCCACGCCGCACGATGGCTCGGCCCGCAGCTTCGCCTCCCTGATGAGCCTGCTCGACCCCACCGCCATCAGCGACCCCGAGGACTACACGCCGGACGACTTCAAAAACAAAGGTCTCGTCGTCCGCCGTTTCAAGAAGGACATCAAGGACCAAGTCAGCGCCGATTTTCAGGAGCGAGACACCCTCCAGCTACGTCACCCGGCCAGCCCGCAGGAAGAAGCTGCCTATCGCGCCTTGCTCGCCATCCCCTTCACCCAGAAAGGGAAGTACAACCCCGGCAAGCCTGCCGAGTTGCAGCGTGTCGGCATGCAGAAAGGTATGTTCTCCAGTCCGGCTGCCGCGCTCGACTCCACCGAAAAGCGCATCTGCATTCTTCGCGGTAAGGCCGACGCAACGATAGACGAAACCAACGAAGTCGAAGCCTTGCAGGACTTTGCTGCCGCCCTGCGCCAGATCGACGCCGCGAGCTTCAGCAAGTACCAGCGCCTGCTCGCCCATCTGCGCAGCCCGGCTGCCAACTGGCGGACCAACACGGCTGACGACCGCCTCGTCATCTTCTCCGAGCGCATCGAAACCCTGAACTGGCTGCACCAACAGTTCAGCCAGGACCTCGGCCTCAAAGACAAACAGCTCGCCCTCATGCACGGCGGTATGTCCGACACCGAGCAGCAGGATCTGGTCGAGCGCTTTGGCAGGCTGGATGACCCGTTGCGCGTCCTGCTCTGTTCGGACGTTGCCTCCGAGGGCCTGAACCTGCATTATTTCTGCCACCGCCTCGTGCACTTCGATCTGCCCTGGTCGCTCATGGTCTTCCAGCAACGAAACGGCCGAGTCGACCGCTACGGCCAGAAGCACAAGCCGCAGATCGTCTATCTCTTCACCGAAACCTCGGTCGAGAAAATCAAGGGCGACCTGCGCATCCTTGAAATCCTGCAAACCAAAGACGAGCAAGCCAACAAGAACCTCGGTGACCCGGCATCCTTCCTCAACGTCTTCGACCCTGAGAAGGAAGCCGACAAGGTCGGCGACTTCATGGCCACTGGCCTCTCCCCCGCTCAGGTCGAAACCAGACTCGATGCCGCCGTTACGGAAGAGGAAGACAACGAAGGCGATTGGCTCCTTCAGCTATTCGGTGGAGGAGGGAGTGACGATGAGGCCGCCCCGCAGGCGAAGCCCACCAACAGCCTTGACCACATCCACGCACCGGCAAGCCTTTTTCCCGGCGATTATCACTTCGCCAAGACCGCCTTCCAGGTGCTCTCCAAAGAGCAGGAATTTGCGCAGTGGGCGCCCGATGACGAAGAACAGCTAATCACCCTCACCGCGCCCCAAGACCTGCAAGAACGCCTGCGCCAACTCCCGCGCGAAGTCATCGACGCCAACGACCGCTACATCCTCTGCGCCAACAAGGATCGCGTCGCCGAAGCCATCGAAACCGCCCGCCAGGCACGGGCGGAAGAAGACACCTGGCCGCGCGTGCACTACCTGTGGCCGCAGCACCCGATCATGGACTGGCTCGTCGACCGCGTACTCACCCAGTTCGGTCGCCACCGCGCCCCGGCGCTGCGCAACCCTTTCATGGAGCTCGGCGAGCAAGCCTTCATCCTCATGGGCCTCGTACCCAACCGCAAGGGCCAGCCCCTGCTGGTCGATTGGCAAGTCGCCACCCGCAAGAATGGCGGCAGCATGACGCTTGAGTCTTACGACAGCTTCATAGAACGCACCAAACTCAAAGCCGACACGCTGCCCAACAAAGGCGATGCCTTCGATACCTCCGCCCTACAAGCCGCACTGCCCGAAGCCGTCGACGCGATGCGCCAGCACATGGTCGCGCAGCAGAGTGCCTTCGATGTGGACATGAAAGCCCGCCTCTCCGGCACGCTAGCCGAGCTCAAAGTATTGCAAGGCAAGCAGGAGCAGCAACTAGAATTGCGCCTGGAAAACTTGCTCGAAGGTGTGCGCAAGTCCAAACGAGAACAGCGCAGCAAACAGATCCACCAGGTGTTCGACGAATACCGCCAGTGGGTGGAAGACACCATGACCACCGAGCCCCAGCCCTACATCCGCGTGCTGGCTGCACTCACGCGATAACAAAAAACGGGAGCCCACACACCATGTCAGTTGCCGATACCGTTTCCACCTTCGCTGGCCTCGCCAACGAAAACGAGTTCTACAGCCACCACTACCTGGCCGAAGTCTTCAAGGGCGATATCAAATCGCTCATCGAACGCTGGCAGACCGCTGAAGATGAGGAAGGCGCATCAGTCAAAGCGCCCTTCAAACAGCTGCAAGCCTGCAGCGCCCGCTGGTTCGCCCAGCAAAGCGCTTTCACGCGCGCCAAGTCGCCTGAAGATCGTCTCACTGCTCACCGCGACCTGCATCAGCCCCTGCTCGCCGCGCTGGGTTACACCTTGCAGCCGCAACAATGCGAGCTGCATCCCGGCATGCCCGTGCCGGGATGGCAGGCACTGACCGAAGCCGGCAAAGCTCCGCAACTCCTCATCGTTCCAGCCTACAACCCCGGCCAGGAAGACGACGACCTCCTCGACCAGCAGCTCGCTGCCTGCCACTACGCCGGCATCCCCGTGCCTCAAGCGTTCAAGGACATGAGCATCGCCGAGGTCATCTCGGAAGCCATCTTCGGCGCTGACCAGCCCCCGCGCTTCATCATCCTCGTCGGCCTCAATCAATGGCTGCTGCTGGACCGCTTCAAGTGGCCCAATAACCGCGTGCTGCGTTTCGACTGGAGTGAAATCCTCGACCGCAAAGACAGCGCCACCCTGCAAGCCACGACCGCCCTCCTGCACCGCGACAGCCTCGCGCCTGCTGCCGGCACAGCCAGCCTGCTCGAAGGCCTCGACGAGAACGCCCACAAACACGCCTTTGGTGTATCCGAAGACCTCAAGTACGCCTTGCGCTCCGCCATCGAGCTGCTCGGCAACGAAGCTGCCAGCCAGCTGCGCCAGCTCGCCGCCACACAAGGCAAAGGCTTCTACTCCGGCAAGGATGCGCTCGACCCCGAACAGCTAAGCCTCGAATGCCTGCGACTCGTCTACCGCTTGCTCTTCATGTTCTACATCGAAGCGCGACCCGAGCTGGGTTATGTACCCATCAACAAGAGCGAGATCTACCTCAAGGGCTACAGCCTCGAATCCTTGCGCGATCTGGAGCGCGTCGCTCTCAATACTCCGCACGCACGCGACGGCAAGTATTTCGACAAGACCCTGCGCCGCCTCTTCTCACTCGTCGCAGATGGCTGTGGCATAAGCGAAGCACAGGCACTCAACTTCAGTGCCGCCAGCGTCAAGGATGTGTTCTCGCTTTCCCCGCTCGACAGCCGCCTGTTCGACCCTGCCGCCACACCGCTCCTGAACAAGGTCGTCTTCCCCAATCACATCTGGCAAGCCGTCATCAAAGGCATGTCCATCAGCAAGCCCAAGCGCGGTGGTCGCCCCGGCCGCATCAGCTACCAGCTCCTCTCAATCAACCAGCTCGGCGCCGTCTACGAAGCTCTCCTCTCCTACCGTGGTTTCTTCGCTGCCGAAAACCTCTACGAAGTTCAGCCTGACTCCAAGAAAGCCAAGGCTGCCCGCAGTGACGACGAGGGTGATGACGGAGAGGATGGTGAAGAAGGCACTGACCTCAGCGGCAGCACCAACACGGACGTGCTCGACAACGCCTGGTTCGTGCCCGAAAGCCGCCTCAAGCTCGATGGCTACAAGCCTGGCGAGATGGTGTACGAAGAGGATGACGAGGGGCGCAAGAAGCTGCGCATGTACCCCAAAGGCAGCTTCATCTATCGCCTCGCCGGGCGCGACCGGCAAAAGAGCGCCAGCTACTACACGCCACAGGTACTCACCCGCTGTCTGGTGAAATACGCCCTCAAAGAGCTGCTCAAAGACAAAACAGCGGATGAATTGCTCAACCTCACCGTGGTCGAGCCCGCCATGGGCAGCGCCGCCTTCCTGAACGAAGCCGTTAACCAGCTCTCCGAGAAATACCTCGAACTCAAACAGCAGGAACTCAACCAACGCATCCCGCATGAGCGCTACCCACTAGAGCTGCAAAAAGTACGCATGTACATTGCCGACCGCAATGTTTTCGGCGTTGACTTGAATCCCGTCGCCGTCGAGCTGGCCGAAGTTTCGCTTTGGCTCAACGCCATCTACGGCGAGCCCACTGAAGATGCCGACGGCAATCCCATTCCACCGCGCCCCGCCCGTGTGCCCTGGTTCGGCTACCAGCTCTTCAATGGCAACAGCCTCATCGGCGCCCGCCGCGAAGTCTGGCCCGCCCAGCGTTTGGTCAAGAACGCCGACCCCAAGTGGTACAACGAAGCCCCGCGCCGCCTCGCCCCTCAGGCTGGCGGTGAAGGCAGCCTGCGCGGCCAGGACGAGGTCTACCACTTCCTCCTGCCCGACCCCGGCATGGCCAGCTACACCGACAAGGTCGCCAAGAGCCTCTACCCGCAAGACTTCGAATGCCTCAAAGCGTGGCGCAAGGAGTGGACCAAACCGCTCGAACGCCACGAAGTCGCCCGCTTGCAGCAGCTCAGCGACAAGGTCGACACCCTATGGCAAGAGCATGTACAGGCCCTGATCCGCGACCGCGCCGCCACCGAAGACCCGCTCAGCATCTGGCCCGCGCAGGAAGACAGCTGCAGTGCTACCCCGCGCAGCCTCAAGGAAGAAACCCGCAAAAAAGGCCTGCTCAACGACGATGGCGATCTTGCTACTCCGTACCGCCGCCTTAAGCTCGTCATGGACTACTGGTGCGCCCTGTGGTTCTGGCCTATTCAGGGCAGCACAGATCTGCCACTGCGCGAGCAATGGTGGATGGAAATCGGTGCAATCCTCGAAGGCAACATCGTCGATCTTGCCCCGCAAGGAGGCTTCGATTTCAGCGCTACACCCGAAGCGCAGCAGCTCGTTCCGGAAATTCAGGACGACATGTTCGGTGCCGCTCAGCCCGTGCTCACCACAAACGTCGTCCAGCCCAATCTCCACGACAAGTTCGGCCAGCTGCGCATCAGCAAGCTGCGCGATCACTTCCCGCGCATCAAGACCATCGAAAACATCGCCAGCACTCGCCGCTTCATGCACTGGGAACTCACCTTTGCCGACGTCTTCGCCCAGCGCGGCGGTTTCGATCTGGTACTGGGGAACCCGCCCTGGCTCAAGATCGAGTGGAACGAGGCCGGCATTCTCGGCGAAGCCAAGCCGCTGTTTGCTATCCGCAAGTTTTCGGCGACGGACTTGACCCGCGAACGAGCCAAAGCCTTCGACGAATTCCCGCGCCTGCAAGGCGAATGGACGGCCGAGCTCGAAGAGACCGAAGCCTCCCAGAACTTCCTCAACGGTACGCAGAACTACCCGCTGCTCAAGGGCAGCCAGACTAACCTCTACAAATGCTTCATGCCGCTGGGCTGGATGTTGGCTGGGCAACACGGTGTGACGGGCTACCTGCATCCCGAAGGCCCGTATGACGACCCCAAGGGCGGTGCGTTGCGCGAAGTGGTGTATGCACGTTTGCGGGCACATTTCCAGTTTGTGAATGAAATGCTCTTATTTGCCGATGTACATAATAACACCCGTTACAGCATCAACATCAGCGGAGGCCTGCAACCCAGTCCTGCGTTTGACCAGATTAGCAACCTGTTTCAGCCATTTACTGTGGATGGTTGCTATGCGAGCGATGGTGCGGGTAAAGCTGGCGGCTACAAGACTGACGACGGCAAGTGGAATACCGTCGGCCATCGCGATCGCATCGTGCCCATCACCGAAACCCAGCTCAAAGTCTTCGCCCAACTCTACGACGAAGCCGGTACGCCGCCGCGTCGCGCCCGTTTGCCCGCGCTGCACGCCGGCGCCTTGAGCAGCGTGCTCGCCAAGCTCGCCGCCTACCCACGCCGTCTGAACGATTTGGGAGACGACTATTTCTCGACCGAGATGTGGCACGAAACGATGCAGCAGCACGATGGCACCATCAGCCGCCGCCCGGTGGGCGACAACGGCTTTGTCAGCAGCCCGGAAGACTGGGTGCTCTCCGGCCCGCACTTCTTTCTCGCCAACCCCTTCAACAAAACTCCGAAGCGCGTTTGTACTGCCAATAAGCATTACGACCCCATCGACCTCGAAGCCATCCCGGACGACTACCTGCCGCGCACCAATTACCGCCCGATGGCCGACCGCGCCGAATACTCCCGCCGCACCCCGACGGTGAGTTGGCGCGAATTTGAATTTAAGCAATTGCCATGGGAGCAGCTGACCGCGGACGAACAAGAGATTCATCGACAAAAAAAGGGGCAGGCGATAACAGTTCAACGTTTCTGCTCAAAAAAGGTAACTGATTATTATCGACTAGCTTTCCGAGCCATGATCCCCCCTCTTGGGGAGAGAACCTTGACCGGCACACTGATTCCACCGGGCTGCTCTCATATTAATGGTGTGCAGTCAAACGCATTCAAAGAATCCGCCTATTTGATTATTGCGGGATGTGTTTGTAGCTCATTACTTGCTGATTTTTACTTAAAATCTATTGGACGGGCGAATCTACACAGCACATGGACTGGGTTGCCCATGATTGCTGCGGAAACTGGATTGTTTTCTCGTTACGTCGCGCTAAATTGCCTCACCAATCACTACGCTACACTCTGGTCCGAAGTCTTCGATCCCGCCTTTGCCTGGCAAAGTTGGAGCCGGCCAGCCGACCCGCGCCTGCCGCAGGACTTCTTTGCCAAGCTCACACCTGAATGGCAGCGGAACTGTTCACTGCGCACCGACTACGCTCGCCGCATGGCGCTGGTCGAGATCGACGTGCTGGTGGCCCAAGCCTTGAGCCTCACCCTCGAAGAGCTGATCCTCATCTACCGCGTGCAGTTTCCGGTGATGCAGCAGTACGAGCGCGACACCTGGTACGACATCCAAGGTCGCATCGTCTTCACCATCAGCAAAGGCCTCGTCGGCGTTGGCCTGCCCCGCAAAGGCAGCCGCACCACCCCGAAATGCCGTATCGAAACCCCGGACGGCAAAGTACGTGAAGGCACCTTCGGCTGGGAAGACCTCTACAAAGACGGTCAATGGCTCGTACCTGACGGCACCGTCGTCACCCAATGGGTCGAAGACGACACCCTGCCCACCGGCAAATACCTCAAACAACGCCAATACACCGCCCCCTTCGTCCGCGCCGACCGCGAAGCGGACTACCGGTTAGCCTGGGCGTTCTTCGAAAATCAGAAATCCGTTAATTGAAGGGACTTGAGAAGGTGCTACAGACGATTCCAAAACGAAAGCTAGACCGTGTGGGAAGTAACGTATGGGCTGCGGTGAAGCTGATTGAAGACGAATTCGGTGGCCAGCTAACGCATGACTCCGGGCACACCAAGAAAACGGCTCCGACCTGGATATTCACTTTCTTCAAGCACCAGAATGCTCAGCTTGCATTGCGGATGAATAAGGACAAGCTGAGCCTGTATCTGCGAGAAAAATCCCTGGATGGGCGTGACATGTCGCTGCTTGTGGGAAGTCTCGCATCCATTGATAAGCGCTACACCTCGCGTGACAAAGGCGTATCTGCCAGCCTGTTAAGCGATGGGGCTCCGTTCCTGAATCCTTCTGCCACCAATCCGCTGCTCCGGGTCAGCGCTGATGTCGGGTCACTATCCAAACTGCTTACGCTATATCTGCGTGTCGCTGAAGTGCCAGTGATATCGACCGAAGTCGCCACGAGTGGGCCAGACTCGAAACAAGACGACACGGACCGCTCCGGGACCCGGCGACAAGTGACCTCAGCGAATGAGCTTTTGGAGCAACTTAACCGAAATGCAGAAACCGGTATGGCTGGCGAACAAGCGGTGTACATCGATGAATTGCAACGCCTTCATCGATGCGGCTGCCCGGTACCCAAAGACTATGTCGAGCTGAAAGCCAACACGGACGTCGGTTGCGGTTACGACATTGCCAGTACCTGGCCCGGAGAGGAGCGCTACATAGAGGTCAAGACGACCACAGCTCGGGGAAGTGATTTTTTCATGACCGAAAATGAGCGCCGTGTCTTGTGTGAACTAGGAGAGAAGGCGTGGCTGTATCGAGTGTGGATCAGCCCGGCAGGTATCGCAGAGATCTTGGTGAAGGTGATAAACCCAATGTCCTGGATCAACGAAGCGGAGCTGACTCCAATAGTTTGGCGATTACGTGAAGCGGCGATCACTTCTGAGTCCCGTTCTTTAGAGAGCGTCGAACAATGAGCGCCCTGTTTGCTGTAGCCAACGATGAAATGCTCTGCGCGGCAATCAAGGCCGCTTAGTAAACTAAGGCGGCAGCCCCTCTTGTGCTGCTCCCGCAATACAAACTCTAGACTGACTTCTTAAAATGCTGCCTTCCCTCCTCGTCCGCGATATTCAGAATGGTCTCAAGCAATTCCTGCTTACAGGGTTCGAGCCGTCCGATGACTTCTTCCACGGCTTAATGCAACGTTTCGTCGATGAAGAATCGGCGTGGATGAAGGGGCCTTACCTGCAGATTGGCCTTCCGTTCAGGGCGGGTACGGCGGGGCGCATTTTTTTCGGGCACTTTGACACGCAGTTCCCGGGCTATGTGCATCAGGAGGCAGCCTGGTCGCGCCTTGCAAGTAACAAACAAGCCATGAATACCTTGGTGGCTACAGGCACGGGCAGCGGTAAGACGGAGTGCTTTCTGTATCCCTTGCTGGATCATGCAAGTCGCGCCAAGACTGCTGGCGAGCAAGGCATCAAGGCGCTGGTAATCTACCCGATGAATGCGCTGGCGTCGGACCAGGCGCGGCGTATCGCGGAACTCGTCGACAAGATGCCGGCGTTCAAGGGCTTACGCGTGGGGTTGTTTGTGGGTGGTCAGGCCGGCGAGCCGGGCAGCGGCACGACGATGACTGCGGGCGGTGTGATTACGGATCGCGACACGCTACGCCGGGCTCCGCCCGATATCTTGCTGACCAACTACAAGATGCTGGATTACCTGCTCATCCGGCCCCGTGATCGCAAGTTGTGGGAGAAGAACACGCCCACTACTTTGCGCTATGTGGTGGTGGATGAACTGCATACCTTCGATGGCGCACAGGGGACGGATCTGGCCTTGTTGCTGCGCCGATTGCGCGCGCGTTTGCAAACGCCAGAGGGGCATCTGGTATGTGCCGGTACCTCGGCAACGCTAGGAGGCAGCACGGATACGCAGCCCTTGCGTGACTATGCCGAACAGGTTTTCGGGAGCGCGTTCCCGCCGGATTCGGTGGTCACCGAAGACCGCAAATCAGTGGCCGAGTTTCTTGGCGACGCAACCATTGAGCATGTGTTGCAGTGGCCGGAAGGCACGGAGTCTTTGCTAAACCCGGCAGCCTATGCGACGCAACAGGCGGCCGTGCGTGCGTGGTTTGCCGTGTTTTTCCCGGACAAGCCATTGCCTGCTGATGTAGAGGACTCCGCTTGGCGAATGGCCTTGGGCGAGATGCTCAAGAAGCATCTGCTGTTTGTGAATCTGCTCAAGCTGGCGAAAGATGGCGCGGTGACATTGGCGGATTTGCAAGCCCAGTTGCAGGGTCCGCTGCCTGAGGCAGCGCGCCGCCATATCCATCTCGTGCTGGATGCTTTACTGGTGTTGGTGGCGTGGGCGCGAAGTCCTGAGACTGCGGCCATGCCCTTGGTGACTTTGCGAATTCAGCTGTGGATGCGCGAGTTGCGCCGGATGGTGGCAAAACTGGCAGCAGATCCACAGCAAGTTGAGCTCAAAGCCTCAGCCGATTTGAAATCGAAGCCGGTGGGAGTGTATTTGCCGCTGGTGCAATGCAGCCAGTGCCACACCACGGCATGGGTCTCCCGCTTGCCGAGTGGGCGCAACAAGCTCAGTGACAAACTGGATGAAATCTACAACGCCTGGTTCGGTGGCAGTGCGGATGTAGTGCGGGTCTATCCCGGCAAGCTTCACGCCTCGCAGTCCCCGGTCGAAGGCGTGCCACAACTCCTGTGTTGTGGCTGCGGGCATATGCAAGGCAATGGCGAGGTTTGTAGTGCGTGCGGAAACGAGGAGCTGGTGCGCGTGTTTCGAACCACAGGAGTTCGCAACAGCCAGCGCGGCAACATGGCCTACAACTGGCACGACAGCACTTGCCCCGCTTGTGGCGCACGGGATCGGTTGATCCTGCTGGGTGCGAGGAACGCGACGCTGGGGGCTCAAGTGATCGAGCATTCCTGGGCCAGCCCGTTCAATGACGACAAGAAGCTGATCGCGTTTTCGGACTCGGTGCAGGATGCGGCACATCGCGCAGGGTTTTTCGCAGCGCGTACCTATGACAACACGGTGCGCACGGCGATGGCAAAAGCATTGGATGTGCTGGCAACGCCGGCGATCACCTGGCCTGAGTTTCTGGAGCGCTTTGGTGCGATCTGGCTGGAGCCGGGTTCGCCCTTGGCGATGCCAAGCAAGGAGGATTTCGTTGCGGAGTTCATCGGACCCAATATGCTGTGGCAGCGGGACTGGTCGGACGAGCTACTGAAGAAGGGCAAGCTGCCGGCCAGTAGCCGATTGCCGGGACGCGTGCAGAAACGCCTTATGTGGCAGGCGTTCTCGAACTTCACGTACCTGAGCCAGCGCGGCCGGACGCTGGAGCGCGTGGGCAAGTCGGTGCTGGCACCGGAGAGTGCGCAAGTGCTGGAGGTGGCGGATGCGGTGCTGGCGGTGCTACGCGAACAGTTTGGCGCTCATGGCATGGAACGTGGGCCAGTCATCCAGTGGCTATGGGGCTTCTTGAGCTACTTGCGGCAGCGGGGGGCAGTTGCACACCCGGAGCTGGAGCGCTTTGCGATGGACGGAAACATCTTCGGCTTCGCCAATGCGCGCAATGAGTGGTTGCCGTCAATGGGGGAACGCACGCCACGCCCTACTTACCTGACGCTGGGCACGCATCAGCATTTTGACAAGCTGATCAACGCGCGCCAGCAGACCTGGTACGAACGTTGGGTATCTGCATGCCTGGGGCAGCAGATGCTGCTCAGCGCGGGTATGGCGGAGCCGATATACAGGGAAGCCATTCGTTGCCTTGTTGCCGCAGGCCTCCTGCGTGAATTCGATGGCGGGCATCTGGGGATATCTGTGGCGCTCGCAGCGGAGCATTTACAGATCACAAGTTCGCTGGCCCGCCTGACAAGCAACGATGGCAAGCGCTACATGCATGTTCCATCCGATATGGCCGAGACCTTGCTCGGAATGCCGTGTCTGGACGCGCCGGGCTTTGCCTACACAAGCCATGGGGCTGCGGGTGGATGGCTGGCAAGGCGCTTCAGCACGGGCGATTTGCGCAGGGTGATTGCAGCCGAACACACCGGCTTGCTGGAACGCGATGAACGCGAAGCGCTAGAAAATCGCTTTAAATCCAAAAATCCACAGAAGTGGGACGAAAACCTTCTTTCGGCTACGCCTACGCTAGAGATGGGCGTGGATATCGGCGATCTCTCTGCGGTGATGTTGTGCTCGGTCCCGCCGAACCAGGCGAGCTTCCTGCAGCGGATCGGCCGTGCCGGGCGGCGTGATGGCAATGCGCTCACAACGACGCTTGCCGATGGCAGCAGTCCGCATGACCTGTATTTCTTCGAAGAGACCGAGGAAATGCTGACCGGGGAAGTGGCGCCACCGGGGATTTTCTTGCAGGCAGCAGATGTGTTGCGACGTCAGCTGATGGCCTTCTGCCTGGATGATTGGGTCGCGAGCGGGATTGATGACGATGCTTTGCCAGAGAAGACATCCGAAGCGCTGGACGCCATCGACAAGAATGCCTCAGGCCGCTTCCCGTACACCTTCCTTGAGCATGTGCTTACAAATGAGCCTCGTTTGCTGGGCGCTTTCATTCTGCTTTTAGGAAAGCAGGCGTCGCCGCGCATTCAGGATCGCCTGAAGGCTTTCTATACCGGCACCGAGGACCTGGACGGGCTGCGCATTTCGATGCTCAAGCTGTTGGAGGGCCTTGCCTTCGAGCGCGAGCAGCATCGCAAGCGTGCCAATGCGAGCAAGGACAAAATCAAGGCACTGAAAGCCAAGCCGCAGGATGAAGCGACCAAGGCGGAGATAGATCAACTGGATCGGGAACGACAAGGCGCGTTGATGCTTGTGAAGGAAATCAATCAACGTGAGTTGCTCAATGCGCTCACGGATGCCGGGCTGATCCCGAATTACGCCTTCCCCGAAGCGGGCGTTGAGTTGAAATCGGTCTTGTGGCGCAGGAAAGGCACTGATGATGTGGGTGAAGGCGCATATGTAGCGCTGCCCGCTATCAAATACGAACGTCCGGCGGCCTCGGCAATCTCCGAATTTGCGCCCGAGAACCGCTTTTATGCGAACCAACGGCGTGTCGAGGTAGACCAGATCAATATGAGTCTGGCCAAGCTGGAAGACTGGCGCTTATGCCCGGCATGTCACCACATGGACTTGCTTGGGCTGCATGGAGACGAACATGCGCAGACTGATATCCATGCCAACTGCCCGCGCTGCGGTGACGCAATGTGGAGCAACATTTCCCAGCGCCGGCCATTACTACGCTTCAAGCAGGCAATCGCCAACAGCGACGATACGCGGGTGCGGATTGACGATAGTGCGGAGGATCGCGAGCCCAAGTTCTACACCCGGCAGTTGCTTGCGGACTTTGACCCCAAGGATGTGCGCCACGCCTGGCGGATCAAGACCGACAGCCTGCCTTTCGGCTTTGAGTTCATCGCTCGTGCGAATTTTCGGGACATCAACTTTGGTGAGCTTGGTAAGCCGGGGGAGAACTTCAAGGTTGCCGACAAGGAGAGCCAGCGGCCGGGATTCAAGCTCTGCCGTCACTGTGGCAAGGTTCAGCTGCCACCGCGTCGATCTGATCGTGAAGAGAAGAAGCAGGATCACGCGTTCGATTGCGAGAAGCGCGAGGCCAATGATGCAGCAAGCATTATTGAGTGCCTCTACCTCTACCGCGAATTCAGCTCTGAAGCCTTGCGCATTCTGGTGCCCTACACGCAGTCAGGCATTGATGATGAGGTGGTCCAGTCTTTCATTGCGGCTTTGCAGCTTGGTTTGAAGAGGCGTTTTGGTGGCAAGGTGGATCACTTGCGGATTACCACGCAGGACGAGCCGGGCAGAGAGGGCGGACCGCGTCGCCAATACGTTTTGCTATATGACTCAGTGCCTGGCGGCACGGGTTACCTGGAGCAACTTCTAAGCGAAGATGCCCAGACGCTCACGGATGTATTGAAGATGGCGCGCGATGCGTTGCATGCATGCTCATGTAACCAGAACCCGGACAAGGATGGTTGCTACCGCTGCCTGTACCAGTACCGGCTCGGGCGTTCGATGGCGATGGTCTCCCGTCGTCGCGCCGTGGAAGTGCTGGATGAATTGCTTGGCAAGCTTGATCATCTGGAGCAGGTCAAGAGTATTTCGGACATCTACATCAACCCCAACTTTGACTCGGCACTTGAAGCGCGATTTATCGAGAGCTTGAAGCGCCTGGGCGGAAAGGGTGGGATACCCCATTCCAAGCTGGTGAGCGAAATCATCAAGGGCAAGTCGGGGTGGTTGTTCGAAGTTGGAGGACAAAGTTACTGGGTTGAACCGCAAGGCAAGGAGATCATGTCGGACGATATTGTCTGGTGGTCCAATCCGGACTTTGTGATCTGGCCTACGCAGAGCAAGTCTATCCGACGACCGATCGCAATTTTCTGTGATGGTTGGGCGCATCACCATGCGATCACGCGCGAAGATGCGCGCAAGCGCTCCGCCCTGCTCGCCAGCGGGAAGTTCTGGGTGTGGTCAGTTACGCACGATGACGTGAGGCAGGCATTGGAAAGCGATGCTGCAACCGATCTTGAGTCTCCACTGTTGCGCGTGGCCCGAAACGAAGGCACGGCAAAATTGCCGGATTTCCTGAAGCCGGATGCAGGGGCATTCCAGAGCAATGCGGTAGCGCAATTGCTGAACTGGTTGGCTACACCTGTCGAACCTGACTTTGATCCGGGTGAGCTGAAATTGCGACGAAACGCAGTGGCGTTGACTTTCCGTATGCTGCCGCCGCCGAATGACCCTGCGCATGAGGTGTTGAAGGCCGAACTCGCTGATCTCCAAACGCATTGGCCTGACTGGATGGAAGTGACCGGGAATGCAGCTCCCGCTGGCAGCAAGGATGGTGCGGCACCAACCGTGCGCATGTGGTGGCCCCAGGCATTTGCCAAGTCCGGAGCCGCTAAGGATCTAAGCCCGGGGATGGTGTTGCTGGATGATGATGTGGAGTTGCCGGAGAAGGAACGTCAGCTTGTATGGCGCCAGTGGCTGCAGCTCTTCAACCAGTTGCAAGTCTTGCCGGGCGTATTCCTGGCAACTCGACGCGGAATCCAGGGCGACGACTATTTGATCTTGCCTTCGCCGGCGGGGGCCTCGGCTGGGGTGGGGTCTCCAGCCGACGCACATGAGCAAGCGTGGGCAGCGGTGCAGGATGCCGCAATGACAAGCACGCATGCCGGGCTTGCCGTGCTGCAGGCAGCGGGAGTCATGCCGCCTGATCAGATCGGATTCGAGTTGCAGGATGAGACAGATGAGGTTTGCGCCGAGGCAGAACTGGCATGGTCTTCATGCAATGCAGTGCTCTTGCTGGAGCACCAGGCTGAGTATATGGCTCGGTGGCAAGCCGCTGGCTGGAGAGTGATTGAATACCATGATGCCTGGGCCGAGCAGGTGCGGGCTCTACTGAACAATACAAAGGACATGCAATGAGCCTGAAACCCAAGGTCGCGTTGGCGCAGGATTTTCTTTCTGTGATGGCAAGATTGCCGAATACCGTTCAGGGCAAGATCCTGAAGTGGGCCATCAAGTTTCAGAGCGATCCGACCTCGTCCGGGATCAACTATGAAAACATCAACGCGGCGCGCGATTCGAATCTAAAGTCAGTTCGTATCGACCAAGACTGGCGGGGGATCGTTTTCAAGCCGAGCCAAGGAGATGTCTATGTATTGCTCTACGTCGATCATCACGATGATGCGTATCTGTGGGCCGAGAACAGAAAGATAGCCATCAACCCTGTCACGGGGGCGATGCAGATCGTGCTGACTGAACACGTGAGCGTTCTTCAGGAGCCTGTTACCGCAACTGCCGTTGCCGCTGCAGAGAAGGCACCCAGCCCATTCACAACACTCAGCAATCAGGAACTGATGAGTGTCGGCGTACCGGAAGATCTATTACCTGCCGTACGCCAGATCAATGATGAGACGGATCTGGATGGCATGCATGGCACCTTACCGGTTGAGGCCTACGAGGCACTCTTCCTCTTCTTGGCGGGCGACAGCATCAGCCAGATCCTGGTTGCACGTGAGACACGTGTTGATGTGGCCATTGACGTTACGGACTTTGCTGGGGCACTTGATCGAGCCGAGTCGCAGTCCCGCTTCGTTATCGTTGAAGATGATGAAGCCCTATCGACCATCATGAATGCTCCGCTGGCTCAGTGGCGAGTGTTCCTTCACCCGACGCAGCGCAAGCTCGCCACCAAGGATTTCAGTGGCCCGGCACGCGTACTGGGTGGCGCTGGGACCGGGAAAACTGTGCTTGCGATCCACCGTGCAAAATGGCTTGCCGAGAATCGAACACAGCCAGCCAAGCGAGTCCTGTTTACTACCTTCACAAAGAATCTGGCGATCGATGTGAAGGAAAACCTGATGGCGCTATGCAGCGCTGAAACGATGAAAGCAATCGAGGTCATTAACCTCGATGCATGGGTACATGGCTACCTGCGTAGCAAGCGCTACGAGCATACGATCGTCTACAACCGCCATGAAGGCGCCGCAGAGGATGCGTGGCAGTTGGCCTTGGCCGCTAAGGATCCGGCGCTCGATCTTCCTGCGAATTTCTATGAAACCGAGTTGGATCAAGTCATTCTTGCTCAAGGAATTTCCAGTCGAGATGAATATCGTCAAGCGCGTCGCGCAGGTCGCGGGGTTGTTCTAACGCGAAGCAAGCGCGATGCAGCTTGGCCCGTATTCGAGGAGTACAGGACGCAGCTGACTTCACGGAAATTGAAGGAAGTAGATGATGCATATCGCGATGCGGCCAGCTTGCTCGCGCAAGATGAAATGCACGGTAAGTATTCAGCAATCGTCGTTGATGAAACCCAGGACTTGGGACCACAAGCAATTCGCCTGCTTCGTGCAATGATTGCTCCAAGCCCAAATGATCTGTTCTTCGTTGGCGACGGACATCAACGGATCTACGGTCGCAACAAAACAGCTCTGAGTCGTTGCGGTGTCGATATTCGTGGCCGCTCCCGTAAGCTCTACATCAACTACCGGACCACGGACGAAATTCGCAGGGCAGCACTTTCTTATCTGGAAGGCTGCGAGATCGATGACCTGGACGACGGATCTGATGAAAGCAAACGATATAAATCTCTATCCCATGGCCCTGCCCCAGTCGTAGAGCGATTCGGTAACCTGGAAGAGGTGAGCCTCTGTCTAAGTGCCTGGATCGGCGAGTACGTTGAAGGAGAAAGCGAGCGGTGGTCTACCTGCGTTATCGCTTCAAGCAAGCAGTTGCGTGATTTCGCTCGCGCATTGAGTGATAAAAAAGGCCTCAAGACTTCAACCGTTGAAGCTAGTCAGTCCTGTGATGTTGTTCCAGGAACTGTGTATTTCTCGACCATGCATCGCGCCAAGGGCTTAGAGTTCGATCAGGTCATCGTGTTGAGCCGCCAAGAACTGCTCAGTAAAGATAACGACGAAGGCAGGAAGCTTCTCTATGTCGCAATTACTCGGGCGAGACGAGAAAGCCGCGTTGTGTTTCTATAGATAGAGCGACGCAAAGTCGGGCCCATTACCGGAAATAGAAAGCTGCTGCTCTTAACTTCCATTTCGGCCAAATTGCGGGCCTTGGTCGGCTATTGCTTCGGTACCGCCGGAGCTTGTGAATGAGCGTCCACTATTTCACCTATCATGGCGTTTGGCTAAGCGCATGCGCGGCATATCCGCTGGTTTCCGGGAACAATACGCGCATATACGCGCGAGGCCCGACCCACAACAGTACTCGTAGAACCGTAACCAGCAATGGCCCGTAGCGCGGACGCGCTGGTTAACAGTCCCGTGGTTAACACACTGGTTAACAGGGGAATCACTGTTGTTGGGAGGGTTAGCATTGCGGTGGTTAGTGTCGCGGTTAGCGCGCAAACGACCTCATAAAACCTCACTTATCACCAAGGGTTTCAACGCACCTAAACCGGCGCAATGGACCGCCGCAGCTGGCTTTTCCCAGTAAAGGCATGACGGATTAATTAACGATAATGCTGAGAATTTGCAACGACACTCATATACCCCACCCACCTAATGGAAATATCGGAACGTGGGGGCTGGTCTGGCCCGGCCTCGATGGACACTGACTTAAGGTGGATAATGCCCACCCAGGAGTTGTGTTCATGACCAAGACCAGACGTACTTACCCCGAATCCTTCAAGCGCGATGCCGTAAACCAGGTGCTGGCGGGCACCCCGTTGCGCCATGTGGCCCACGCCCTCGACATCACCGAAGCCCTGCTCGGCAAATGGAAACGCCAGTTCCAGGATGCCGGGCCCGATGCCTTTCCCGGACGTGGCCGCCAAAGCGGCGAAGCGGCTGAACTGAA
>NZ_JARLJK010000118.1:0-1004 GCF_031291215.1 Silvimonas sp.
CATGTTTCGGCCTCGGGACCATGTCGCGATGTCGACGGAACCTACACCAAGTGGCTGTCGGATGCAGGAGTCAGGGTCGTCCTTATCAGGCCCGATTACAATGTTTTCGGCTCTGGAAGCTCAAATGCCGACGCAGAACGACTGGTGGGATTGCTGCGCGAATTAGTCGAGGCGTAGCCAGACTGCAAAGCCGGCAACAGATCGGCGAGCTGGGGCGGCAGCATGCCTTGGTTAAGGCTGGCCGCCCCCCTGACGATAAGCGCAAAAAGGGAGGTTGCAGTGAAGGCCCAACTCAAGGATCGACTACGCTCTGGCGAAATCACTTTTGGTGCATGGGGGATGATGCCGGGAAGCTTTACGGCGGAACTCCTGGCAAAGGCCGGCTTCGACTGGGTGCTGATCGACATGCAGCATGGGTGCATGGGCTATGAAACTGCACTGGAGATGATCCGGGCGATCGATCTGGCCGGAGCCGATGCAGTTGTCCGCGTACCGTGGAATGAGCCTGGCATCATTGGTCGGGTGCTCGATGCCGGCTGTGCCGCAGTTGTGATACCGATGATCCAGACGCCACAAGATGCCAGGGCGGCTGTCGCAAGTTGCCTTTATCCATCCCTGGGCCGGCGCAGTTTTGGGCCAGTACGCGCGAGTTTGCGCGATGGCCCTGGCTATTTTGCTTCAGCCAACCGGCGGGTGATGGTCATTCCGATGATCGAAACGACTGACGCGCTCGCTTGCGTGGAAGAGATTGCTGCGATCGATGGGGTCGACGCACTGCTCATTGGACCGTTTGATCTTTCGATCGCACTCGGGCTTCCGCCCGGAGACAACGACGGAAATGCGTTGTTCGATGAGGCTCTGGCGCGCGTAAATGCGGCGGCCAGGACGCATGGAAAGGTCACGGCTGTCCTTTCGACTTCGGAACTTGCGCCTCTGCGGGCGACGCAGGGCTTCCGCATGATTTCCGTAACGACCGACTTTGCGGCTTTGGCAAAGGTGGCTGC
>NZ_JARLJK010000119.1:0-55906 GCF_031291215.1 Silvimonas sp.
AGCAACAGCAACAGCAACAGCAACAGCAACAGCAACAGCAACAGCAACAGCAACAGCAACAGCAACAGCAACAGCAACAGCAACAGCAACAGCAACAGCAACAGCAACAGCAACAGCAACAGCAGGAAACCCTTGCACACCAATCACATCGTCATTCCCGACCTAGGCGGTCCCCTTGGCGGAAATCCAGTACAACGTCGGCAGCCAGTAGCGGCAACAGCAAACAAAGACCGCCAGCCAACAGACGACGTGCTTTTCCTCCCCTTTCAGGCGCCAAGCGAAGCAAGATTGCCCCGGGCTTTCGGGTGACGCTTGTCCGACGCCCGCTTGCGGGCTAGTTCGTCGACCCGCCGGGGCAATCTTGCGAAAGTGGGGGTATCCAGCCGCAGGCTGGACGCCGGTGCGGGGTCGCCTTCTTTTTGGTTACTTTTTCTTGGCGAGGCAAGAAAAAGTATCGTGCTCCCGGTCACCACCGGGTATCAAACCAAACCGTGCCGCAGGCACCCCATCTCTTCACATTGCAATGCTGGCCCAACCGCCAGCGGCGGGCTCCACCCGCCCTACACATCCTTAAACGGATGCTCCGCCCGCCAATGCTTCGCCACATCCACCCGCCGACAAACCCAAACCCGCTCATGTTGTTCAATATGATCCAGAAAACGCTGCAACGCCCGCATCCTCCCGGGGCGGCCGAGTAAACGGCAGTGCATGCCTATGCTTAGCATCTTTGGGCTGTCTTCGCCCTCGGCGTACAGCACATCAAACGCATCTCGCAGATAGGTAAAGAAGTCATCACCCTGCGAGAACCCTTGCGGTAGCGAGAAGCGCATGTCGTTGGTGTCTAGCGTGTAGGGCACGATCAGGTGCGGAGCCGTTTCGCCATTGGTTTTGGTAACGGTGGTCCAGAACGGCAGGTCGTCACCGTAGTAGTCGGAGTCATACAAGAAGCCGCCGTAATCGGCCACCAGTCGCCGGGTATTGGGGCTGTCGCGGCCGGTGTACCAGCCCAGCGCGCGCTCGCCGGTCAGGCGTTCGACGATGTCCATGCCGATCTGCATATGCTCGCGTTCTTGCGCTTCGGGCATGTCTTGATAGTGAATCCAGCGCCAGCCGTGGCAGGCGATTTCGTGGCCCAGTTCGACAAAGGCGTGGGTCAGTTCCGGGTTGCGTTCCAGCGCCATAGATACGCCAAAAATGGTCAACGGTAGACCGCGTTTTTCAAACTCTTTGAGAATGCGCCATACCCCAGCGCGTGAGCCGTATTCGTAGATCGATTCCATCGAGAGATGACGGCCCGGAAAGCTGGCCGGGTTGAACATCTCGCTCAGAAACTGCTCTGAGCCCGCATCGCCATGCAGTACACAGTTCTCGCCACCCTCTTCGTAATTGAGCACAAATTGCACGGCGATCTTTGCTTTGCCCGGCCAGTTGGCGTGGGGCGGGTTGCGGCCATAACCGATCAGATCGCGTGGATAGTGTTGCGTCATAAAGTGGTCCGGGTGGTTAACGGGAGTAACGCGCAAAGTCGCCGCTGAAGGGTTTGGCGGGCGGAAAGTCCAGATCGCCGTGTTTGCTGGTTTGCAGTTTCAGTGTAACCAGTGATTCGGCCAGCGCCACCGCTGCGGTCACGCCTTCGATCACCGGTAAACCCACAGCTTGGGCGATCTGTTCGGTGAGATCGGCCATGCCGCCGCAGCCCAGCACAATCGCGCCAATGCCGTCTTCACGCCGGGCGCGCAGGGCTTCTTCCACAATCAACTCAAATGCCGCTTGTGGATTGCGTTCCAGCGCCAGTACAGGGATTTCCGCCGCACGCACGCGCCGACAGCGGTTGGCCATACCGTATTCATGTAGCAGACGCTCAGCCACGATCCCGGTGCGGCCCAGCGTGGTGACCACCGAAAACCGTGTGGCAATCAAACTAGCCATGTGAAACGCGGCTTCGGCAATGCCGATCACCGGGGCGCGCGTCAGCTCGCGGGCGGCGTACAGGCCGGGGTCGCCAAAGCAGGCGATCACGTACGCATCGGTGCCAGTCGCTTCGCCCGCACGAACTTCATCGCATACACCCACGGCGGCAATGGCTTCGTCAAAGTGCGATTCAATCGACACCGGGCCGCTGGCCGGGTTCACCGCAATGATTTCGGTCCCCGGTCGGGCCACGGCCAGCGCCGCGGCGCCGATCTTGTCAGTCATGCTGGCGGTGGTATTGGGGTTGATGATGCGTAGGCGCATGGTGGTTCCTGGCAAGTCGTGGCTAGTCGGGTTATGCAAGTCCCGTGCCACGGCGGGCGATGGT
Organism: Silvimonas sp.; assembly: GCF_031291215.1. Classification (NCBI taxonomy): domain Bacteria; kingdom Pseudomonadati; phylum Pseudomonadota; class Betaproteobacteria; order Neisseriales; family Chitinibacteraceae; genus Silvimonas; species Silvimonas sp. Next base: position 2,300 of record NZ_JARLJK010000119.1, read on the forward strand.
GCTCAGTATGGCTTTCAGGTCTGGCTCTTCATCTTCTACCGCAAAGCTGCAACTGCGCTCGACTTCCAGCAGATGTTGGTCCATCCACTCCACGGCGGCTTTGGTTTCGCGGGTGCTGATCAAATCCAGAATCTGTTCGTGTTCGGAGTGGCGGCATGAAACAGCAATCGGCGCGCCATAAGTGGCGATGATCAGCGACGAACGCGCGACCAACTCCCGTAAAAAGTGCGCCAACGTGTCGTTATCGGCAATACGGATCAACGCCAGATGAAACTCGCCGGAAAGTCGAATGGCGGCGGGACGATTGCCGCTTAGCTGGGCTTCATCCTCGCGCAGCATGATCTCGCGCAAGGCCTTGATTTGATTGGGCCGGGCGTGGCTGATCACTTGTGGCAAAGCAGCGCATTCAATCATGCGGCGGGCGGCAAAGACCTCACGCGCCTCTTTCACCGATGGCTGCGCTACCGAAGCGCCCTTGTTGGGGACAATATCCACCAGCCGCTCGTGCGCCAGTCGCTGCAATACCTTGCGAATACCAGTGCGCGATACGCCAAAAGTTTCTGCCAGTTCATCCTCTGGCAGGCGGGTGCCAGGGGGGAGTTGCACCTCAAAAATGGCGGCGTGCAGGTTCTCGTAAATGGCTTCGTCACGCGTTTTTGCGGACATGCTGACTTCCTTTTGTTGCCCGGTTCTGGTGCGATTGCACCGTTTTGTGTCGTATTTTGTATTCTTATTTTCTAATTATTGTATACAAAATTAATGCCAATTGCGTAATGCGAATCGTAGCACTGAAGCGCGTTGCAATGGGCTTATGGCCGTTATTCTTTGTATCAGGCAAACGCTGGAACGCTTTTTGCTGGTCATCTTACTGCAGACCTTATGCGCAGCGAATGACCAAAGTGGAATCGCTGCTACCGATTGTATACAAAGTGAGTTGCGCTGAATCCTGCCAGAAATGGCGGTGAGCAGTGTGGCAAAAGTAAATCAACAGGTCAGGAGTCATTCCATGTCTGAGCAAACTCCAGCCGGTTATAGTGACCGGCTTTACAACGAAGATCTGGGCCCGCTGAAAAAGCAGGACTGGAACTGGTACAACATTTTTGCTTTCTGGATGTCGGATGTACACAGTGTTGGTGGCTACGTGTTTGCCGGTAGCCTGTTTGCTTTGGGTTTGTCGAGTTGGCAGGTGCTGGTGTCGTTGATCGCCGGGATCTGTCTGGTGAACGTGTTTGCCAATCTGGTCGCCAAGCCTAGCCAGAAAGCCGGCGTGCCGTACCCAGTGGCTTGCCGCATGGCCTTTGGCGTGTGGGGTGCGAATGTGCCGGCGATCATTCGTGGGCTGATTGCGGTGGCCTGGTACGGCATCCAGACTTTCCTTGCTTCCAGCGCGTTGACCATTGTGCTGCTGCGCTTTTTTCCGGGTCTGGAAACGCTCACCCATAGCGCCTTTGCCGGGCTCAGTTATCTGGGCTGGCTGGGGTTCATGATCATGTGGGTGCTGCAGGCGCTGGTGTTCTGGAACGGCATGGGCACCATCAAACGCTTTATCGACTGGGCTGGCCCGGCGGTGTACGTGGTGATGCTGTGTCTGGCTGTCTGGATTGTGATGAAGGCCGGTCCAGGCAAAATCACCTTTAACCTGGGTGAAGTGAAATACCATGGTTTGGCCGTGATTGGCCCGATGATCACCGCGATTGCGCTGGTGGTGTCGTACTTCTCTGGCCCGATGCTCAACTTTGGCGACTTTTCGCGTTACGGCAAATCGTTCAAGGAAGTAAAACGCGGCAACTTCTGGGGTTTGCCGGTTAACTTCCTGGCGTTCTCGGTGGTCACCGTGGTGATTACCTCGGGCACCATTCCGGTGTTCGGCCAGATGATTACCGACCCGATCCAGGTTGTGGCCAAAATCGACAACACGCTGGTGGCGGTGCTGGGCGCGTTTACCTTCGTCACCGCAACGATCGGCATCAATATCGTTGCCAACTTTGTTTCGCCAGCGTTTGATTTCTCCAACGTCAGCCCCAGCAAAGTGTCTTTCCGCGCGGGTGGTTTTATCGCGGCCATCGGCTCGGTGTTTCTCACACCGTGGAACCTCTTTAATTCACCGGACGTAATCCACTACACGCTCGATACGCTGGCGGCATTCATTGGCCCGTTGTTCGGGATTTTGCTGGCGGACTTCTACCTGGTGCGCAATCAGGAGATCGTGGTGGACGACTTGTACAAAGACAAAGCCGGTGGCGCGTACTGGTACGACAACGGCGTAAACAAGCGCGCGTTATATGCGCTGGTGCCGTCGGTGGCTGCCGGTTTGCTGATTACCTTTGCCGGGATCAAATCAATGGCCGACTTCAACTGGTTTATCGGTTGTGCGCTGGGCGGGATTTCTTATCTGGCAATCATGAAGAGCCCGGTGTTTGTACGGGCGGCACGCCAAGTAGCGTAGTTGCATTCGGGAAGATGAGCGCGAGGGGTAACTCTCGCGCTCTTTGTTTTTGGCGCTACAGACATGTGGGCGATGTGTCGAGTCATTGCCAGGCATCACCCAATGCGTACTTTCCCCTTCGCTTGAATTCAGAGAAGTGAGCCGCGCGGTCGGGATTCAGCTTTGCAAATCCAGCCCAAATAAGAACGGCCAGATTGCATGGTGTGCAACCTGGCCGTTCTTCCCGGCAATACTCTAAAAAACGCTTATTGCGCTGGTGTCACTGTTTCTTCATGCACACCTTGCGCATCAATCTCTACGCGACGATCTGGCGCCAGGCACTCAACCAGCTTTTTGTGACCCTTGACCTTGGCGCAAGTGTCGCCAGTAACCGGGTCTGCCTCGCCTTTACTCTGGGCTTCAACCTTGTCAGCAGGAACACCCTTGGACACCAGGTAGTCCGCAACGGCTTTGGCGCGGCGATAGCCGAGATCCATGTTGTATTTCTCGCTGCCGATCCGGTCGGTGTAGCCGATCACGATGGCTTTACCTTCTTTTGGATCGAGCGATTTGACTTGGTCATACAGCTTGTCCAGTGCGTCATGGCCCTCAGGTTTCAGATCGGCCTTGCCAAACTCAAACAGCACGTCAGTTTTGAGCGAGAAGTGCTTGGTAACCACTTGCGGTTCCGGTGCCGGAGTTGGTGCCGGAGCTGGCGCTGGCGCAGGTTCGGCTACCGGCATAGGAGCCGGAGTCGGGCTGCCAAAATAGTAGTTCAGGTTCAGCGTCAGACTGTTGCTCTTGAACTTCATGCCGTGATCAGACGGCTCGGTCGCGGTCCATTCGCCAGCCAGACCCCAGTGAGGTGCCAGTTTGTATTCCAGCCCCAACCCGCCGTGAAAGGCGTTACCACCAAAGTTGTTGCTCTCGCCGGAACCATTAACCCGACCGTAGCCCAGTTTGGCGTACGGCATCCAGCGATCAAACGGCAGACCCAGTTTCAAGTCCGCACCACCCAGGTTGGCACCGTACTGGGAAGTCATGCCGCTGCCAGGCCCGTCGTGAGCGCTTTTGTCGATATAGTCATAAAAGCCGCTAAACCCGACCAGGAAGTTGTCCCACTGCATGTTGTAGCCGAGCTCGCCACCACCTGTAAAAGCATCGTTGCTGTGGGTCGCAAAATTGCCGTCGGTTTCCGAGCGGTTAATACCCGCTTTCAGTCCCCCAAAAAAGCCGGAAAAATCATCGGCGCAAAGGGCTTGAGTACTGATCAGCCCTGCCAGAATGGTCAGGCAAATACGTGCTTTCTTCATCTTTTTGCTCCTACTCTTGCCTTGAAGGTCTGTCGGGCCTGGCCATTTTGGCGAAGCGCGGCACCAATAGGTTGATTGCGTTTGTAATGGCAACCTGCTTCGGACTATAGGTACCCGGCAGTGCAACAAATAATTACAATTTGGTATCAGCAGACGTACGGTAGGGGAAAGATTTTTTTGTATTTTTTTTGCAACACGGATGGCAAGGGCTAATACCACCTGGACAAGTGGTATTGGAGCAGAGCGTAGCAATAAATTTGTAAGAATAGCCTGACAATTGAGTGTGGATAAGAGATGAACTGGCACCACAGCTTAACCCTGCGGTACCAGTGGTATTACAGGGGTGAAGAGCAGCGGGCTCGCGCGTCGCCGCAAGAAAAGCAGGCACTGATCTGGTTAAGCGACTAAGCCAACGGCAAACTGTAACGCCACACCCGTCTTCGCCTGGGCCTCTTCAGCGCTGACACCGGGTGCCAGTTCCAGCACATGCAGGCCGTCTTTGCCGACTTCCAGTACGGCCAGATCGGTGATGATCAGATCGACCACACCGACGCCGGTTAGCGGGAGGGTACATTCCGGCAACAGCTTGATTTCCTGAGTACCATCCTTTTTCTTTGCCACGTGTTCCATCAACACGATCACTCGCCCGACGCCGGCGACCAGGTCCATCGCGCCGCCCATGCCTTTGACCATTTTGCCGGGGATCATCCAGTTGGCCAGGTCACCTTTTTCGCTTACCTGCATGGCACCGAGGATGGCCAGATTGATCTTGCCGCCGCGAATCATTCCAAACGAATCGGCGCTGGCAAACGTGGCCGAGCCAGGCAGGGTAGTGATGGTTTGCTTGCCGGCGTTGATCAGATCGGCGTCGACTTCATCTTCGGTGGGAAAAGGGCCAATGCCCAACAGGCCGTTTTCGGATTGCAACCAGACTTCCACTCCATCCGGCACATGATTGGCCACCAGTGTGGGCAGGCCAATGCCCAGGTTCACGTAAAAGCCGTCCTGCAATTCTCTGGCGGCACGCGCGGCCATTTGGTCTCGGGTCCAGGCCATATCAGCTTTCCTTTGCCACACGCACAGTGCGTTGTTCGATACGTTTTTCGGGGCGCGGGTTGTGGATCAGTCGCTGCACAAAGATGCCCGGCGTGTGGATCTGGTCCGGGTCCAGCTCGCCAATCTCGACGATAATTTCCGCTTCGGCCACGGTAATGCGTCCGGCGGTGGCCACGTTGGGGTTGAAGTTGCGTGCAGTGCGGCGAAATATCAGATTGCCCGCCTTGTCAGCCTTCCACGCTTTGACCAGCGAGACATCGGCCACAAGCGCGGTTTCCATTACATACATCTTGCCGTTGAACTCGCGGGTTTCTTTGCCTTCAGCCACCAGCGTGCCGTAGCCAGTCGGCGTAAAAAACGCTGGAATCCCCGCGCCGCCTGCCCGCAGTTTTTCGGCCAGCGTGCCTTGCGGGGTGAATTCCAGTTCCAGTTCGCCTGCCAGATACTGGCGCTCAAATTCTTTGTTTTCGCCCACATAGCTGGAAATCATCTTGCGAATCTGTCGGCTTTCCAATAACTGGCCCAGGCCAAAGCCATCAACTCCGGCGTTATTGGAAATCGCCGTCAAATTACGCACGCCGCTGTCACGCAAGGCGCTAATGAGCGCTTCAGGAATACCGCACAAACCAAAGCCACCGACAGCGATGGTCTGGCCATCTGCGACGATATCGGCCAGTGCCGTGCGGGCGTCCGGATAAAGTTTATTCATATCTGGTTGTCCAGTTCTGGTGTGCCACGGTTGCCCCGCCAATCTTGATCAGCCACCCAGCAAATCCGAAAGATGTGCGCTTCATTGCGCCGTCCACCCGCCATCCATCGCCCATGCCGCGCCACGCACTTGCGCGGCGGCATTGCTACTCAGAAACAGCGCCAGTTCACCCAGTTGCTGTGGGGTCACAAACTCAGCCGAAGGTTGTTTTTCGATCAGCAGGTCGCGAGTGGCTTGTGCTACGGAAATGCCACTGGCCGCTGCCCGATCGGCAATCTGTTTTTCCACCAGCGGCGTTTTTACCCAGCCGGGGCAGATGGCGTTGCAGGTCACGCCGGTTTGCGCCAGTTCCAGCGCGGCGGCTTTGGTTAAGCCAATCAGCCCATGTTTGGCTGCGACATAAGCGGACTTCTGCGCCGAGGCCACCAGACCATGGGTGGATGCAATATTGATGATCCGGCCCCAGCCCCGTGCCTTCATTCCATCAATGGCCAGCCGCATGGTGTGAAAAGCCGCCGAGAGATTGATTGCGATCACCGCATCCCAGCGCTCTGGCGCAAAGTCCTGCACGCTGGCGACATGCTGAATGCCCGCGTTATTCACCAGGATATCCGCACCGCCGAACTCACTTTCAACATAGCGCATCAGATCGGCGATTTGGTCTGGCTGAGCCAGGTCCGCACCGTGATAACCCACGCGCCCGGCATAACGGGTGACGCTTTCCTGCGCGGCCAGCACGTCGCCAAAGCCATTGAGCACCACGTTGGCACCGTGGGCCGCCAGCACTTGGGCAATGCCCAGGCCAATGCCGCTGGTCGAGCCGGTAATCAGTGCGGTTTTGCCTTTAAGGTCTGTCATGAGTGTATGTCTCACAAAAAATGAAGCTGGATATCCGTCTCACACCAGGCCGGTGAGGTAATACACGCTGATCACAAAGAACACCGCCACGGTCTTGATGAGGGTGATGGCAAAGATGTCGCGATAAGACTCACGATGGGTCAGCCCGGTGACCGCCAGCACAGTAATCACCGCGCCGTTGTGCGGCAGCGTATCCATGCCGCCCGAGGCCATGGCCACCACGCGATGCAGCACGTCCAGCGGGATATGCGCCGCATTGGCGGCCTGGATAAAGGTGTCTGACAATGCCGCCAGCGCCAGGCTCATGCCGCCCGAGGCCGAGCCGGTAATCCCCGCCAATGTGCTGACGCTGATCGCGGCGTTCACCAGCGGATTGGGAATGGCGCTCAGGGCGTGGCTGACCGCAATAAACCCGGGCAGGGCGGCGATCACACCGCCAAAACCGTATTCCGAGGCGGTATTCATGGCGGCCAGCAAAGCGCCGGAAACGGCCTGCTTGCTGCCTTCCATCACGCGGCTGCGAATGGTGCGAAAAGCCGTGGCCAACACAAAGATCACGCCAAACAACAACGCGCCTTCCACTGCCCAGATGGCCGTTACCGCCGGAATAACCGTGGTGACTGGTTTGGCCAGACCCGGCAAAGCCAGCGTGTGACTGGCGCCGTACCATGCCGGAATCAAACGGGTTAATGCAAAGTTGATCACGCCGATCAGCACCAACGGCGCAATCGCTAGCCAGGGCGAGGGCAGATTGGAGGTATCCACCGGCGCGGGTTCGTTAAGCAGATTGGTGCCGTAACCTTCCCCCGAGCGCATCAGCACCCGGCGACGCCAGTTCAGATACAGCAGGCCCACCACAAAAATGAACAGCGCACCGGCCACGCCCAGCCCCGGCGCAGCCCACGTGGTGGTCTTGAAAAAAGTGGTCGGGATGATGTTCTGGATTTGTGGCGTACCGGGCAGTGAATCCATGGTGAACGAGAAAGCACCCAGCGCAATCACGCCCGGAATCAGTCGCTTGGGGATATTGCCCTGGCGGAACATCTCGGCCGCAAACGGGTAGACCGCAAACACCACCACAAACAGCGAAACGCCGCCGTAGGTAAGCAGGGCGCAGACCACTACGATGACGGCAATGGCTTTCTCGCGGCCAATCCAGCCAATGACCGCATTCACGATGGATTTGGAAAACCCGGATAGCTCGATCAATTTGCCAAACAGCGAGCCCAGCAAAAACACCGGGAAGTACAGTTTGACGAACACCACCATCTTTTCCATGAAGATGCCGCTGAACACCGGTGCAACCAGCGTCGGATCAGTCAGCAGCACCGCACCGAGCGCGGCAATGGGTGCCATCAGAATCACGCTGTAACCGCGATAAGCGGTGTACATCAGCAAGGCCAGTGCGGCTAGAACAATCAGCAGAGCCATTTACTCCTCCAGTGGCGATATTTTTTTTGCCGTTCTGTCTGACGAGGAATTCGCCAGTCGCACATATTCAGTGCGCCACCGGGTAAAAGCAGATTTTGTACCAGGAAAAAATGAACTACATATTGAGGGTTTACGCGGCTCGGCGTGGGAGTATCGGGAAGGGTTGTCTCGAAACGTAGACGATTCGACGATTTGTGCGAGCGCAGCAAACTGATCTAAATCAGTAACTGCAGCGCCGAAAACGCGGTTTTGTCTCGATTTGTGGACGAAGTCTCCGAATAGAGACGAATTATGATGTAGCTAGTGAAAGCGCAGCGGGCAATGGCAATAACGGGCGTAGCAAAACACAACGGCTACCCGATTTGCCCGCAAGCAAAGGAGTAGCCGTTAGATGTCATGTCACCAGCCTGATCGCCGGCGAGCGAGGGCGTTACAACAGCGAATTGATCAGACTTTGATTTAGCGAAGCAGTGGTCACTTCGCTGGCTGCCTGCGGATCGTTCTGCAGGATTTGCGCCCACTGGCTATCCAGTGAGGTGGTGCTGCCTGACGCCGCCGCAGTGGCTGAACTGGAGCTGCCAGAATTGCCTTCCAGCTCACTCAGTAACGAATCAAAGCTGCTGCTGCCTGTGCTGGCGGCTGCGCTGCTGCCGTCAAGCAGGCTCAGCATGTCGCTCGAACTGCTATCGGTGCTGTCTGCCGAATCGCTGGCCAGCAACGGGTCGGTCATGGTGTTTTGCGCCAGAATCTGGTTCAGATCTGACAGCAACCCGGCGGAAGTATACGTCGTCGCATCGCTGTTATTGCTGCTGTTTCCCAACGAGACGGTGGTGCTGGGGCTGGCGACAGCTGTCGTCGCGCTGCCGCTGGTGACTGATTCTTCTGCGGCCAGTACATCGTTGAGCAGACTGTCGGTAGTGGAAGTGCCTGAACTGGTGCTGCTGGAGCTAAGGCTGGCCAGCAGCGACGAAACTGAACTGGATGAAATGCTGCTGGTCATGGCCATACTCCCCGAGTCGATATCGATGCCACTCAGGGCAACTGGCGACATGAGTGGATTGGCCGCCCAGAACGGACGGACCTGGCTGGCATTGCACCAGAGCCATGTATCCCGCGTTTGTCCAGGTTCCGCTGATTTGTATCGCTGACGTATCAGGGCGTCTTAAAGCGACCACTGGCATGCGGGGAGCATCATTTGCGATGCCCGGCCGACACGCCAGCAGTCTCAGCTTTCCACGCTGCGCCGTATTGTTTATGGGGCAGTCATTTCCTTGACCAGCGCACCGGCGCCGTAAATTTTTTCCAGCGCTTCCAGAATGGCGCCGCTGTGTACCGCGACAGACCGGTTCAGCGTTTCATCGTAATAAAACGCGCCGCCCAGCGAATGGATATTGCCGTCGAAAATCAGCCCGACAATCTGGCCGTTGCGATTGATGACCGGGCTGCCGGAATTGCCGCCGATGATGTCGTTGGTGGTGACGAAGTCCAGTCGTTGTTGCAGGTTCAGCCGGTCTTTGGCCGCCAGCCACGACTGCGGCAGGGCAAACGGTTCGGCACCGGTGGCGCGACCAAACAAGCCAGCCAGGTCGGTATATGGCGCGATGTCGCGGCCATGTTCCTTCCAGCCGCGTACCTCACCATATGACAAGCGCAGCGTAAACGTGGCATCCGGATAAACGCCGGTACCGGCTTGGGCAAAGCGGGCCTGGGCGATCAGTTCGGCATTCTTCTGCTCGACCGATTCCACGCTGTCTTCGTACTGCTTGCGGATTGAACGCGCCGCCGGGTCGACCAGGCGCGCCAACACGATAAACGGATCGTTCGATGCTGCCACCGCATTCTTGCCGCCTTGCCACAAGGCCTTACGCGCAGCTACATCGCCAAGATGCGTGCCATTGACCAGTTGTGCGGCCACTTGTGCTGGCGATTGCTTGCCCAGCACCTGCTTGACGAATGGATCATCCGCGCCCAGCAATTCGCGCATTTTGGTTAGCGAAGCGGTCAGCCGCGCCTGTTCAAAGTCCGGGTAGATCGGCGCGCTGGAGAACAACCGTTGTTCCAGCTGCGGCAGTGCTGATTCATTGAACTCAGGCAGGCGTTTGGCATTGGCCAGCGGGCGTTCATCACCACCACGCAGCACATCGCGGGCGATATCAAAGTAGCGGCTATCAAACGCGATGCCGATTTCTTTGGTCAGGTAATCGTTTTCCAGATCACGATATTTCAGTTCGGCCTGGGCAATGGCATCCCATGCGCCACCCACTTTGGCCTGCAGCGCCGGATTACCGGCCACAAAGGCGCGCAGGCTGGCTTCGTCTTTGCGCTTTTGTTCCAGCAGCGCCGGGTTCAACAACGCTTCCAGCTGGCCGTAGCGGGCTTTGTAGGTATTTTCCACGCCAAACAAATGCGTGGAGGCGACGCGTGCGGCTTCATCGCTGCTGCGGCTGTACTCGGTGAGCATGCCGCGCATTTGCGACAGCCGTAACAAGCTGTGCACCAGGCGCACATCACGCGTGGTTTCCAGTTGGGCCACCGTGAGCAGGCGCTGCGTCATGCCGGGGTTGCCAGTCACAAAAGTCAGTTCACCCGGTTGCGCGCCATTGCGATTGAGCGGGAAGTAATCCTTCACCACCGCCGGTTTACCGTTTTCATACGCCCGCAGCAAAGACATATCCAGGTCATAGCGCGGGAAATTGAAGTTGTCCGGATCGCCGCCAAAAAAGCCCATGGCTTTTTCCGGGACGAACACCAGGCGCACGTCCTGATAGCGGTGATATTTGTACAAGTCGTAGCGGCCACCGTGATACAGATCGACCACATCACAGCGGGTAGTGGTTTTATCGTCGCCTACGCAAGCTTGGGCCAACGTGGCTTTGACGGCGTTCTGCGCTTGTTTGAACGCGCTGCCATCCAGCCCTTCGGTGGCTTTCTTTACCGTGTCGGTGACGTCGGTAATCTGGTCCAGCCGGTTCAATTCGATTTCCGGGCAGCGGACTTCCTGGCCAGGCGTGGCGGCCAGAAAGCCATCGTGCACATAGTCTTTTTTGGCCGTCGACAGTTGTTCGACGCACGACAGCGCGCAGTGGTGATTGCTTAGCACCAGTCCGCTGGGCGAGATAAACGACGCCGAGCAGCCACCAGCAATACGCACCGACGCATGCATGACCTTGTCGATCCAGTCCTGCTTGGGGGTGAAGTCATATTGCTGCTGGATACGGGCGGTGGGCAGATTATCCAGCGTCCACATGCCTTCGGCCGCGAAGCCCAAGGTGGGGAGTAAAAAGCTGCTTAAGATCAGTAATTTACGCAAGGCAGACTCTCTTTGTATGAGCTTTGATCCAGTCCGTTCGCTCGCTTTGGCCGGGTCTGGCTATCCGGGATTGCGGGTTGGCTCCGGGATCAGGCGAGGAAGACTGCGGAGGAGGTGATGATTGCAGGTAAAACCAGTGCCGGGCCATTTTCGCGAATGCTCACGTCCAAGGCCAGTATGACTGCTGAATCTGTCTGATCCACCCCACCAGCGGTCACGGCGGCGGATTTGCTCCGTTACTTATTAAGTTATTTTATGCATTACGTACAAATACTAAGCTGAATTCACCTTTATTCATGACCCGATCACACTGTGTTCATTCGCTGCTACCGAGGGTTCGGATTGGCGGCTTAACAAAAAAGAACATCGGAGATCATCATGAAACGCACTCTTGTCATTGCACTTGTTGCTGTTGTAGTCGGTTTTGCCGTGATGGATGCCGTCGAGGCAGCGCTGGCCTTTGAAACCAGAATCCACACCATGCTGTCGCTGGCCGAGACTGGTGCCGCAGTGTCGGATACCGCCGCCGTCGCGCAGAGCGTCGCTGGCTCCATGCCGGCTTCCATGTCTTTTCTGCGTGGGGAATGAGTCATGACCCAATTTGCAGAGCAAATGGCTCCCCGCAAGACTGCTTCCCCGCACTGGCATCGATTGCTGTTCTGGCTGGGCTTTATTGGTAGCGCCGTGCTGACCTGTGCTTTGTTGCTGGACGCCTGGGTTGTGCAACCGGCTGCGTTGCAGGCCGCTGAAGCCAACGCCCAGCCGGTGGCGGCCGGGGCGTTACGGCAATTGCCGGTGGTGACTGCAGGGCAGCCAGAGCACGCGGCATTACCGCATATCTATCGCGTGAACTTGCGCTGATCTGGGCGAATCAGCTCACCGTGAGCAACTGGCGCGCGGCTTCACCGATCCGCCGTGACATGTTTTCCATGCGCGGCGACTGGACTTTCCAGGCATGCCAGAACAGCGCGATATCGGTGGGATGATCTGGCGCCAGATCAACCAGTTCCCCCGCCGCTAACGCATCGCGAATCAGCATCTCGGGCACCATGCCATAACCCAATCCGTACTTGATTGCGGCGTAATGCGGATCGCAACCTGGCACGTAATTGCAGGGATAAGCCTTTGCCGTGAGGCCCAGTCTTTCCTGCAAAAACGAGGCTTGCAGCGCGTCCTTGCGGGTATAGGCCACCACCGGTGCATGGCGTGCGGCAGCACGGTTCAATCCTTGGGGAAACCAGCGCGCCGCAAAGCTGGCACTGGCGATCAGCCGGTAGCGCATGATGCCCAGCGGATCGGCAAAACAGCCTTTCATTGGCTTGGGCTGAGTGCTGATACACCCCGTCGCCATACCGGTTTCGAGAACTTCATAGGTGTGGTCCTGGTCTTCCACCACCAGGTCCAACAACACCTGTTCGCTGGCCAGCAATTCGGCCAGTGCCGGAAAAAACCAGGTTCCCAGCGTATCGGCGTTGACCGCGATGGTTACTGATAAGGGCGCGTGACGTTGCTCGGTCAGGTCAGAGGCCAGGTCTTCTTCCAGCAGCATGACCCGACGCAAATGCTGTAGCAGCCGTTGCCCCACGCGAGTGGCCCGTACCGGGCGGCTGCGCACCACCAGTGCCGCGCCCATGTCTTCTTCCAGCGCACGCACCCGCTGGGAAATCGCCGACGGCGTGACATGCAAGCGGGCTCCGGCTTGTTCAAAACTGCCGGTTTCAATCACGGCCAGCAGCGCCTCGGTTTGTCTGGGGTCTAGTGCCACGGTACAGGCTCCGCAAGAGGTTCGATATTAAGAATATTTAAGCATGGCTAATAAATAGTAAGCAATGTTCATGTTATGCCATTGCCTTTGCATAATCCACGCCCGCAGCAAGCTGCGACCCTCATGGAAAACCAATGACTGAATCCCCCGCTACTCCTCCTGCCAAGTCATCGCTGCGCCGTTTCTGGCGCGGTGTGCTGCTGGCACTGGGTTTTGTTGTTGGCCTGAGTGTGATTGGGGCAGGCGCGCTGGGCTGGTGGGCCTGGCACACCTGGCAAGGACTGCCATCAATTAAAGAACTGGCGGCATATCAACCAGCGCAACCCCTGCGCATTTACGCCACCGATGGCACCTTGCTGGCGGAATACGGCCAGGAGCGACGCGACGTATTGCCGTTGGCGCAAATACCGCAACGTATGCAGCAGGCCTTGCTGGCGATTGAAGACGCGCGTTTCTACGAGCACGGCGCGGTGGATTTTTCTGGCCTGGCGCGGGCGGCAGTGGCGAATGTGCTGACCGGTCGGCATGGCCAGGGCGGCAGCACGATCTCGATGCAGGTGGCGCGTAATTTCTATCTGACGCGAGAAAAAACCGTCGAGCGCAAACTGACCGAGATGCTGCTGGCCTTCAAGCTGGAGCAGGAATACGGCAAAGACCGTTTGCTGGAGCTGTACATGAACCAGGTTTACCTGGGCGAGCGGGCATACGGTTTTGCGGCGGCGGCCAATATCTATTTTGGCAAGCCGATCAGCCAGATCAGCGTGGCGGAAGCGGCCATGCTGGCGGGCCTGCCCAAAGCACCATCGGCCTACAACCCGGTGGCCAACCCGGAGCGCGCCAAAGTACGCCAGCAATACATCCTCAAACGGATGCACGAACTGGGTTATCTGACTGACCCGCAATACCAGCAAGCGCTGGCAGAACCATTGGAACTGGCGCCGGACAACCCGGCTTTGCGCGAAGCCGCTTACCCGGTAGAAGCCGCCCGGCGCTGGGCGCTGGAACGCTATGGCGATGACGTTTATGCCATGGGGCTGGATATCCACACCACCATCAATATGGCGGATCAGCGCCGCGCCGACGCTGCAATGCGATCCCGGTTGCTTGATCTGCAAGCGTCTCGTGGTTATCGCGGCCCGGTCAAAACAGTGAACCTGCCAGCCGATGGCCCGGACGGCCAGAGCGTGCGCAGTCTGTTATCCAGCGTGCCCGACAGCGGCGACGATGTTATTGCCACGCTGGTGACCGGGCACCAAGGTACCGTGCTGCGGGCGCTGCGCCGCGATGGTTCGCCGCTGGATATCGCCACCACCGGCATTACCTTTACGCCCGCCAACGCGGTCAATCGCGGGGCCATTGTCTATGCCCATGATCTGGGCAACGAACGCTGGCAACTGGTGGCTTTACCGGAAATGGAAGGTGCGCTGGTATCGCTGGATGCGCGTAGCGGCGACATCCTGGCGCTGGTGGGCGGCTTTGATTTTGCCCGCAACAAATATGACCACGCCCTGCAGGCGTATCGGCAACCGGGTTCCAGCTTCAAGCCATTTATTTATTCGGCAGCGCTGGAAAAAGGCTACTTCCCCGGTACCGAAGTGGATGACACCCAGCGTCTGCTGACCGCAGAAGAAACCGGGGCGCGACCATGGCGGCCGAAGAACTACAGCAACAATTACGAAGGATTCATCACCGTTCGGCGCGGGTTGGCACGCTCCAAGAATCTGGTTTCAGTCAGTCTGATGCAGGCCGCCGGGCCGCAGTTTGTGCAGCAACACGCGGTGCAGTTTGGCTTTGATGCTGCGCGCAACCCGCCATCGCTGCCGCTGGCGCTGGGCGCTGGTGGCGCAACGCCATTGCAGATGGCTTCGTCTTATGCGGTATTTGCCAACGGCGGCATTCAAGTGCCATCGCGCCTGATCAAGAGCGTGAACGACCGGTTGGGCAAGGTGCTGTATGCCGCACCGGTACAGGCTACGGGTAAACGCGTGGTCTCAGCGCGTAACGCGTGGTTGATGGACAGCATGCTGCGCGGCGTGGTCAGCACCGGCACCGCGCACTCGGCCAAGGTATTGGGGCGGGATGATCTGGCCGGTAAAACCGGCACCTCCAACAACGCCCGCGATGCCTGGTTTGCCGGATATGGTGGCAATCTGGTGTCGGTGGTGTGGGTGGGCTACGACCAGCCGCGCAGTTTGGGTGGGCGTACCGGTGGCACGGTGTCGCTGCCAATCTGGATCGATTACATGAAAACCGCGCTGGCGCAGCGCGAGCCGGTGCCGCAAACAGATCCACCAGCCGGTCTGGTACAAGATGGCGACGATTTTGTGTACAGCGAATACACCACGGGCACTTGCGTGGCGGATGACCATGACTTTATCCGCAGCCCGTTCAAATGCCAGATTGTGAACAATGGTGGCTCGGCCAATGTGGCATCCGCACCCGCTGAAAACGATAATGCAGCACAGGAAGCCGAACGTGAGACTATTTTGAAGTTGTTTTCCAATGACGGTTGAAGCCATGCTGCTGCATTACATTTATCTGGTCGCGATTGTCGCCGAAGCCATGTCGGGCGCAATCATGGGCATGCGCCGCGGGATGGATTTATTCGGGCTGTGCCTGGTGGGTACAGTCACCGCGCTGGGCGGTGGGTCGATCCGCGACATGCTGTTGGGGCATTACCCGCTCAGCTGGGTGGCGAACCCTGAATATCTGCTGTTCACCGTAGTGGCTGCGATACTGACCGCCGCCGTGGCCCGGCATATCCATCGCTTGCGCATGCTGTTTTTGCTGGTCGACGGACTGGGGCTGGTGGCATTTACCATTATCGGTTGCAACATCGCGCTGGGTGCCGACGTGCATCCCGCCGTTGCTGTGGTGTTCGGTATGATCACCGGCATCTTTGGTGGCGTGCTGCGCGACATTCTGTGCAACGAGATTCCACTGGTTTTGCGACGCGAGTTGTATGCCAGCATTTCGCTGATTGCCGGTGGTTTGTATATGGGGCTACAGGTGCTGGATGTCGAAGCTGGCACGGCGTCGCTCATCGCTTTGGCCATCGGTTTCGTTATTCGCTGGCTGGCGATTCACTTTCGCTGGGAGCTGCCGGGATTTTCCGGCACAGGAATCCGCGGCTTCGAGTAATTGCCCAAGTGCGTTCGGGCAGATTGAGTAGAATCGGCTTCTCTTGTCTTGATGCTTGCCCATCGTGAAAACCATCTCGCTTGCTGCTGCCCGCACCCTGCATTTATCCGCGCAAGGCTTACTGACGCCACCCCGGCGCAAAGCCAACAAGCCGGATATGCTGGACGCCATCCGCCGCATGGCCCAATTGCAGATCGACACTATCCACGTGGTGGCGCGCAGCCCTTATCTGGTGTTGTTCAGTCGGCTGGGTGCATACGACAACACCTGGCTGGAACAACTGCTGGCCGAAGGCAAATTGTTCGAGTACTGGTCGCACGAGGCATGTTTTCTGCCGATTGAAGACTACGGCCTGATGCGCCATCGCATGCTCGATCCATCCGGCATGGGCTGGAAATACGCTGCTAACTGGCACCAGCAATATCAGGCTGACATCGACCAACTATTGCAGCGAATCCGCGAAAGTGGCCCGGTGCGGGCTGCCGATTTCTCGCGGGCCGAGGGCTCGGGCAGCGGCTGGTGGGACTGGAAGCCGGAAAAACGCCACCTGGAAGTCTTGTTCACCACGGGCGAATTGATGGTCAGCGAGCGTCGCAACTTCCATCGCGTGTATGACCTGGCTGAACGCGTACTCAAAAACTGGGACGATGCCCGAGATCTGGCTGATTCGGCTACCGTGCACGTTGAACTGATCCGCCGTAGTTGTCGCGCCTTGGGCGTGGTGCGCGCGGATTGGGTTGCCGATTACTACCGCCTGCCCAAAGTGTCCTATCTGGCGGACCTGCAAGCGCTGACTGATGCGGGGGAGTTGATCCCGGTGCAGGTTGAAGGCTGGAAGGCCGCTACCTGGATACATCATGAACTGGCCGAACAAATCGACGCCGCCCAAAGCGGCGAGTTGGCCTCGACCGTGACCACGTTGTTATCGCCGTTCGACCCCGTCGTGTGGGATCGAAAACGGGCTTCGGCCTTGTTCGGTTTCGACTACACCATCGAGTGCTACACCCCGGAGCGCAAGCGCAAATATGGCTATTTCAGCCTGCCGATACTCAATCGCGGCAAGTTGGTTGGGCGGCTGGATGCCAAAGCGCACCGAACCAGCGGTATCTTCGAGATCAAATCGTTGCATCTTGAAGAGGGAGTGCGGGTGAGCGGGCGCTTGCTGACGGATATACGCAAAGCCATCCAGAAATGTGCGGATTGGCATGCCACGCCGCAGGTGGTTATCCGGAATGCGCCGGTGGGCGTGGCGGAAGCGTTGCTGGCGGCGTAGAACTGGGCCTAACCCCGCTCAACCTGCTGGCGACTTCTCCACAATGGCCCCTAACTTGCGCATCGCCTGATCCAGCTCGCTGTTATACGGCGTGCCGCAGCTGATCCGCAAAAACGAATTGAAGCGCTGCGAGTTGGAAAACATCACTCCCGGCGCAATACGGATGCCTGCTTTAAGGGCTGTCTCAAACACAGCTTGCGAGTTGCGTTTTTCGGGCATTTCTACCCACAGGCCAAAGCCGCCTTCCGGCACGGTCAGGCGGGTGCCTTCGGGAAAGTACCCAGCGACGGCTTGGGCGACTTGCAGGCGTTGCGTACGCAGATGGGTGCGCAGGCGCCGCAAATGACGCTCGAACTCGCCCGACCCCAGAAAACTGGCGGCAGCCAGTTGTGACAACGCTTCATTGGGGCGGGAATGAGCGTATTTGAGCATTTCCACGCGGCTGCGCCATTTACCTGCGGTAATCCAGCCCACGCGCATGCCTGGCGCCAGTGTTTTGTGCAGTGACGCACAATGGATCACATTGCCGGTTTGATCCCAGCTTTTGAGCGACGGCATGGTGCTGTCGTTATCGGCCAGCAGCGCATAAGTGTCGTCTTCAATCAGCGCAATATTGTTGGTTTCGCACCAGTTGACCAGCCGTATTTTGTGGGCTTCCGGCATGATCGCGCCCAAGGGGTTTTGCAAATGCGGCACCACCACCACGGCTTTGATGCTGCCATAGGTTTGCACGGCCAGCTCCAGCGCCTCCAGCGAGATCCCGGTCTCCGGGCTGGTGGGGATTTCCAGCGCGCGCATGCCCAGGCTTTCCAGTATCTGCAGCACACCGTAAAAGGTGGGGGATTCCACGGCGATGATGTCGCCCGGTTGGGCAATGGCGCGCAGCGCCAGGTTGAGCGCTTCGGTACAGCCGTGGGTGATGATGATGTCATCGGCGGTGAGATTCATGCGCGCCCCCATGGCACGCCGGGCAAGCACGCTGCGCAGGGTGCTGTGACCGTTGCGTGGCACGGCTCTACCGAACAGTTCCGGTTGCTGGCGCAATACCCGTACCGCAGCTTGTCGCAATGCCTCGTTTGGGTATAACTCCGGCGCGCCGCACGCCACGCCCAGGTTGATCTGCACTTTGCTGCTCATGGCCTGCGCCAGAATCGCCGAGACTTTCTCGTTGATGCCGACGTATTGCGCGGTATCAGGCAGGGCCACTATCGGATCGGGCACCTTGGCCAGCGCACTGCGGGAGCGATGGCAGACAAAGTAGCCAGAACGTGGCCGCGCTTCCAGCAAGCCCTGGCTTTCCAGGTGGCGGCAGGTTTGCAACGCGGTAGAGAGACTGATGTCATGCCGTTCCATCAATGCGCGCACTGAAGGCATACGATCACCGGGGCGCAAGGTGCCGGTTTCAATGGCCTGACGGTAGTGGCTGGCGAGCTGGCGGTAGATAGGCAATTGGTCCATGCCCCATTCTGCGGTGCACGCCGGAGGCATAACAGATACAGATTTTCCTGATCTGCATCGAAACAGATGCACTGTTCTGGTCTTGTTTCGTTGCGCAAAATCAGCGTGTGTACCTGTGGGGCGGCGGTGCTATTCCTTAATCTGTATGGCATATCCCACCGCAGGAGATTGCCAGCATGTCGCGCCTTCCCGAATCTTTTCTGACTATCGAAATGCTCAATGGCCAGACTTTCCAGTTTCATAGTCGCCCAGGCATGGCAGTGCATGTGTTATCCGGGCATCTGCATCTGGCCGAAGCGCCACGCTGGCTGGCGGAAGAGGTATATCAAGTGCCGCGTTATCTGAAGTCGGGAGACTTCTACACCATGCAGGAAGAGGGGTGGTCCACCTTGTATGCGGTGGGCGGCACGGAGCTGCGCTGCATTGGCTTTCAGGAGCCCAAGTCCCAGAGTCTGGTGCTGTGGAACAAAATCAAGGCCATCCGCCTGCCCGCGCGGTGTTACGGTTGGCTGCGGCAAACGGTGACTTTGGCCACTTCATTTCGCCTTTGATCGCCTTGGCTGGGGTCGCCGCGATTTCAAATACCTTCTGCAAACATCGTCAGATGGTCTGCAGTGAACTGGTTAGCCCGCCCAAGCTGTGGCGCATTCGATAACTGATAATCTGGATGACCGTCGTGTGCTCGAACACGACGGTCTTTCCGGTCTCCCCGGGCCAACCAGGCCAACGCTCTTCAGTTTGTGACCTTCTCCTGCCCGGCCATACCCGGCCAATTGCTGCATTGCGGATGACCGGCGGTCTTTCAGACCAGCCAGTAGTCGGCGCATGATCTTGCGTTCGCACAGCCCGCCCACAAATGTCTCAGTAAATAGTGGAAAATCGTATGATCGATGCATAAACCACCGCGATAGCTGGTCTGTGCATGAATCTCACCCTGTGACCCAATGAACATCCATTTTTTGCTGGGCTGGACCCAGCAGTACGCATTACCGCTGACTTTTCTGGTGACGCTGATTTCGCGGGCGGGCTTGCCGCTGCCCGCTGCGCCGCTGTTGGTGATGGTGGGCGCATTGGCAACTGCGTCTGGTGAAATGGCATTGGGTTTGCTGCTGGCCGCGACCGTGGGTGGCGCGCTGGGTGATCTGGTCTGGTTTATGGCCGGGCGCCGTCTGGGTCGGCGCGTGTTGGGCGTGATCTGTAAAGTGTCTTTGTCGGCCGACGTGTGCGTGCGGCAAAGCGAAACCCTGTTTGTGAAATGGGGGGGCTTGTCGCTGTTTGCGGCCAAGTTCGTACCGGGGATTTCCGCTGTAGCTCCGCCACTGGCGGGCGCGTTGGGTTGGTCATTACCGGCGTTTTTGCGCTGGAATGTGGCGGCCTCTATTTTCTGGGCGGTCGTGTTTCTCGGGCTGGGTGCCCTGTTCAGCAATCAGCTTGATCTGGTCTTGGCTGTGCTGGAACAACTGGGTGAAGGCGCCATCTGGTCGCTGGCGGCACTGGTGGTGGTTTATCTCATCGCCCGGGTGATCAAACGCCGTCACGCAGCAGAATTGTCGGAAGAAATGCCGCGCATTTCGGTGGCGCAATTGAAGGCAGCCATTGCTGCCGGTACCGATCCGGTAATCATCGATGTACGCTCGGTGGAAGGGCGTTCGCTGGACCCGCGAGTGATTCCTGGCGCCTATCTGATCGGCCTGAAAGAGATCGACACCGCCACGTCGATTCTGCTGCAAGACCGGGATGTGGTGCTGTACTGCAGCTGTCCCAATGATGTCTCGGCCGTGGCCGCTGCCCAGCAATTACGCGGCATGGGCTGGACCCGTGCTTTGCCGCTGGCGGGCGGGCTTGAAGCCTGGTTCGAGGCCGAACTGCAAAGCTGACATTGTCCGGCCAGCCGTTAGCTGTATCCCTGTGCAAACTTACAGCCTGTTACCCTGACATATCAGACCAATCGCTACAATGCCGTACCACTTGATCGGTGGTGTCTCCGGCTTTGGTCATGCATCGTCCCTTCATTATTCCGCTTATCGTCGCCTGTGCCTTGTTCATGGAAAACATGGACGCCACAGTGATCTCCACCTCGCTGCCGGTACTGGCCCGCGACCTTGGACAAAGCCCCATTACCTTGAAACTGGCACTCACCGCGTATGTCGTCGGCTTGGGTGTGTTTATTCCGGTATGTGGCTGGGTGGCCGACCGCTTTGGCGCGCGCACTGTGTTCCGTTCTGCCATTGGCATTTTCATGCTCGGCTCCTTGCTGTGTGCGGTCTCCAGTTCGCTGGAAGCCTTTGTTGGCGCACGTTTTTTGCAAGGTATGGGCGGGGCGATGATGGTGCCGGTCGGGCGCATCATCATCTTCCGGGCGATACCGCGTGCCGATCTGGTTAAAGCCATTGGCTATCTGACCATGCCCGCATTGTTCGGGCCGGTGATCGGGCCGCCATTGGGTGGATTTATCACCACGTATTTTCACTGGCGCTGGATTTTTCTCGTGAACATCCCGGTCAGCTTGCTGGGTCTGTATCTGGCAGGACGCTTTATCAGCAACACGCGTGAGGCTTCGCCGGAGCCGCTGGATGTCCGTGGCTTCATCGTGTCTGCGCTGGGTAGTTCGTTCACCATGTTGGGTCTGGCGCTGCTGGGTAGCCATCTGGTGCCGGTGGAATGGGCTATCGGCATGACGCTGGTTGGCGTGATCGTGCTGTGGCTGTACTTTCGGCAAGCGTTGCACGCGGAGCATCCGTTGCTTGACCCACGCTTTTTGCAGATACCCACTTTTCGCGCCAGCGTGCTGGGTGGTTCCCTGTTCCGGATTGGTTTGGGCTCGGTGCCGTTTTTGCTGCCGCTGGCACTGCAGGAAGGCATGGGCATGAATGCTTTTCAATCCGGCGCGATTACCTGCGCTTCGGCCTTTGGCGCGCTATTCATGAAAAGCCTGGGGCCGCGTGTGCTCAAGCGCTGGGGCTTTCGCCAGGTGTTGATGGTCAATGCGCTGCTGGCCGGCCTGGCGCTGGCTCCCTTCGGCCTGTTTAACAGCCACACCTCGATCATGGTGATGCTGGCGGTGGTGGCACTGGGCGGGTTCTTCCCGTCGCTGCAGTTCACCTGCCTGAACTCGATTGTCTATGCCGATATCCGCAGTGAAGACGCCGGCCGCGCCACTAGTCTGGCCAGCGTGGTGCAGCAGTTGTCGCTGGGGCTGGGGGTGATTGTGGCGGGGATGGCACTGCAGTTATCCAATCATCTGCAAGGGCACACGCATATTCAGGAGTCTGACTTCTGGCCCGCATTTCTGGTGATCGGATTGTTCTCGATCCTGTCGATTCCGGTCACGCGCAAGTTGCCGCATGACGCCGGGAGCGAAATGGCGCAACGCGGGTGATTGCAGCGGGCATTGCAGGCAGACAGCAAAAGAGGCATCCGTGGATGCCTCTTTGTATATCCGCCATGTATATCTGTTAGATAGCCCGTCAGATTTTTGCAGTCTTCACCGACGAAAACTCGCGGATCACGCGTACCACCTGCTTGGAGCTTTCGCTGATGCGAATAATGGCATCGCCTGCCTGATTGGCCAGCGTCACGCCATCGTTGGCCTGGTTTACACAGGCTTCCATACTCAGAATGGCCGAGCGGGTGCCTTCCTGGATTTTACTGGTCATCCCGGCAATCTCGGTGGTTGATACGCCGGTGCGTTCGGCCAGCTTGCGTACTTCATCCGCCACCACCGCAAAACCACGCCCTTGCTCGCCCGCGCGGGCGGCTTCAATGGCGGCATTCAGAGCCAGCAGATTGGTCTGGTCGGCAATTTCTTTAATGGTATTGACGATGCTGCTGATGTGGCTGGATTTAACGCCCAGTTCCTCGATCAGCTTTGACGCGCTTTGCACCGTGTTGGCAATGCCGTGCATTTCTTGCGCCGCATGCTGGATCACCTGCTTGCCTTGCTCAGACACCGCGTCGGTTTCTTCAGAAATCTGATAGGCGTGGCGCGCATTCTGGGCATCGGCTTCTTGCTGCAGCACGCGTTCGGTAATGTCGTTGGCAAACTTGATGATTTTGTACGGTTTGCCTTCGGTATCGAAAATCGGGTTGTAGGTGGCTTCCATCCACAATACGTTGCCATTCCTGGACATGCGCTTGAATTGGCCAGATACAAACTGGCCGCGATTGAGCGTACGCCAGAACTCGGCATATTCCACGCTGTTGCGGTAATCCGGATCACAGAACAGGCGGTGATGCTGGCCTTTGATTTCATCCAGCCGATAACCCGTGGCGTGCAGAAAGTTATCGTTGGCGGTAATGATGGTGCCATCCAGATTGAATTCGATGGAGGCCATCGAACGATCAATGGCGCTGAGCATATTGCGCTGGCTCTCTTGCGCCGAGATCTGGCTGGTAATGTCCTGGGCAAACTTCACCACTTTGATGACCCGGTGCTGGTCGTCAAAGATCGGGTTGTAAGTGGCTTCCAGCCAGATCGGTTGCCCATCGCGGCGAACCCGTTTGAAGCGCCCGGAAGAAAACTTGCCCGCCGCCAGTTGTCGCCAGAAGTCGGCGTATTCCGGTTTGCTCGCGTAACCCGGCTCGCACAGCACCCGATGATGCTTGCCGACCAGGTCGGATCGCTCGTAACCCGTGGTTTTCAGGAAATTGTCATTGGCGCAGAGAATGGTGCCATCCGGCGTGAATTCGATCACCGCCATGGACCGGTCCAGGGCTGTCAGGAAAGCGTCTTGCAACTTGATTTTCTGGTCCTGCTGCAATGCCAGTTCTTTGCTCTGCCGGTTAAACATGGGGACTCCTCCCAGAACAGTTTTTATACACAGACGATGGATCGACGATGTGCTGCGGATCGTCCCGATGTGGGGCGAGCATGACCAAGGCCGGATCAAATATCTGAGAAACAGGCCAATCGAGTAGTTAAACGCTTAAATGCGCTACCCGGAACAAGGCATCAATTTCAAATATCATTGTTTTCTTAATTACTACCTGAGCGAGTCATTGTTTGACAAATCAGCCTCCCAAATAGCAGGGGACTGTATTTTTTATGCTACTGTTGGGTAAGTGTTTAGCAGTATGTTGCGTAAGTTGTAAACTGATATATCTAGCAGTTTTGCTGGTTTTAGCTCAAACTTTGTAAGTTTTCCACAAAATAAAAGAAAGGCCGCACTTGCGTGGACTTATTGTCCAGCTAGTCATGACCAGCGAAAACGTACGCACTTGCTTACGATTGACGGCCATTTAATCCTTTGCAAATGTAGCTGCGGATCTGGCAAAAAGATGTATGAACCGTGCCTGCGAAACAGGACGTAAAAAGGGACTGAGGGCATCGATTTACGGATTGGGTAGGCCGCAACACGCCAGATTGCGAGCCCAAACAATGTTATCGAGGCGCTGAGCCTGCGCGGGCTATGTCAAATTTGAGACGCGGCAGTCCGCGCCACCCGCAACATCGCTAGTGCCACCGCGCCGAGCAGCAGCACCAGCCCGATCTCCTGCCACAACAAGGCATCGCCACCCCACAGGTTCATGCCGGTACCGGCGCCAAGCGGGCCGAGGATGGAGCTGCCGGTGTAGGTCACGGTGATCAGGCGCATGTTGCGGCCCATGGCGCTGACCGGGCTGCTGGCGGCGGCGTAGACCGCCAGCGTCAGAAACGCTGCGGTGACGCCGCCCAGCAAGAAAGCACCGGCTGCCAGTGCGGGAGACCAACTGAGTAGTAGCAACAGGCTGGAGACCGCGGCAGCCACGCTGCTGATCAACACGGTTCCGGCCAGCCCGATGCGATCGGCCAGCCAGCCTATGGGCATCTGGCACAAGGCTGCGCCCAAGCCAAACAACGCCAGCAGACTCGCCGAATCGGTACTGGATATTCCACGGCCACTGGTAAACAACGGGAACAAACCATAGAACGCACCCGCGCATAGCCCACCGACCACGGCGGTGGCCATGCCCAGTTTGATCACCGGACTAAAGCAGCTGGCGCTGGTGGCCGGTGCGGGTGAGTGCGCATGATGTGCCGGGTCGTGGCTGTCGCCCCGGGCAAACAGTAATGGAATGACCGCGCTCAAGGTAAACAGCCCACCCGCAATAAACGGCATATCGCCCGCGATACCCAGCCACACGGCAAACGACGGCGCGATGATTTCGGCCAGCGCAATCAGGGTTTCGTGCGTACCAACCACGCGGCCACTGTAGGCGGACGGCACCAGGCGATACAGCCAGGATTCATTGGCAATCCAGCGCACGCCCAAGCCCGCACCAATCAAAAACGCGGCCAGTAACCATAATGGCCATTGCTCCCAAGGCATGATGGCGAAGCCCGCAACACTGATCAGCAAACCCGCGCCAACCGCCAAACGGGCTCCAAAGCGTGCGGCCAGACCAGGCGTGCCTATCAGCCCGACCAGCATGCCGGTCCATTGCATGGCGGCGAACAGACCGGCGCGGGGTGCATCCAGCCCATGCTGAGCCAGCCACAGTGGCAACACCATAAAGCCAAAGCCGAACTGGCCGATCTGCGCAAATGAAGACACCAGCGTTAGCGCACTGATGGTGTGCCACGGAAGTCGGGAAGAGGCGGTCACGTTGTCACCTGATGAATCGGCATGGGCAAGCCAGTGGCGCGATTTTCCACCGGGCAGCCTGCCTCCAGACAAGGGCCATCGTCGCATAACCGGCACAGGCGCATGGAGTGCGGGCTGGCGCGGGTTTCGTGCCACAGCATTTTGACCAGCAATACTTCCAGCTGGATTTGCTCGGAGTTATCCAGGCGTCCGACCACGCGTTTCAGCATGGCATCACGCGCCGCCATGACTCGCTCCAGTTCAAGCAAGCCGCCCTCGGTCAGGTTGAGCGCCACAGTGCGTTTGTCACGCCCGGGGTCTTTGCTGACCAGGCCGGCGGTAACCAATCCGGCTACCGCCCGCACCGCCGCAGGGTGACACAAGTCCAGCACCTCGCGCAGGGTTTCAATTGAACAGCCTGGATAGATATGAATTGCATTTAGCGCCGCCCGCGTGGTCAGCCCGCTTAGTGAGGCAGGCATGGGCTGATCGTGGATTTCATCCATGACATGCAAGGCGAGCACACCCAGCAAGTTTTCAACGGGCAGAGCCATGACACACCTCATATGCAAACTGCATGTATGCATACTGCATATAAGCCTGTCTGAATGAAAGCGCTGAATGGGGGTTGAGGCGATGAATGGCGCATCCGTCGATGTCGGGCTACGCCTGTTATGCTGCGCGCATTACGCACCGAGCCAAGAGTGTGTGTTTCGTCATTACACCAGGAGACTGTCGGGAATGAAAACGGGATTGTTGCTGAGCATGCTATTGGCCACCGCCGTGGCGCTGGCCGCGCCTGACTATAAAGTCACCGCGCAGATTGCCATTGATGGGCCGGTCAGGTGGGATTACCTGCAATATGATGCCGCCAGCCAGCGCCTGTTTGTGGCGAACGGCACTCAGACCGATGTGATCGATACCCGTACCGGCAAGCTCCAGGGCGTGATCGCGGCTACCCATGGCGTGCACGGCATCGCTATTGCGCATGATCTGGGATTGGGCTTTACCAGCAATGGTGCCGACAACGAGATTGGCGAGTTTGCACTGGAAACCCTGCAACCCGGACGGCGGATCAAGGTGGGAAGTAATCCGGATGCCATCGTGTATGACGCCGCGACCCAGCGTGTGGTGACCTTCAATGGCAAATCGCAAGATATCAGCATTGTGAATGCAAAAACCGGGGAGCTGGTGCAGCCCGCAATTGCCGTCGGGGGCAAGCCGGAATTCGCGCAAACCAACAATCACGGACTGGTGTTTTTCAATATCGAAGACACCAATGAAGTCGCCGTGCTGGATATACGCAAGGGCGCGCTGGTGCAGCGCTACTCGATTAGCCCCTGCGACAGTCCAACCGGTCTGGCGCGTGATGAAACCAGCGGACACCTGTATTCGGTATGCGGCAATGGCGTGATGGTGATTAGCGATCCGGTGACTGGCAAGGTGCTGGGGCAAGCACCGATTGGTCGTGGCGCGGACGGGGTAGCGTTACTGGATGGCTACGCCATAAGCGCCAATGGTCGCGATGGCACGGTCAGCGTGGTGGCACAAACCGCGCCCAACCAGTTTGCGACTGTGGCAACCATCAAGACAGCGCCTGGCGCTCGTACCATTGCGGCAGACACACTGCTGCACAAACTATATTTGCCTACCGCCAGTTTCAAGCCACAAGACCCGGCAGCATCAGCTGGCGGACCTGGCGCCCGTCCGGTGGCGCAAGAGGGGACTTTCCGCATGCTGGTGCTTGGGCGTTAGCCATCAAACATAAAACAATCGCCAATGCTGGTCCCGCGCTGGCCAGCATCGACGACTGACCCTGGCGTATTCAAGCTTTTACGTTGATCAGATTGCCCGAAGTGCTGGTCAATACCGAACTTTGGCTGGATGCAGCCGGGGTGGCGCCGGGTTGATTGGCCGCCGCCTGGGCGCGTTTTTGTTCCAGCCGTTGCGCTTGGTGGTCACCACCGCGGGCTTCTTGTGCCGTTTGTGCTGCGGTTTCTTTCGCTTCTTGAGTGGCCGAAGATGCAGTGTTGCTGCTGGATGCCGAAGCGACCGGCGATTTGATGGAAACATTGAGCGAACTGGATGCTACGGCGCCAACTGACATGGCAAAACTCCCTGTGTGTGTTGCCAGGCGCAGCATTGCGTCCTGACGTTACTGCAGATCGAACTGCAAAGAAGGCAGAGTGATTCACGTTGTGTAACCGCGCCTTCACGCTTGCCCGGACCCCCCGGACCGAGCCTGCAAAGCGGGCACCCAAACTTCCCCACCCCGTTTCAAGCGCAATTGCGCGCTTCATTAGCATGTTCTTTGATACTTAGAACAGCCTTAGTGGCGACCTCAGTCCTGGCTAAGTCAGCCCAGGTACATTCCAGCTTTCAAAATTGTGCGCGCAGCTTGTGTTTGCGCCACGGCCACCCCTTTGGGCTGGCAGCAGGCTTTGCCTGGTTTACGGAGCCGGAAATTGGAAGAACTCAATCAAGCGCTGTTTTTGTGGATGAATGCGCCTGCTCACCCCTCCGCCGGGACCGTGCTGTGCGCGACGGTGCTGGCTGATTATTTGATCTGGCTGGTGCCGTTGCTGCTGGTGATCTGCTGGTTGTGTGGCAACGCGTCCACCCGCTGTTTTGCCACAGAGGCCGCCACTGCCGGTCTGCTTGCGCTGGGTCTGAACCAGTTGATTGGCCTGGTCTGGCAGCACCCGCGCCCGTTCATGATCGGTGTGGGGCATACCTTGATCCAGCACGTGGCTGACTCATCTTTCCCCAGTGATCACCTCACGCTGCTTTGGGCCGTGGCATTCAGCCTGGCTTTGCATCCACACCTGCGCCGAATCGGCGTCGCACTGGCGTTAACGGGTTTACCAGTGGCGTGGGCGCGTATTTATCTGGGCGTGCATTTCCCGCTGGATATGCTGGGTGCTGCCATTGTCGCAGCCCTCACTGCCGCGCTAT
The DNA here is from genome assembly GCF_031291215.1 of Silvimonas sp. Taxonomy (NCBI): domain Bacteria; kingdom Pseudomonadati; phylum Pseudomonadota; class Betaproteobacteria; order Neisseriales; family Chitinibacteraceae; genus Silvimonas; species Silvimonas sp. The sequence goes on from NZ_JARLJK010000119.1 coordinate 30,557, forward strand.
GCCGCCAGCCACAACGCTTGATGAGCTGGCTGTTTCAATGGGTGGAACAATGTTACCGCTTTGTCGGGCAACCACTCATCAGACGTGGCTGGATACCAAAATGACCCGCTACGACCACAGTGTGGTGACTTTGGTGGGCAGGAGTTTATGGTGATCGATTTCGCCACCGAAATACCTGCTCCCGCAAGGCCGGTCAAAGTGCCGGAAGTGACGATGCTGTTCTGGTTGATCAAAATGATGTCGACCACCGTCGGCAAGTCGGCAGCGGATTTGCTCAATGCCGATCCGCGATCAGGTCTGACGGGTTATTGCATGGTCCTTGGGATCTTGCTGATGGCGATATTGCCAGCGCAGGTGCGCAGCCGTCAGTTCACGCCGTGGCTGTACTGGTGCTGCATGTTGCTGGTTGGCATGGCCGGTGCGTTGCTCAGCGACAGCCTGATTGACCAACTGAGTGTGCCGCTGACCTATGCCACTGGTTTGTTCTGCGTGATGTTATGGATTACTTTGGCTGTGTGGCATGCCGAAGAAAGTTCGGTGTCCTTTCGCTCGATAGTCACCCGCAAACGTGAGTTGTTTTACTGGCTAGCCATCCTGTTCACCTTTGCGCTGGGAACAATCGCTGGCGACTGGGTGGCAGAAAATCTGCATCCCGGTTATGCCTTCACGGTTCTGTTACTGGGTGTCGCGCTCGGGCTGGTTGCAGTGGGCCATTACCTGCTGGAGTTCAGCGCCACCAGTTGTTTCTGGACCGCCTGCGTGCTGACTTGCTCCTTTGGAAATGCCTGTAGCGACTGGTTGGCCCAGCCGGTCCATGACGGTGGTCTGGGCTTGGGCAAGCTGGTCACCAGCGGGTTATTCTTGCTGACCACTATTGGCCTGGTGGGATATCTCAGCGCTACCCGCAAGCATCTGACTGGATCGCAATGGCTGGAGTAAGCGGTTGCGCGCCATGCAGGCAGGGCAGGCTGTGTATAAACAAGGTTGATGAATTGCCCTGTGGATTCTTGCGTAGCGCTTTGGCTCAGCACGCGGAAGCGCTCGCTATCAAGTCGGTGAGGTCGTTATGAGGGTATTGCTGGTCGAAGATGACGCCATGATCGGCGAGGTAATCCAGGCCGCGCTGCGTGACGCATCCTGCGCGGTAGATTGGGTGCGTAACGGGCAAAACGCCATGGATACGGTCGCCTGTCAGTATTACGACGTCGTGCTGCTTGATCTGGGCTTGCCGGGCAAAGATGGCCTGAGCGTACTGCGCAGCATCCGCAGCAGTGATAACCCGGTGCCGATATTGATCATTACTGCGCGTGACGCGCTGGCTGACCGGTTGGCCGGGCTGGATAGCGGTGCTGACGACTACGTGCTCAAGCCATTTGAGATGGCCGAATTGCTGGCCCGCATCCGCGCCGTACTGCGGCGCAAAAATGGCCAGGTCATGCCGGTCATGAGCAATGGCAATCTGGAACTGGACCCAACCACCCGTGAAGCCACCTTCAAGGATGGCGCGCCGCAGCGCTTGTCCAGCCGCGAGTTTTCATTGCTGCAAGCCTTGATGAGCCGTCCCGGTGCGATTTTGTCGCGGTCCGCGCTGGAAGACCGCATTTATGGCTGGGGCGAAGAAGTCGAAAGCAACGTGGTTGAGTTTCTGATCCACTCACTACGCAAAAAACTGGGCAACGAAGCCATCAAAAATATAAGGGGCGTGGGATGGATGGTTTCAAAGAGCGAATAAAAGACTCGCTGCAACTGCGGTTGTCGCTGTGGTTGGCAGTGGTCATCCTGGGCGTCGCCATCATTGCTGGCGCGTTTTCTTTTTTTACAGCCCAGGATGAAGCGCACGAACTGCAGGATGAGACGCTGCGTCAGGTCGCCTTGTTGTTTGACGAGCATCACTTGCCGCTACCACCAGTAGGCAACCCGCGCAAACTCTCCGACCGAGAGGAAGACGTCAGAGTCGTGGTGCAGCGTGTTCCGGTTGACGCCAATACGCCCGGCGATGACGACAGATCAACACCGGCGCTGTCGGCCAGTTTGAAAGACGGAATGCAAACACTGGTCACCGGCGACGATACTTATCGAGTGCTGATCAAAACCGTGCGCGGTGGTGCGCGCATTGCGGTGTCGCAAGAAACGGTCGTCCGGGACGAAATCGCCCGTGATAGCGCCTTGCGCACTTTGTTGCCGTTTCTGATTCTAGTGCCGGTTTTGTTGCTGGTGGTGGCCGATCTGGTGCGCAAGATGTTCAGGCTGATTGCCGAACTCTCGCAGGAAATTGACCAGCGCGGTGAGCAAGAACTGCACCCGATCGCACCGCATACTTTACCCAGCGAAATCCGCCCGTTTGTGGTGGCCATCAACCGCTTGCTGGGGCGGGTGGCTCAATCAATGGAAGGCCAGCGGCGCTTTGTGGCGGACGCCGCGCATGAATTGCGCTCGCCGCTCACCGCGCTGTCGTTACAGGCCGAACGGCTGAGTACGGCCCCAATGTCGCCCCAGGCGCAAGAGCGCCTGACTGCCTTGCGCGGTGGCATCGAACGCGCCCGCATCCTGATCGACCAGTTGCTGACCCTGGCGCGAATGCAAGGCACGGCTGGCGACGTACCCAATACGGTGTCGATCCAGCATATTTTTCGGCTGGTGCTGGAAGACCTGCTGCCACTGGCCGAAGCCAAGCAGCTTGATATCGGCGTGGTCGATGGCAAGGACGCGCTGATCCGTGCCCAGGAGGCCGACCTGAAAGTGCTGGTCAAAAATCTGCTGGATAATGCGATTCGTTACACCCCCGCTGGCGGGCGAATAGACCTTGCGGTGGAATCGCACGGCGAGCAGGTCGTGTTGCAGGTTGACGATACCGGTCCCGGAATTTCTGGCGCAGAACTGGCGCGGGTGTTTGATCCGTTTTATCGCGTGCTGGGTAATGACGAAACCGGTGCCGGGCTGGGTCTATCCATCGTCAAGGTCATTACCGAACGTATCGGCGCCCATATCGCACTGGCATACGTAGATGAAGCCCGGCAGCGTGGTCTGCGGGTACGGGTGACGTTTCCCGCGCTGGATGTGCTTGCCGCACCAGACTCTTCCAACTAGCAGCGGCAAAGGCCCAAGCGGGATATCCGTACATCCATATGAAAAAAACGGCCCAGCGGGCCGTTTTCTTTTACCAGTTTGCTACGTGCGTTTTGTCGATTGGGTAAATCAATATCCCAACGCTGGCAGTACCGCAGTGCCTTCCACCTGCACCGCGTTCAGCAAGGTCGGTGCCAGGCCCAGTGCCTTGAGGATGGTCGGGGCAATCTGCGTGGTCCCAACCGCCGTGGTGTTGGTCTGCCCGGTCAATGTCGGGTAGGAAACCAGCAGCGCTACGTGGCTGTCGTCTGGCGCGTTGCCACCGTGTTCGGCATCTTTCTTGGTGCTGCTGGTGTAAATGACGCCCGGATTAGGTTGCACGATGATATCTGGCGTACGGCCTTGTGCCGGGTCGCCAAATTCTGCCGCCAGTTGCGAGCCCGACAAGATATAAGCCTGGGCGTTGTTGGCGCAGATGCCGGTGCCGGTACAACCGTTATTGGCCTGCAAGGTAGCCAGCACGGCGGGCAGTTGTGACTGGTCATGCAGCCAGATCAGGCCGACATCATCGTCTTGTACCATGCCAGTGCCGGACAAGCCGGTGCCATCATTCAGGCTGCCGCTGGTGGTGGCGTTCTGGCCAAAGTGCCCGGTCGAATCCAGATAATTGTTTGCCTGGAGCAAGGCGCTCAACGTATCGCCATTCTTGATCAGCAAGGAATGATCGGAAGGCGACTGGCCATGCTTGGCGGACACCACAATCAAGGTCGATGAATACAGGTTCTGCGCCTTGAGTTCTGCCACCATCTTGCCCAGCGCGGCATCCACATACTTGATGGCTGCGCTGACTTGCGGGCCCGGGGTGAAGACCGCGTCGGTATAACCGCCGCCGCTGGCCCGCGTTGCTTTCTGTGCCACGCTCAAAGTCTGGAAATTGGTGCCGAACAGCGTCGGCACGCTGGCTGCAGCGCCGGTGGAGTCTTTCCCGTCAATCTGGTTGATGATGGCCTGCACGTGCAGATTGTCGAAGGTTTCGGTGTGGGTATAGACGTCGGTGTAATCCGTACCGGTAGCGGCATCGGTAGAGTTGATCTCCGTGCGGGCCAGATCATCCACACCCTTGCCGGAAGGACCATTCACCCAGTCATAACCCCAGGCATGCTTGTCTGCCCATGCCGTACGCGAGCCAGCCAGGTTGGCTTTGACCACTTCAAAAATGGTATTGGTTTTGATGTAGTTATGCGGATAAACCGGCACGCATACGCCATTGAGCTTCTGATGCGGGATCGCCTGCGGGTTGAACGAGCCACCGCCATCAATGTGCACCAGTGCGCCGCCATTCAACGCATCAACACCTGTCGTTTCATCAAACACCACGTTCCAGCCTTGAGCGCCGGTACAGGTGGCGTCGCCTGGGGCGTACAGCGTGCGGTCATAAGACACGTCGTAGAACAAGCCTGCGGTCTTGGGCGAACCGCCAGTGAGTTGCGCGGCCAGACCCGGGAAAGAATCCGACAAGCCCGGTGTGGTTGCACCGGTATACGTCACGCCGGTTTGCGCCAGCGTCGCCAGATTGGGGCAACCGCCGTTGGCCACGCAAACGCTCAGATCTTGTTGATGCATGCCATCGATGCTGATCAGCAAGACTCGCTTTGCAGTCGGGCCAACTGCAACCGGCGCTGGCGTCGGGGCCGGTGTAGGCGTCGGAGTGGGAGTGCTCGAACTGTCAGAAGAACCGCCGCAGCCAGCAAGCAGGGCGGCCAGCACAGGTACCCAGGTGAAGTGAAGAAGTTTCATGTAATTCGCTCAGGGTGAAAAGCGAAAAATACTATTTTGCTTACATGTTAATTTCGTTTCACTTTACTTATAAGAAACTTAGGGTTTCATCTGCAACAATCCAGAATCGAGGCTGCGATTCGTTTTCAGACAATTTGGGGGCGGGTTATTATTTTGTACAACTGCTTTTTTTATGAAGAACCAAAAGCAAAGCTGGCTGAAAATAGCCCTTCGCTGGATGTTTTCTTAATCGGCAATACATCTTTTTTTTAAAAGTCAGATTTGTATTTGAATTGGTTTTCTGGTTTCAACGACCTCATTCTCGTGTTGTTCCATTGCCAGGTTTCATGCAGATAACGCAGCAGGGCTGTGAAAATTAGCATTGCTGGCATCAGGTTCGCGGCAAAAAGACAAGGCCCACTTGGTCTTGAAAGAAGCGGACTTTGATTGCGTCTATTTGCATTTTCCACGTTGTTGCGCTGATTTTAATAATCGGCCGTCGGCAGGGGACGTGCATGCTACCTTGGCATGTTGTTGCTTCAGAAACCGTGGCGGTTTTCAGCCATGAATCTGTGCTTACAAGGATTGAGTTTGTGTAAGGTTTTGGCGATGACGGGCCAGGGTCGATGCTACAGGCCTGGTCGCTTGGGTGTGCGCATCTGCCTCAACTTGTGTTCCCGGTCTGGATGACATACCGTTATGCCGTCTGGGTACCGCTGCTCTCCTGCTCTCAATGTTCGGTATAAACATTGGGTTGTGAGGATCTGCATGCCTGCTATCAAACCTGCCTGGATTTTTCTGGGGCTCAGCATCTTTGCCGAAGTGATAGGCACCGTTGGGCTCAAGTTTTCCGCTGGCTTTTCCCGCCCGCTGCCCACGGCAATCACCATTGCCTGCTACCTCAGCGCGATCTGGCTGATGGCGCTTTCCACCAAACAACTGGAAATTGGCCTCGCTTATGCCGTGTGGGCTGGCGCCTGCACCGCGTTGACGGCGGTGGTGGGGATTACCTGGTTTGGCGAATCCGTGTCATCGGTCAAATTGCTGGGGCTAGGTCTGGCGATTGCCAGCCTGATTGTGCTCAATCTCAGCGAAAGCGCCTGAGACTCGCCGTGGCGAGGACTGATGAGACACTTTGAACTTGGCCATGCAAATGAAACCGGGTGGCTTTTAAGGCGACCCGGCTTAGGACTACCGTGCAGAACCAAGGTGATGGCTGCAGGATAAGTCTGGCTTAAGCGTTAGTCTGCGCCGACGCGAATCACCAGCTTGCCGTTGTTCTTGCCCTGCAGTAGCCCGATAAATGCCTGCGGCGCATTTTCCAGTCCGTCGACCACGTCTTCGCGATATTTGATTTTGCCTTCCTGCAGCCACGCGCCCATTTGCTGCTGGAATTCGCCGATGCGATGGCCGTAATCATCAAAAATGATGAAACCCTGCATCTTCATGCGTTTCTTCAGAATAGTGCCCATCAACAGACCCAGACGATCCGGGCCATCGGGCAGGTTGGTGGCGTTGTAGTTGGCGATCAAGCCGCACACTGGCACGCGAGCGCCGGTATTGAGCAGCGGCAACACGGCATCCAGCACCGCGCCGCCCACGTTCTCGAAATAAACATCAATGCCTTTGGGGCAGGCGGCGGCCAGCTGCTGCGCCATATCGGAAGAACGATGATCAATACATGCGTCAAAGCCCAGTTCTTCGGCTACATAGCGACATTTTTCGGCGCCACCGGCAATGCCGACAATGCGACAACCTTTGAGCCTGGCAATCTGCCCGACCACTGAGCCGACTGCGCCAGAGGCCGCTGCAACCACCACGGTCTCGCCCGCTTTGGGCTGGCCGATATCGAGCAAGCCCATGTAGGCAGTAAATCCGGGCATCCCCAACACGCCCAAGGCCCACGACGGCGGCAATTTGCCATCCAGTTTCACCAGCGCTTTACCATTGGCCACGCTGTAATCCTGCCAGCCGGTGTAGCCCAGCACCCAGTCGCCGGGTGCAAAGTCAGGGTGACTTGAAGTTACTACCCGACTCACTGCGCCGCCTACCATCACTTCGCCAATTTGTACCGGTGGAGAGTACGACGGCGCGTCGCTCATCCGGCCGCGCATATAGGGGTCGAGCGACAGATACACCGTGCGCAGCAAAACTTCGTTGGTAGCCGGTGTCGGGATTGCGCTGGAGACCACATCAAAATTGGCTGCGACCGGTAAGCCATGCGGGCGCGAGGCCAGCAAGATGCGGCGGTTATTAGAGGTGGATTGCGACATGAATTGAGCTCCTTGCTGGCCGTCTAATGGAACCGGTGGCCCAAAGTGGCGGGACGGCGGTGGCTTCAAGCATAGCCAGCGCCGGCGCGGTGCCTGGAGGAAACAGGACATACGGTGACCACCCGCCGTCATGATTGGACCCAATGCCAGCGGGCTACCAGCGGCTACGGTGCTGTCTTCACGCCATACTTTGCCGCAATCGCATTGAACCGCGAGGTGTTCTCGGTGCCGCTGGCCCAGGGTTCCAGCCGGTCACCGACCACCTGATCAATCTTGTCCAGCCGCGCGCGCGGGCTGGGGTGGGTGCTGAACATCAACTGCAGATTGCTGTCTTGCGGGTTCAAGGCGTCCAGCGTTTGCAGCACGGCGGGCAGGGCGTAGGGGTTGTAACCGGCGCGGGCACACAACACCATGCCGGTGATGTCGGCGGCAAATTCGTCGTCTTTATCCAGCCCGCGCACATAGACTTCAGAAAACCCGGAAGCCAGATTGGCACCGATCTGCTGCGCTTGCTGATTGCCCTTGTAGGCGACCACGCCTTGCAAGGCATTGCCCAGCGCATCTTTCCCAGCCCCAGACTGAATGGCGCGCACATGATGATGGCGTAGCACGTGCGTGGTTTCGTGTCCCAGCACGCAAGCCAGTTCGGCTTCGCTGTGCATCTGTGCCAGCAAGCCCCTGGTGATGAACACAATGCCGCCCGGCATGGCAAAGCTGTTGATGGTGTTGGTGTCGATCACCCCAAAGCGCCAGTTCACGCCCACAGCCTCACTCTGGCTGGCCACCCACACGCCGACATCGTTCACATAACGTTGCAGCGAGGCATCGGCCACCAGCGGAGCGGCGCCGAGCATGTTCGAGGCCAGTCCGTTGCCGATTTCCTGTTCCTCTTTGGGGCCGATAGTGCGGTTGGCGTCGCTCAGGTTTTTGACCGTGCTGCCAATGGCGTTGACCAGGTCGGGATTGTTGTTGAGCTGATTGAAAAGGTTATTCAGATCCAGTGCCGCAGCGGGCTGTGCCAAAAACCAGACGCACAGCGGGGCGACGACGAAGAAACGACGAATATGGCTGCGCATGTCAGTTACCTCCGCGTGCTGGTGCATTGCCGGTGGTCGCTGCCGTGGTCGGGTCAATATACGGTACCGATTTGCTGGTCAGATTCGCCGCGCGGGCGGCTTGCGCGGCCTTGCTGCTGCTGACGGCGTAACCGTTGAGCTTGTTCAGTTCCTGCGGATTGGGGTGAGTGGAAGTCACCTCCGGGCTGGTCAGACCCTTCACCCCGGTAGTGACGGTCGTGCCGGATGAACCGGTGGTAATCACCTTGGCCAGCGTGCCCAGCGTGGAGCCGCTGCTGGCCGTGCCAGACGAAGTGCGCACATTCAGCAGCTTGACCCAGCCGCTCTGGCCAGATGTAGTTTTCACCTGCATCCATGCGCCCTGGCGGCCGGTAACTGTGACGCTACTGCCGACGGACACGCGAGTGACGGTGGCTGCATCCAGAAACGGTTTTTGTTTCAGATCGGATTGGCGAATCAGTGTGCCACTTTCGGCATGGACCAGCGCAGCGGTACATAGCAGCAGCACACTAAAGATTGAGCGATAACGGTTGACGGGTGTTTTCATTATTTTTCCTTGGGCTCGAACAACTGTACGGCTTGTTCACGGCCTTTGACGTGGTGACTTCCACAATCTACAAATCCGAACGCATCGCCGCACGCCTGACGGGTGGCGTCTGAAACCAGAATCCGGGCGATACCTTTGGTCTGGCTTTCAATGCGGCTGGCCAGATTCACGGTATCGCCAATCACTGTGTAATCCAGCCGTGACGGTGCGCCGATGAACCCTACCACTGCGGTGCCGGTGTGGATGCCGATACCGACATCAAACTCCGTATTCAGATGATTCAGTTCACTCAGTGTCTGTTTGAATGCCGCAAGTTCCGCAGCCATTTCCAGTGCGGCGGCGACGGCGTGACGGGCGTGGTCTGGATCATCAGTCGGTGCACCCCAGAATGCCATGATGCAGTCGCCAATGAATTTATCCAGCGTGCCACCGTGCTTGAAAATGACGGCGACCTGGCGGGTGAAGTAGCGGTTGAGCAAATCGACCACAAATTCTGGCGGGTGCGCCTCGGACAAACTGGTAAAGCCGCGAATATCCGAAAACAGCACGGTAATCTGCTGGCTGTGGGCACGCTGGCCCACGGCCAGATCAGCGCTATCGACCAGCGACCGGGCCACGCGCGGGTCCAGAAAGCGTCCAAACATCTGCATGGCGCGCTCGCGGCGGCGCTTTTCAGATAACCAGGCTTGCAATGCGCACAGCCAATAGCAGAGCCAGCCCCAAGCCAGCGGGCCATACAGCGGAAGTAGCCAGTTTTGCCCGAGCGCCAGCCAGCCAGCAACAACGCTCAGAACGCTGGTGATGATCAGTGTCACGCCTAGCCAAAGCATGTTGATACCGCGCCAGAAACCGAGCACCAGCAAGCCGCACAAAGCCAGCGCCCACAAGCCGAACCAGACGTGGTGCGGTCTACGCAGCCAGTCGCCATGCTGCAGGTTGTCGATGGCGGTGGCGAGAATCTCTACGCCGGGATACGCGGCCGCAATGGGCGTCGGGCGCAAGTCTTGCAGACCAGGCGCGGCGGTGCCGATCAGGATGATCTTGCCGGCAAATTCATTGCTGGCGCGCTTGGGGTGTTCGCTGTTGAAATCCAGATAAAAGTCGCTAAAGCTGATTCGCCGATGTGGCGCTGTCCAGTTCAGCGTGATGCGATCTTGCGGCGGGATTTGCCAATGCTGATCTGCTGCCAGTTGCCCGGCCAGCGCAGGAATCTGCCAGCCTTCGAAGTTGCGGCGCAGCAAGTAGTTGCGGCCAACGCCGTCATTATCAGCCAGAAAATTGATCAGCCCGCCACGCCAGGTTTCTTGCGGCATGGCCCACGGCAGCAATAGCGGCAAGCTGACATTCAGATTGGCCGTTGGCGTTTTGATCAGGCCAAGAGAAGGCGGCAGGTTACGCAACAACGGGCCTGTGCCATCAGCCAGTTGCACGCTGGGCAGATACAACACGTCGGCATGTTGACGCGCCGTGTCCTGAAATAGTTTGTCGCTGTCGGCGCGAAAGGTATCGGGCTCGTTGAACATCAAATCGAACACCACGGCTTTGGGCTGTTGCCGGGCTAGCGCATCCAGCAATTCGGCATGCATGGCACGCGGCCACGGCCAGCTACCGGCTTCGTCTATCAGTGCGGTCAGGCTTTTCTGGTCGATATCAATGATGACGATATCGGCAGATGGCGCGTGCAGCGGCGCGTGACGGGCCAGTAAACGGTCGTTCACCCAATGATCCACTGGTCGGGTCAACCGCCAGCCGCCGTAGTCGGCTGCGATCAGCGCCGTCAGAAAAACCAGAATAAAAACAAAAGCAGAGCGTTGCGGCATGAGCGCAGCCAGAAAAGGTCTTGCGCAGGTTTATAGCATGAGGCTGTGGTTTGCCCAATTGCAGCGCTCGCAATCAGTGGCAGGATTTATCGCAATCTTTATGCGATGACAGCGCCCGTGGCAAAAGTCCGTTGATGGCCGCGAATTGCCGTCGGTGCAAAGCCAAAGCGTTTGCGAAAACGAATGGCAAAGCGCGAAGGCGATTCGTAACCGGCATCGAGCGCAATCTGTGACACCGGGCGATCGGTTGATTGCAGCAAGGTCAGCGCATAAGACATGCGCACATCAATCAGTAACTCGCTCAATGACATGCCCTCGCCAGCCAGTCTGCGCCGCAGAGTGGCTTCACTCATGGCCAATTGCGCTGCCAGGGCTGGCCCGTTCCACGCATCAGCGGGCGCAGCGGCGATCAGACCGCGGATGCGGCTATGCAAAGTGACCGGCGTGCCAGGCCGAAAATGCACGCCTTGCCCAGCCAGCCAGAGCAGCATTTCGGTCAGTCGATGCCGGGCGATGGCATCGGGTACATTGTGGGCGTCACTCAAGGCGGCCAGCGCGCCGTCATAAGCCAGATTGAATGCCGCTGGCAGTGTCCCGATTGGCAAAACATCCCGCACGTAATCGCGGGCATGACCGTAATCGGCTGCGTATTGTTCGATTAACTCCGGTTGCCAATTCAACCAGACCGATTCGTAAACACCCTCATGCGGGCGCAGATTGGTGACGTCGAGTACTTGTCCTGCGGCAATGGCGACCGCTTCACCTTGCTTGATCAGGCATTCGCGCCCTTGCCAGCGCAAAATCTTGGAACCCTGGCGCACCATGATCAGCACCGCATGATCCATGGGCATGCGCACCATCTCCTGCTCCCCATGCTGCAGGATACGGGCGGTGGCGCCAATGCCGGGGCGGGCAAAAATCGTGCGGCTCATGCGGATTCCAGAACGGGTTGGCAAACGCGCCGCCAGTTCAGTGTGATCTGGCGGCGCGGGCGAACAAGGCGGTCTTCCAGTGTTAACGCCCGAAGCGGGCTGTCATTGTGGCTTTACCCAGCGTCTGAAAATGGGCGGTAAAGCCGGTCACTGCCGGAGTGGCCTGCGGGTCGATATCCAGTTTATCGACTTTCAGGGCGATCACGGAAATCTGATAACGGTGAGTCTCGCCGGTGGGCGGGCAGGGGCCGAGATAACCTGGCTTGCCGGTGTCATTGCTGATCTGCAGCGTGCCTGCTGGCAACTGGTTGCTGTCGTTCCCCGCACCGCGCGGCAGCGATTGCGTGTTGGCTGGCACGTTGGCCAGTATCCAATGCCAGAAGCCAGAACCGGTCGGCGCATCCGGATCGTACATGGTGATCAGAAAACTTTTGGTGCCTGCCGGGGCACCGCTCCAGGCAATTTGGGGTGAGACATTGCCGCCCTGGCAACCGAAGCCGTTGGCGATTTGGGTCTGGTTGAATACGCCGGTTTTGAGGTCGTCGCTATGGACTTCAAAATCCGCTGCAAAAGCGCTGCCCATGGCGCTGAAGAAAAACACAAACGGCACAATACGCTTGAACATGACAGGCTCCTCGCCGATGGATTGAACACGCATCCAGTATCAACCGCCGCGATCCTGGGCTTGGTTCTGCTGTCGTCAATTTTGGTGCCGATTCGATCAATTCACGCCTTTTCTACCCACGGTGGGCATGAAAAAGCCCGCATTTTGATCGGCGCGGGCTTCGGGGTTGTCGAAAGGACAGACTGGCTTACTCTTCCTCATCCATGACGGCGGTGGTGTACACCTCTTGCACGTCATCCAGGCTTTCCAGCGCATCAATCAGTTTTTGCATCTTGATGCTGTCGTCGCCGGTCAATTCGGTTTCGGCCTGCGGCTTCATCGACACTTCGCCGATCTCGGCCTTGAAGCCAGCGGCTTCCAGTGTTTCCTTGATGCCAACAAACTCGTACGGCGGGGTGATGACTTCAATCGAGCCGTCTTCGTTGGTGACCACGTCTTCGGCGCCTGCTTCCAGCGCCGCTTCCATCAGTGCGTCTTCGTTCGTACCCGGCGCGTAGATCAGATAACCGCAATGCTTGAACTGGAATGCCACACAGCCATCCGAACCCATATTGCCGCCGTACTTGGCAAAAGCATGACGCACATCGGCCACGGTCCGCACTTTGTTGTCAGTCAGGCAATCGACCATCACCGCCGCGCCGCCAATGCCATAGCCTTCGTAGCGGGTTTCGGCGTAATCCACGCCTTCCAGATTACCCGTGCCCCGATCCACTGCGCGCTGGATGTTGTCCTTGGGCATATTTGCCGCCAGACCCTTGTCGATAGCCAGACGCAGGCGCGGGTTCATGTTGGCATCACCTCCGCCCATTTTGGCGGCAACGGTGATTTCCTTGATCAGTCGCGTGAAAACCTGGCCGCGCTTGGCGTCCTGGCGGCCTTTACGGTGTTGAATATTCGCCCATTTGCTATGGCCGGCCATGATGCAGGTTCCTGAATTCGGTTAATAGAATAGCCGGGGATTTTAGCACAGGGGCTATCGGGCAAGACAGGCGGACAAATGCCCGCAGTTCATAACCAGTGGCACAAACGCCCAAAGCCATATGACATCAACCCGCTCACGACGACCAGCGCCGCCGCGCGGTGGCGACCGGAGAGCCAAATGATTGCGCTGCTCCACACCACACACAACGCCAGTCCTGCCAGCAGGGGCAACCAGCCAAACGCCAGCGTCACCGGCAACAGAACGGTGAGCCAGGCGCGCAAAGCGACCAGCAGATGTTCACGGCGGCCAGGTGTGGGCGGCGGCAGATTGGGCAACAGGGTATTAAGCGCGGGCAGGGCCAGTACCGGGTCGGTGTGCAATTGGGTGATCAGTTGCCCGGCCTGTTGAACAGATATCCCGACCGCGACCAGCATGGCTTGCAAGCCCACTACGTCTTCCGGACCCGCTTCTTCATCCAGCACTTCATCGTCGTTAATGGGCTCTGCAATGGCGGGCGGCTGGATTTGCCGCAACACCGCCCCGGCTTGCCATACGCTGCCCAGAAACACGCCTAGCCACAGTACAAAAGTAATGGTGGCGGGCAAGCGCTGAAACCCGGCCAGCAGCAATGGCAAGGTGGCGGTAAACAGGGCGGCGTCTTGCAACGTCTGCCGTGAGCGCCGTTGCAAGGTCTGGACTTGCGGCGCATACAGCGCGGTCCCATCGACACCGCTTTGCTGCAACAGTCGCCAACACACCGCTGGCCCGAAACGGCGTAGCAAAGCCAGACCGAAGCGGCTGGATGCCTGCCCTGCCTTGGGGTACAGCGCGGCGATTTCCAGCCAGTACCACTGGCGCGGGGTGCCGGATTCCAGATCAGAAAGAGTCAGCGCAACCTGGCGCGGATCAAGACGCAATTCAGTGCAACCAGTAGTCGAGCACCAGACTCACAAAGATCACTGCGCCGATATGGTTGTTATTGAGGAAAGCCTTGAAGCATTTTTGTGGGTCGCGCTCGCGGATCAAGCGGTATTGATCGAACAGCATCAGCGCCAGGGCCAACGCCAGACCGGCCAGATACACAGCGCCGCGCCCCGTCAGCCAGCCGCCCGCCGCCATCAGGCCCAGAAAGGCAAAGTGACACAGCATGATCGCGGCCACATCAAACCGGCCAAAGGTTATGGCGGAGGTCTTGATGCCGATTTTCAGATCGTCGGCGCGGTCGGTCATGGCGTAGGCGGTGTCGTAGGCCACGCTCCAGAACACGTTGGCCAGCAACAGCAACCAGGCCAGCGGCGGCAGGCTGTTGGTGAGCGCGGCAAACGCCATGGGAATGCCAAAGCCGAAGGCAATGCCCAGATAAGCCTGCGGAATCGCCAGAAAACGCTTGGTAAACGGATAGCTCGCCGCGACAAAAACCGCAGGCAGCGACATCCATTTGGTCAACGCGTTCAGCGGCAGAATCAGCGCAAACGCCAGTAGCGCCAGGATCGTGGCCAGCCACAGCGCCTCTCGCGTGCTGACCAGCCCTGCGGCCATGGGCCGGTTTTTGGTGCGCTCGACATGGCCGTCGAAGTCGCGGTCGGCGTAGTCGTTGATCACACAACCGGCCGAACGCATCAGCACGGTACCGATGATAAAGATGATTACCACCAGCACATCGGGCTTGCCGGCACCGGCAAACCACAAGCCCCACAAGGTCGGCCACATCAGCAGCAGGCTGCCGATAGGTTTATCCATGCGGGTGAGTTTGAGATACAGCGTCAGGCGCGACGGTTTAGCGGTAGTGGTCATGTTTTTTCATAGCGCAGTTTTGAGTGCGCAGTGTGCCGCAAAGCGGGCGTGGCTGAAAAGGCCGGTGCAATGTGTCAGCCAGATACAAACGCGTTGTATTCCGTTGCCCGGATCAAGCGTTAAAGCTCCAGCCCGCGCGCTACGCGTGCGGAACAGACAAAACCAGCGTGATCTGGCCGGTCCGGTTCCCCCGATGACCGCCTGCTTATGCTGACTAACCATCCATGAATGGAATCCGCTCATCGTGAACAAGTTTTATAGCTGGGGCGCTGCCCTGGGCGCCTGTATTGCATTGGCTGCCTGCAACGGTACTTCCTCTTCTTCTTCGCCCTCTGCCCCAAGCGGCTTTAGTGTGACCGCTGCCGATGGCGCCGCCATCGTGACCTGGAACCAGCAATCGGGCCTGAGCTATTGGTTGTTTGGCGCGATGACCAGCAATCTAACGGTGAGTAACGTGCTGGATCAGCCGCACAACATGATTCTGTCTGGCGTGAGTTCGCCCTACGTGGTGGCCAGCTTGACGAACGGCAGTGCCTATTCGTTCCTGATGAATGCGACCAAAGACAGTGGCCCGGCGGGTTCGGCCACCGCTGCGGTCACGGTGGTACCGCAAGCGTCGGGCTATACCTGGCTGAATGGCAACGCCTTCTCGGCGGGCAATCAGTATGGGCAAGCTTGGGGGACTAACCTGTATGCAGCGGTTGGTGCGGGCGGTGCGATCAATACCAGCCCGGATGGCATCAACTGGACGGCGCGCAGTTCTGGCACGGCCAATGATTTGTACGCGGCAACCTATACCACCGCTTTGGCCGATGTATTTGTGGCCGTCGGCGCCAACGGTGCCATTGTGACCAGCCCGGATGCCGCCACCTGGACTGTGCAAGCGTCCGGTACCGCAGCCAATTTGCGAGCCATTTCGTTCAATGGCACCTACTACGTGGCCGTGGGTGATAACGGTGCGGTGCTGACTTCCACTAACGCCTATACCTGGACGATTCAACCCGCACCAACGACTGCCAATCTTTATGGCATTACTTATGACAGCACCAACAGCACCTTCTACGCGGTGGGTTCTGGCGGCGTGATCTTGTCCAGTACCGATGGTTGGCAGTGGACGCTGGTGACATCCAATACCACCAACGATCTGTACAGCATTGCCTTTGGTAATGCCTTGTTCGTGGCAGTGGGCGCGAACGGTACCATCATGCAAAGCGCGGATGGCGTGACTTGGGCACAGCAATCGTCGCCGACCAATCAGAACCTGTATTCGGTGGTGTATGGCTCACAATTTGCTGCGGCGGGTGCAGGTGGTGTAACGCTGAATGGCACTCCCGCTGGCACGGCCTGGACGGCTTCCAGTTCGGGCACCAGTCAGGATTTGCATTCGCTCAGCTTTGATTTCTATCGCTTGCTGGCGCTGGGCAATGCCGGTACCAATGTGATCTCGTATTAAGGCGATATCGGCGGTTTTTTTGGCCGACCATGAAAAACCCCGGCGGGATACCTGGCCGGGGTTTTTTATCGAGAGCGTGGCGGTTAGCCCGGTGTGCGAGGGTTTGCCGAGGGCACGGCAAAAGCCGGAGGCAAAAATACTTCTGTTACCAGCAGCAGATCATTGCCGGTCGCAAACAATGAGCGCCGCGCCCACAAGCGTGGTGGCATCGGGCCGACTGCAGCCTGGGCTTGTTGCCACAATGGATGACGGCGATCCACCCGGCGCCAAGCCAGTGGGCTGCGCCGGATGGTGGGGTCAGCAAACAACATTGAACCGAGCGAACGGTTGCCGATACCGCGCAGTCGTCGAAAACCACGGCGAGTGGCGGCGCGAGTGGCCACACTATGGGCGTAGACCAGCGGCAGATCGCCACTCATCAACACCACATCGCGGGTAATGGCTTTTTGCTGGCGCTGGATTTTCAGACTACGTAGTTCGTCGTGGTGCACGGAGCGGGGCATCTGGCGCAATACGCGAACATGAAACCCTGGAAAGTGCGCCACCAACCGCGCGGTCAGTGAGCCGCGTTCGGTCAACCAGGGTTTGAGCGAGCGCGGTGCAATGCATAAGGGGTGATACCAGCGGGATTGGTGGGGCATGGATCGTGGGGGTGACTTACCGGTGCGTAATTATGCACTGTTTATACAAGAGTTCGGCGCAACTGTGGCGAGGCAAGCGCGGGAGCCTCGTTTATCATATGGCCATGAACGCGAAATCCCCTGATACCTCTCTCGCGCCGGCCGCCGGATTCTGGCAGGCCGCCCGCGATACCATTCCCATGCTGGTCGGCGCCGCACCCTTCGGGGTGATCTTTGGCACGCTGGCCTCTACTGCCGGTTTGCCGCCGTGGGCGACTGTTTTGATGTCGTTGCTGGTGTACGGTGGCTCTAGCCAGTTTGTGGCTGTCACTTTGCTGGCCAGCGGCGCGTCGAGCCTGGTGATTATCGCCACCACCTTGATCGTCAACCTGCGCCACGCCCTTTACAGTGCCACGTTGCTGCCGCATATCAGTGCGCTGCCCAAGCGCTGGCGCGCATTGCTGGCGTGGTTTCTGACCGATGAAACCTTTGCCATCGTGTATCACAAAGTCGATAGCGGCGAGCCATTGCGCATTGGCCCGTATTACCTCGGTTCGGCGATGGCCATGTATTGCAACTGGCAGTTCTGGACCATCGTCGGCATTTTGATTGGCCGCAGTGTTCCCGGTATTGCCAACTGGGGACTGGAGTTTGCCATGGTGGCGACCTTCGTCGGCATTGTGGTGCCCTTGCTCAAAAGCCGCGCACAGGTGGCTGCGGCACTCAGCGCGGGTGCGGTGGCGCTGCTGGCAAACGGGCTGCCCTACAAGCTGGGACTAATGGCCGCCGCCTTTGCCGGCATCGTCGCGGGCATGAGCGTAGCCAGCATGGAGTCACCTAAAAAATGATGAATATCCTGTTATTGATTCTGGGTATGGCCGCAGTAACTTATCCGGTGCGTGCCGGACTGTGGCTGGGTAAAGGGCATATCCCGGCCCGCGTGAAAGAGGCGCTGGCGTTTGTGCCCACCGCCGTACTCACCGCCATCGTGGTGCCGATTGTGCTGCTCAAAGACGAGCACCTTTATCTGGACTGGCATAACGCGCAATTGGTGGGCGCGTTGGTGACTGGTTTGATCGTCTGGCGCACCCGGCATTTGCTGGCAGGCATTGGTGGCGGATTGATCGTGTTTGCGGCGTGGCACTGGATCATTTAACCAGCGCTGCTGGTCCCGCCGGATTCCTGCACTATCCCGTTTACAATGAGTGCCTTGGCGCAGCGTGCTGCGCATCTGATCCCGAGATCATCCGTTATGCCTTTTTCCCAACTCGAAGCCGATCTGGCTGCCCGCCGTGCCGCGCATCTGTATCGGCGGCGCCCGATTGTAACCAGCGCGCAAGGCCCGTACGTTGAGGTTGATGGCCAGCGGCTGGCCAATTTTTGTAGCAACGATTATCTCGGACTGGCCAATCATCCGCAGATTATTGCGGCCGCCATGGCCGGAGCGCAGCGCTGGGGCGTGGGTAGCGGGGCGTCCCATCTGGTATGTGGGCACCAGAGCGCGCATGAAGAATGCGAACACAAACTGGCGGCGTTTGTCGGTAAACCGGCCGCGTTGACGTTTGCCACGGGTTACCTGGGCAATCTGGGTGTGATCACTGGCCTGGTAGGGCGTGAAGACGCCGTATTTGCCGACAAGCTCAATCATGCGTCACTCAACGACGCCTGCTTGTTATCTCGCGCGGCATTCAAACGCTATCCGCACAATGACCTGGCTGCGCTGGAACACTTGCTGGCTACCACCACTGCCCGACGCAAGCTGATTGTGGTCGACGCCGTGTTCAGCATGGATGGCGATTGCGCGCCGCTGGCAGATTTGCTGGCACTGGCCGAACAGTTTGACGCGTGGTTGTTTGTGGATGACGCGCACGGCTTTGGCGTATTGGGTGACGGGCACGGCTCACTGGCAGAGGCGGCTATCGATTCGCCGCGCATTATCTATCTGGCTACTTTGGGCAAAGCGGCGGGCGTGGCCGGGGCGTTTGTCGCGGCCGAACAAGTGGTGATCGACTATTTGATCAACATGGCAGGCCCATATATCTACACCACGGCGGCACCCGCATTAATTGCCGAGGCGGTGAGCGCCAGTCTGGACGTGATCTCTTCTGAGAACTGGCGGCGTGAGCGTCTGACCGGGCACATCCAGTTACTGCGTAATGCGCTGGCCGATGCGGGTCATCCGCTGATGCCTTCGACTACGCCGATCCAGCCACTGGCGATGCCAGACAGCGAATCGGCGCTCGCCTTGTCTGCCGCGTTACGACAACGCGGGCACTGGGTGGCGGCGATCCGGCCACCCACCGTGCCGACGCCGCGCTTGCGTATCACCTTGTCGGCGGCGCATGAAACCGCTGATGTCGAACACCTGATCGCAGATTTGTGTGAGTTGCTGGCGCAGTCGGCCAGTAACTGAAACGGAGTAACTCTTGAGTCTTTATTTTGATAGCGTCGGCCACGGCGACGACGTGGTGTTTCTGCATGGCTGGGCCATGAACGGCATGGTGTTCAAGCGTGTGGCAGAAAAGCTGGCAGATGATTTCACCTGCCATCTGGCTGATCTGCCAGGTTGCGGCGCCAGTGCGATGGTTGAACCGTACTCGCTGGAGCGCATTGTTCAGGCCATTGACGAGACTTTTCCGTGGCCGGTGCATGTGGTGGGCTGGTCGCTGGGCGGCGCTGCAGCGGCGAGCTGGGCATTGGCCCGACCTGAGAAAATCCGCTCGCTCACCTTGGTGGCTTCATCGCCCAGCTTTGCCCAACGCCCGGATTGGCCCGGTGCCACGCCGATGCCGGTGTTGCAGCAATTTACCGATAATCTTTCCGGCGACTGGAAAGGCACACTCAAACGCTTTATTTCGCTGCAAACCATGGGTGGTGGCGAGGCGCGGGCCATTGCCCGTGAACTGGTGGACGACCTCTTCAGCCATGGCGAGCCAGACAGTGCGGCGCTCAAAGCCGGGCTGGAAATCTTGCGGGATACCGATTTGCGCAACAAAGTGGGCGCGCTGGATTTACCGGTGCTGCTGCAATACGGGGATCGCGACGCCATGACGCCACTCAGCGCCGGACAATGGCTGCAGCAAACCATCAAAGGTGCGCAGCTGCATACCTATCGCGGGGCGGCGCATGTGCCGTTTCTCTCGCATCTGGACGAGTTCGTCACGGCACAGCGCGCCTTTCTGCGGTCGGTTTAACTCAACCGCAGAGCAGGGGAAGGCTACTACTCAGTGCGCAAAGCGGCTGAACAACCAGTACAGCGATCCAGACAACAGCATCGCCACTGGTAGTGTAAGCACCCAGGCCATCAACAAATTGCGCACCGTCGACATCTGCAGGCCGGAGTGATTGGCCGCCATCGTGCCCGCCACGCCGGAGGACAACACGTGTGTGGTGCTGACCGGCAAACCATAGGCATCGGCTGCGCCAATGGTCATCATCGCCACCAGTTCGGCACTGGCACCTTGGGCGTAGGTGAGGTGGGTCTTGCCAATCTTCTCGCCCACAGTGACCACAATGCGTTTCCAACCCACCAGCGTACCCAGGCCCAAGGCAATCGCCACGGCCACTTTTACCCAGGTCGGGATGAACTTGGTCGCGCTATCCAGCGATTTGCGATAGTTGGTCAGCACGGCCTTGTCGGCAGCGTTGATCGGGCTGTTGTCGTCTTTGAGCAGCACACGCAAGGCTTCCGAGTTCAGATATATGTCATTGCGCACGTTCTGCACCACGTTATGCGGCACTTGCTGCAGATTATCGTATTGGCCAATCTGTGCGGAAACAGCGTCGGAGAGTGCGGCTACGGATGCTGCGGTATCCGGCTGGATTTTGTGGGATTGCACAAAGGTTTCAACGGAATTGCGGAAATTCGCCGCTGCAGGTGCCTGGGCATAACGGCTCAGCGTGTGCGACGCTTGTTGTGACACTGCTTCAAAAGTCAGCACGTCTTTTGTCGGCATGGCGCGGTTCAAGGCGTAGGTAGTCGGCAAGATGCCGATCAGGATCAGCATGATCAGGCCCATGCCTTTCTGGCCATCGTTGGAGCCGTGCGCAAAACTTACCCCGGTACAAGTCAGCACCAGCAGGCCACGAATCCACCACGGCGGTGCTTTGCCATTTTTCGGTTCCTGGTACAGTGCAGGCACTTTAACCAGCTTTTTGAGGATGATCAGCAGCAGGGCCGAGCAGGCAAAGCCAACCAGGGGCGACAGCAACAACGACTTGCCGACGTTCAGTGCCTGACCCCAATCCACGCCACTGGTATGTGCCGCGCCCGAGGCCATTAACTGATTAGCCAGACCCACACCAATAATCGAGCCGATCAGGGTGTGCGAGCTGGATGCGGGTAGGCCGAGCGCCCAAGTGCCCAGATTCCAGATGATGGAGGCCAGCAGCAGTGCAAACACCATGGCAAAGCCCGCGTTGCTACCGACGTGCAAAATCAACTCAACCGGCAGCAACGAGATAATCCCGAAAGCCACCGCGCCGCTCGAGAGCAGCACCCCCAGAAAGTTGAAGAAGCCAGACCAGACCACCGCAAAAGTGGCAGGTAGAGTGTTGGTGTAGATGACGGTAGCGACGGCGTTGGCGGTATCGTGAAAGCCGTTGACGAATTCAAAGCCCAGCGCGATCAACAGTGCCAAGCCTAACAAGCCATACGGCAGCCAGCTGGCCAGCGGCGCGGCAGTGGTGTCGATGTCATTGACCAGGCTGACCGTGGTGAAAGCCAGGCCCGCTACCAGAAGAACCAGAAATAACAGAACTGCAAACGGGCCATTCTTTTTTTCGAGCTGAAGGCGGCCGCTGCCAGCCAGAGCGGCATCAGCGGTGGTAGCGTCTGACATGGTAGTTCTCCGGGGTAGAATAACCCCCTGAAACTACTCACGATTTGTTGCAAGTTGATGATGCTGGCATGACGGTCGGCTGATGGTTATGTTCAGCTACAAAAAACGGCCTTAAAGGCCGTTTTCCATGCGTGGAGCGCGTTCCATCAACGTACTGAGCACTTCCTTGACCTGCGCATTTTCAAACAGCAAACGGCAAACGCCTTCGGTAATCGGCATATCGACCCCGAGTGCTTGCGCCTGTTTGAGAACTTCGCGTGCTGCCGGAACGCCTTCTGCCACGTGCCCCAGGTTTTTCAGGACATCATCCAGCTTGAGGCCTTGCGCCAGCATCAAACCGACACGCCGGTTGCGCGAGAGATCGCCGGTGGCAGTCAGTAACAGATCGCCAATGCCCGCCAGTCCCATAAAGGTTTCTGGCTTTGCACCCAAGGCCGCGCCAAAACGGGCCATTTCAACCAGCCCGCGAGTCAGCAACGCAGCGCGTGCGTTCAGGCCCAGCGACAGGCCGTCACAAATCCCGGCGGCAATGGCCAGCACGTTTTTGACTGCGGCGCCGATTTCCACCCCGATCAAGTCATCGCTGGCATACAGTCGCAACACGCTGGTATTCAGGGCGTTGACCGTATTCTGGGCAAAGGCTTTGTCGGTCGAGGCAATGGTGACAGCCGCAGGTTGGCCTTTGGCAACTTCTTGCGCAAAGCTGGGCCCGGATAACATGCCGCGCGGCACGTCGGCGGCCATTTCTTCCTCGGCAACCTGATGCGGGAACTTCATCGTCCCGGCTTCCAGACCTTTGCAAGCCCACAGCACCGGCGCGCGATGATCCAGTGTGCGCAAGGCTTTGAGCGTGGGTCGCAAGCCGGAAAGTGGCGTAACCACCAGCACCAGATCAGCTGCGCTGACTGCGAGGCCAAAATCGGCCTGAATGCTCAGGTTGTCGGGGAAAATGATGCCCGGCAGATAGCGCGGGTTGCTGCGGGCAGCGGACATCTCTGCGGCCTGGTCGACGTCGCGCGACCAAAGCACCACCTGATGCTGCTCTGCAAAGCGGATAGCCAGTGCGGTGCCCCAGGCACCTGCACCTAAAACTGCTAACTTCATGCGCCCCAAACCTCTTCGATCCGGACATAACCGATGACGCCATCACGATGTTTGACCTTGAGCCAGCCCGCGTGATTGTTCTCGAGTAGTTCCAGCAAGACATCTTTGTCGGCGTGCAACAAGACGGGTGAATCGGCATCTGCACGCTGGCGGACATCCAGCGTTTTTACTGTCTGAACAAAATGCCGGGTAGAGAGATCTGCCTTGTGTACCCAAGCCAGCAAGCCATCCCGATCCCGCACACGTACCCAGGTGTCGGTTTCCGATAAGGCTTCGAGGGGAGTATCGCGGCTGACCACGAACAGCTTTTTACTGTTGTCCTGCGGTGCCTGGTAAAGCACCACGCCATGACGGGCAACCGAACGGATATCGAGCGCGTGTACCGCACTGCTGGCAATGGCTGCCAGCAGTGCGGTAATCCACAACGCCTTAGTGGGTTGTAGGTGTTTCGGCATTGTCTTGTGCGGCAGCTTGCTGAGCGCGTTGTTGCAGATAGATTGCTTCAAAATTGATCGGCTGCAGCAAGAATGGCATGAAGCCGGCACGAGTGGTCAGATCCGACACCGCTTCACGCAGGTACGGGAACAGGATGCTCGGGCAACCAATGCCCAGCAGCGGATCAAGTTCTTCTGCCGGAATGTTTTCAATGCTGAACAGACCAGCCTGGGTGATCTCAACCAGGAACAGGGTCTTGTCGCCAACCTTGGCTTGCACGGTGCTGGTCAGCGAGGCTTCGTAAAAGCCGTTATCAAAGCTGGTCGCCTGATTGCGGAACTGTACGTTGAATTCCGGCTGTTCTTGCTCCATGAAGCTTTGCGGGCTGTTGGGCGATTCCAGCGAAACATCTTTTACGTACACTTTCTGAATTGCGAAGACCGGTTGCTTCGCTTCTTGATTCTCTTCGCTCATCGCGATTCCCTTCCTTGGTATTGCGCTGGTTGGCGCCACTCGTTCAAATCATTCGAAATCAAAATACATATATGTATAGATACCTGTGCGAGCGCACCCGCGGGCGAAATCATCGCACGAATCGCTACAACATGCACCGGGTGTAGTGGGGGCATTGGGCAGCAATTCGGCGAGACGGATCAGCGCGCCGCCCGTTGGCATGACAAGTGGTTGGTTCCTCGCCATGTCTGGAGGTTCCCTATTGGCAATGAACGGCCAATGTTGGTGTGATCCATGCAATTGGTTACAGGCTCAGGCCCATCCCAGGGTCAACCCGACGCTACGGCTGGCGTTGATTGTGTCGCAATGTCGCGTAATGGCGGGCGGCTTATATATAAGAACTCGCCGCCCGAGCGACTGCGCCTATACAACAATTGAAAGTAGCGAGGAGTGTTTTCTATATGAAGTCGACAGCAGGTTCGGTCATTAAGGGCAATCGCATGGGTCAGGTACTGACAATGGCGGTTGTCGCTGCATGTATTCAGGGGGCGTTTTCTGGCTGTGCCACGCATGAGAAGGTCGTGGTGCGAGAGACAGTTGTCGCCCAGCCTGTTGTGCACAAAATGCCTGCGCCTATTCGCGAAGATCAAGGGCGCTCGCCTGGCGCGGACTGGAACTGGGTGCCTGGCCACTGGAAATGGGAAGGCAATAACTGGTTCTGGGTTCATGGTCGCTGGATAGAACAAGCTGTAGCGCCGATGCCGCCAATCATCGTTGAACAGATTACTGTTGCGCCGTCACCGCGCCATTATTGGGTGCCGGGCCATTGGGTGTGGCAATACAACGGCCATGGTGGCTGGGTCTGGATCAAGGGCTCCTGGCACGTGTGAGTTGGGCGCCTCCTGACCAAAGAGCGTGTGCAACACGTTATATAAAGACAAACCCCGCAACTGCGGGGTTTGTCTTTATATATGCACATATATATATGCGTGCTATGTCGGCTCGCCGGCCAGTAACGGCATCAGCCCGCCAGCGCGATCCAGCGCAGCCAGATCGTCATAACCGCCTACGTGAGTCTCACCGATATAAATTTGCGGCACGGTGCGCCGACCGGTGCGGGACATCATCTCTTCTTTGCGACCTGCTTCCAGATCAACCCGAACCTTCTCGATCTCGGTGACTCCGCGCTGGCCGAGTAAACGTTCTGCCATTACGCAGTAAGGGCACACTCCGGTGCTGTACATCAGGACTTTAGGCATCGACTGAACAACCTTATCTATATATATGATATGTGCGCAGAAACGCGCGAATTCGGGCGAAAAACGCCCCACATGACACAGATTATGAGGGTGGAATCGGGTGTAACAAGAGGGGGTTTAGGGCGGGGAATAAAAGTTTTTGCGAAAGATTGCTTGCCGATCAGTCACTTGGCGGGAAAATTGCAGAAATTGCGGGGGAAGGTGTTGACGGGTTCCGGTCTGGTCCGTATAGTTCGGTTTCTCCGCTGCAGACACAACAGCGAAACGGCGAAAACGAAGAGTTTAGCAGGGTTTCCGGGTCTGGTGGCAAACGATCTTTAACAAATTACAGCCGATGAGTGTGAGTGCTTGGGA
>NZ_JARLJK010000120.1:0-1074 GCF_031291215.1 Silvimonas sp.
TCACACCCCGCAGGTTATCCGAAAATACCGTCATAACCGTCATAACCGTCATTGGACCTTTAGAATCAGTTTGTTACGGTATGACGGTTTAGGGCCGCATGACGGTTCCCTTGCGGCTGCAACCGTCATAAGGGCAAATTGGACTTATTTATTAATAGTTGTTAATGCGCACATAAGCCAAACAGTAGCACGAAGTTACACATTCGTGATACGAATAACGCGCCAACCCCAGCGACGGATTCCGGGCCGCTGAAAGCCGCAATTACCTGCGGCAAGAACGCGCCCGCACGTGGCCGTAGCAGGTTCTAACCGGGCTGGGTGGATGCCTCTGCGTCCCCCGCTGCCCATCACACGCTGTGCCCCCTGCGGGCTGCAGCATCAACGGAGAGGTACCGATGTCTAGGAAGAACACAGGCTGTCCAGTGGGCCGTCCGAAAGGTTCCATCAGTAACAAACGCCGAATGGCGTGGGAAATCGTAAGTGCCCTTGAGAAGGAAATGGGCCGGTCCTTGCACCCATTGGAAGCGCTCCTGCGGATCGGCCATGATACGAAGAACCCGCTCGAATTACGCTGCACCTGCCTGCGTGATTGCCTGCCCTACGTCCTACCGCGTTTGCAACAGCAGTCCGTTGCACTGAGTGGTCCATCAGGTGGCCCGGTTGAACTGGCCACACTCGACGTTTCGGCCATCCTGGCGAACCCTGCCCTGGCTGAAACAGCCCAGCAACTGGCCATGATGGTCATAGATCAGGAAGTCACAGAAGAACGCGCTGGCCTTCCCGCGCCCGTGTATAAGTTTCCCGAATACAAATAGCCGTTTAAACGCACCATTGGGGGCTTTACAAGCCCCCGGAAAGATTCACCATGCAGTCTGAAAATAGATCTGACAACGTACTCCTGGCATATTCCACCTGCACAAGGTGCGCGGGCACCGGGATGGACCAGGGAGAAGTATGCCGGTGCGTCAATCGTTCCGTGTGCAGGAGCGTGGTGTGGAAGGCCCTGGAATGCGCAGCCGGTGGACACCATCTGCGGCCAAGGTCCCTGGAAGCGATTTCGGGACCACGGGGCAA
>NZ_JARLJK010000121.1:0-1505 GCF_031291215.1 Silvimonas sp.
ACCGCCGCGATCGGGGTGGTCGGCGCCTGTCTGACCGCGATCGGTACGCCCTATTGGGTGATGTGGCTGGGGCGGCTGATCTTCGGGATTGCCGAAGGGGCGATTTTCATGGCGCTGGTCGCAGGGCTTGCCTTGTGGTTTCCGCGCAGCGGGATTGCGCTGGCCACGGGGCTGTTCCTGTCGCTGGCGCGGGTCGGATCGTTTTTGTGCAACACCTCGTCGACCTGGGCGCGGCCGCTTTATGATGCCGGATGGCAGCCGCCTTTGTGGCTGGGGGCGGGGATTACCGGGCTGGGCCTGGCGGCGGCGCTGGTGTTTTACGCGCTCGAACCGAGCCGCCCGGCTCTGCCGGTGACGGCACGGGCTGCACCGGCGACGCCGCGCGGGTTGGCGCGGCTGCGGTTTGATGCGGCGTTCTGGTACATTCTGGGTCTCCATGTGCTTTATGCGGCGGTGTTTTTTCCCTTTCGCCAGACCTATGCGGTCGAATACTTTCAGCATGCCAAGCACTTGTCATTACAGGCGGCAGGCCAGGTCAATTCGGGGGTGTTTGCCGCCGCGATCTTTGCCACGCCGTTGTTCGGCGTGCTGGCCGACCGTTTTGGCAACCGCGCGATGATGCTGGTGTTCGGCACGCTGCTCTTGCCGGTCACGCTGGCCGTGCTGGGGCTGACCAATATCAATCCGTGGATTTCGACCGTGCTGATGGGGATCAGCTGGGGTCTGGTGCCGGCGGTGATCTGGCCGGCGACGACGATGATCGTCCCGCGCGAACGGCTGGGCACGGCGCTTGGCCTGATCACCTTGATTCAATCGCTGGGGATTGCTGCGTCAAACCTTATCGCCGGGGCGCTGGCCGACCGTGCCGGGGCGGGGCCTGCGCATCCGCAAGGCTATGACGTGATCCTGCTGTTCTTTGGCGCGATCAGCCTCGCTGCACTGGTGTCGGTGTTTATGCTCTGGCGGCACGAGACCGGGCCCTGTGGCCACGGTCTCGAGCATCCTTAGCCAACGAGGTGCGCGTTCTCGATGGTCAACTGGAACAGCGATTGCAGAGCGCTCGCAATGCTTTGGTTGGACTGTACCGTATAAACCAGCGGAGAGCCGTTGGTAGCGTTTGAGGCGCACGATTGCAGTGCGGGCAGAACATTGGGTAGATAAGGTGTTACATTGCTGACTGACCAGCTGTCGTTGGAAATAACAGTCGGGTCGTAATACGTATAAAGGATGGCAATCTTGATGCCGCGCGCTTTTATTTTTGTGCATTGGGCAAGGTCGGTCGCGTTGAATTCACGATTTGTGCGGCTGCCACTGATCAATTCGTCAGATACCCCGTCGGTGATTAACAACATGACTTCTTGCGGTGTGCTGGCGCTTGCCCCTGTGCCTGGTGTCGGCATGACCGCGTTCATCGATGACAGCATGTTGTAGGTTTCGGTGACAGCGTCACCCTGAGAGCAGCAGGAAGACGAATAGGCGTTGTTCCCGTTCCACCAATCCTGCGC